>JARDZO010000055.1 GCA_029240815.1 Brevibacillus sp.
GCTGAATCCAGCCCTGCGAGAACAAATGCCGGGTAAGATAGAAGCAGTGGTCCAGGGAGTAACGATGGCGCTGGGAGCTACCTACGAGTTCGATTACCATTTCGGCTATCCTTCCATCGTCAATGACGATCAAATGGTAGACCGGTTGCTGGCGACGTCCGATGAAGTGCTGGGTGAAGGAAAATACCAGCTGGTGACGCCATCTATGGGTGGCGAGGATTTTTCGTACTACACCGAGCACGTTCCGGGAGTATTTTTCCGTCTGGGTGTTGGCAATCCGGAGAAACAAACGACGTACCCTCTGCATCACCCGATGTTCGATATCGATGAGGATGCACTTCCCGTCGGCATCGCTATGCTTTCTGCACTAGCTTTGAATTACCTTGGCAAATGAAAGCATGATAGGACTCAAGTGCGGAAAAAAAGAGAAACTGAAAAAGTTTAGGGGGCGAACAACATGAAAAAGAGTTTAGCCGGAATCGGACTAGCCGCCATTCTTGCTCTATCTACTGCAATGGTTGGTTGCAGCAGCCAATCGTCGACTACGACGGCACCAAAGCAGGAGCAAGCTGCCCAAGGCACAACCACTCCTGCAGCGAGCGATACGGGTGAGAAAGTACTGACGTTTGCCAGCGGAAGTGACATTGTCAGCTTCGATATTCACGACCACAACAATACATCCACAGAAGCCGTCCATGTCAACATGTTCAACTATCTGGTGAAGAAGGATAGGAATCAAAAAGTTCAGCCTGATCTGGCCACTTCGTGGGAGATCGTAAATGATAAGACCTGGCGCTTCAAGCTGCGCGAAGGCGTAACCTTTCACAATGGAGACCCGTTTACCGCAGAAGACGTGAAGTTTACGCTGGAGCGGATCGCCAAAGATCAAAAGCTTTTGGAATACGGAAATTACAAGCAAATAAAAGAAGTGAAAATTGTTGACCCTCACACGATTGAGATTATTACAAACGAATCAGAGCCAGTGCTGCTGAACAGGCTCTCCCGCCTCGGCTCCAGCATGCTGCCTTCCAAGTACATTAAGGAAAAGGGCTGGGATGAGTTCCTCAAGAATCCAGTCGGTACAGGGCCATACAAATTCCAAGAATGGAAGCGAGACGATCGCTTGATCTTGGTGAAAAACGATCAGTATTTCGGCGATAAGCCCAAGTGGGACAAGCTCGTTTTCAGATCCATTCCTGAGGATGCGACTCGTGTGGCTGAACTGTTGACAGGCGGGGTAGACATCGCTGTAAACATTCCGCCGAGCGATATGGAACGGATCGAGAGCAACGAAGGAACACACGCGATGACAGGCCCGACTCAGCGCGTGATGCAGCTGTCTTTGCGAACGACACCGGGAACGGTCACAGAAAATCCGAAAGTGCGTGAAGCTATCGACCTCGCCATAGACGAAAAAGCGATCGTGGACAGCATTTTAGCAGGCGGCGGTACTCCTACGCGTACACGCGTGACCGCAGGGAACTTTGGGGCCGATCCAGAGCTGTACGGCAAATCGCTCTACGATCCCGAACGTGCCAAACAGCTTCTGGCAGAAGCAGGATACCCCAACGGTGTGGACATTACGTTCAGCGCTACAAGCGGTCGTTATTTGAAAGACAAAGAAACTGCCGAGCTGATTCAAGCGATGCTGGCAGAAGCAGGAATTCGCGCAAAGCTGGATCTGTTGGAATGGAGCAAGTTCAACGAGACGTACAAAGCGAAAAAGTTTGGTGAAGTATTCATGATTTCCTACGCAAACTCCATGTTTGATGCTTCTCTGGCGTTTGACCGCCTGACGACCGAGCGCGCCAAAGGTGAATCTGATTACAGCAATCCAGAGGTAGACAAGCTGCTGAAGGAAGCCGAAAAGAACATGAACCTGGAAGAGCGCGCGAAACAGTATGTGAAGGTTCAAAACATCATCGCAGAAGAGCGTCCGCAAATTTACATGTACCAAATGAATGCGAACTACGGTGTAAGCGACAAAGTCAATTTCGAGCCTCGACTGGACGAAATGCTGTTCGCAGATGAGGTCACCAAGAAATAGGGAAAGAAAACTAGGGAAGTACCCAGGGGGAGGTCTCTTCAAGCTGAGACCTCCTCCTGTCTAAAAAGACTCATTCGGAGGTGACACCATGAGGCAGTACTTGCTGAAATCTTTGCTCCAGATCATCCCTGTCCTTTTTTTAATCTCCATCATCGTGTTCGTGCTCGTTTACTGTACGGGAGATCCTGTCTCACTGATGCTGTCCGATACGGCTACAGACGAGGACCGGAGAATTTTGATTGCTGCGCTTGGACTGGATCAGCCATTGTATGTACAGTACTTCACGTTCATCGGACATCTGCTGCAAGGTGACTTTGGAAATTCATTCCGCTACGATATGCCTGCTTTGCCGATCGTGATGGAGAGGCTACCCGCGACATTTGAATTAGCGTTTGCCGCTATGCTTGTGGCAACCGTCATTTCCATCCCTCTAGGCATTCTCTCTGCCACCAAGCGTAATTCATTCCTCGATGTCCTCTTTTCAGGAAGTTCCGTCTTAGGAAAAGCGATGCCACATTTTTGGTTAGGGATCATGCTCATCCTGTTGTTCGCGGTGGAGCTAAAGGTCTTACCAGTATCAGGGCGCGGCTCAGTGGCGCACCTAATCTTGCCCGCTTTCACGTTGGGAACGGGTATCGCAGCTGAGATGACCCGCCTGATCCGTTCTAGCATGTTGGAGATATTGAACCAGGATTATATCCGCACGGCCCGCAGCAAAGGTCTGCTTGAAACCATTGTGGTGTACAAGCATGCCTTGCGAAACTCGATGATCCCGGTCGTGACGATCATGGCCTTGCAGACATCGACGTTGATCGGGGGTACTTTGATTACCGAGACGATCTTCTCCTGGCCGGGAATGGGGCAATTGATCATTCAGGCGGTCAATACTCGTGATATGGCTATTGTACAGGCGGCTGTGTTTGTCGTGGCATTCCTCGTCATCATCAGCAATCTGCTAGCAGATGTTCTCTATCGTGTCCTGGACCCGCGTATCAAGTACAACTAATCGGAGGTGAGCCATGTGTCTGCATCCTTGGAAACACAAACGCCGCAACTACAGAGCATAGGCAAACCGGCACAGCAAACCGGTCAGTTTGGACGATTTGCCCGCGTGCTGTTCAAAAGCAAAACCGGAACGATCGGGTTGATTATCGTCGTTGCCGTTGTGTTTATGTCTCTCTTCGCGGGAGTGATTGCCCCGCATGACCCGGCCAAAACGCAGGCAGCCAAACGTCTGAAACCGCCCATGTGGATGGAGGGTGGCTCCTCGATCAACCCTCTGGGAACGGACAACCTGGGCAGAGATGTATGGAGTCGGATCATTTACGGATCACAAGTATCGCTCATGGTGGGTATCTGTGCGGTGATTTTGGCCGGGGCGATCGGGGTCATTCTCGGCTTAGTTTCCGGTTATTACGGGGGATGGATCGACAGCATCATCATGCGAACGGTCGACGCATTCCTGGCAATCCCTAATATTTTGTTCATGCTGGTCATTCTGGCAGTCTTAGGTCCGAGCCTGATGACATTGATCCTCGTTTTAGGTTTTACCAATTGGGTGAAATACGCGCGGATTATTCGCAGTGAGGTATTGGGGGTAAAGGAACGGGACTACGTCAAAGCCGCACGGACCGTTGGGGCGAGTCACCGGAGGATCATCCTGACGCACATCCTGCCCAACGTCATTTCTTCTTTTATCGTGGTTTCCACATTGAGTGTAGCAACAACGATCATCGCAGAAGCTTCCCTGAGCTTTCTTGGTCTAGGAATTCAGCCGCCAGCCGTATCGTGGGGAGGTATGCTCAGCGACGGAAGACAGTACTTGGCTACGAGCTGGTGGGTAGCTACCTTCCCGGGGATTGCCATCACGATTACCGTGCTCGGAATCATGTTCCTTGGAGACTGGCTGCGCGATGTGCTTGACCCACGGATGAAGGCAAGAAAGTAAGGGGGGTGGTCAGATGAAAACGAAATTACTGGAAGTGAAGAACCTGCAAACACACTTTAAAACGGAAGAGGGAGTGATTCCTTCTGTGAATGGAATCTCCTTTTCCGTTGCTAAAGGAGAGACGCTGGCCATCGTAGGTGAGTCGGGCTGTGGTAAAAGCGTTACCTCCCTCTCGATCATGGGTTTGGTGGCTCCGCCCGGACAAGTGGTGGGCGGGGAAATCTTGCTGGAAGGACAAAATCTGCTCGCGTTAAACAAAAAAGAACTTCGTAAGCTGCGCGGCAACAAATTGTCGATGATCTTCCAAGAGCCGATGACTTCACTCAATCCGGTTTTCACGGTCGGCAACCAGCTGAGTGAAGTGTTTCGTCATCATCAAAACATGGACAAGCAGCAGGCACGCGCAAAAAGCATAGAGATGCTAGATACAGTCGGGATCCCGCGGGCAGATAAAGTGGTCGATTATTTTCCGCATCAGCTTTCAGGGGGGATGCGCCAACGTGTGATGATTGCGATGGCCTTGGGATGCAATCCAGCTCTGCTGATTGCGGACGAGCCGACGACTGCACTCGATGTAACCATTCAGGCGCAAATCTTGGAGCTATTGAAGAAATTGAATGATGAATACGATACGGGAGTCATCCTGATTACTCACGATCTCGGTGTCGTTGCGGAGATGGCGGATCGAGTGATCGTCATGTATGCCGGTGAGGTGGTGGAGCAGGCGAACGTCTTTGAACTTTTCGCCCGACCGAAGCATCCGTACACAAAAGGGCTGCTTGGCTCGTTGCCCAAGCTCGACGAACAGCGAGAGGAGCTGGAGTCCATTCCCGGAGCTGTCCCGAATCCACTGAATATGCCAAATGGCTGTGCGTTTCATCCCCGTTGTCCGATTGCAACTGAGCAGTGCCAATCCAAGAAGCCGTCGCTTGTCGAGGTGGACCAAGACCATCTGGCACGCTGCTTATATGCGTAAGGAGGAAATGCACCATGAATCAGGCGCAAGAAGCTTTGCTTGAGGTGAAAGGGCTGAAAAAACATTTTCCGTACAAACAAGGCATGTTTTCCAAAAAGATGGGCCATGTACGGGCAGTAGACGGCGTAGACTTTACCGTGTTCCGAGGGGAAACACTGGGGATTGTAGGCGAGTCGGGTTGTGGTAAATCGACGACGGGCCAAATGATTCTCCAGCTGTTGGAGCCTACGGAAGGGGAGATCTGGTTCGAGGGCAAGCACTTGACAGGGCTCGGCAAAGAGGAAGAGAAAGCGATTCGCCGGAACATGCAGATGATCTTCCAGGACCCCTATTCCTCGTTAAATCCTCGCATGCGGGTAGAGGATATCGTAGCAGAGCCGCTTCGTGTGCACGGCTTGGGACGGGGAAAGGAAATCAGGGATAAAGTGGTGGAATTGTTGGAGCTGGTCGGTCTGGGTGCCCATCATCTGAGCCGTCATCCCCACGAATTCAGCGGTGGCCAAAGGCAGCGCATCGGGATCGCACGAGCACTCGCCCTGCATCCTAGCTTGATTGTATGCGATGAAGCTGTATCTGCGCTGGACGTTTCCATTCAATCGCAGATCTTGAATCTGTTGAAAAAGCTGCAAAAGGAGCTGCAGCTTACTTACATTTTTATTTCGCACGGACTTCCTGCCGTCAAGCACATCAGTGACCGGATCGCCGTCATGTATCTGGGCAAGATCGTGGAGCTCGCTGAACGCGACGAGCTTTTTGCGAGACCCATGCACCCTTATACAGAGGCCTTGCTATCGGCAGTACCGATTCCAGACCCGACACAGCGAAATGAGCGGATTGTCTTGCAAGGAGATTTACCGAATCCGGCGAATCCGCCGTCAGGATGTCATTTCCACACGCGCTGTCGGTACGTCCAGGACTTGTGCCGCCAGACAGCTCCACCGCTACAGCAGCAAGTGGATGGCCATTATGTCGCGTGTCATTTTCCGTTGAATGAATAGTTGCATGGCAAAAAAAGAACAGCTGCCCCCCTAAGGCTGCTGTTCTTTGCTTTATAAACGTATAAGATTATAGCAACGATTTAACTTCCCCTGTATTCGGATTCACGACAAACCAGCCATAGGTGCTTGTATAGCTATCTCCAGACTGGAAGTTGTTCACGACGGTTTGATAAACTTGAATAACATAATGGCCTTTTTCGTCGTCGTGATCGTATTCGACTACGTGTGCAGGAGTCAGGCTGCCGGCGAATTTCTTTTTGACCAGCTCCACCGCTTCCATTTTGGAATACATCTTGGCTACCGGAAGCTTGCCGATAAAAATAGATTTTGACTTTGCGTCATAAATAACGGGTTTGTTCAAGTTTTCCGCGACAAAGCGGACGGGAACGTATACAGAATTTTTGTACATAATCCCTTGTACGTCGCTCGTAGGCGATTTCGGTACCCCTTCAAAGTAGTAGGTGAACGGTGTCTTCGTTCCTTCAGTCGCATCTGGGTATGCTGGTGCTGCGATCGCGATCCCGGAGAACAACACCGAACCTACGACGATGCCCCCGATAAACGATTTGATATCCCATTTCATGTAGTAAACCTCTTCCCTTTTATGTATCTAAATCTTCCCAGAAAATATTATGACAAAATTCGAGCAGATCAGCTATCAAGCAAGGGTCCTAGGAAACTACGACTAGGAAAAAGCGAATAAATAGGACTTGAGGGGGGAGGTCCTACACGATTGATGTGAAGTGATCGACGTGTTGCTTGAGCTCGAGAGACAAATGGTTCAGTGTGTCAGCGGAATCGCAGGCTGCTCTGCATTTCGGCGATACAAATAGAGGGCAAGCATACAGGGGAGCAGCGGGAGAATGAGAAACAGATTGAGCTCAAAAGACGGGGTAACAGCATGAGTGTGCGGAAAAACGTTCAAGACTCTGTGCATGAAATTTTTGATGTGTTCATTTACTAAAGCCCCCTTATTTCTGGATTTTTTGCGAAACGATTTTCAATTTTTATTCCCTACCTTCTTGATCGCTCAGCCGTTATGATAAGCTAGAAGCAAAACTATCGGACAAGGTGAGAATACATGACGATCCTGCAAAATGATTGGGCTCCCGTATTGGCAGACGAGTTCGAGAAGCCCTACTACTTGAAATTGCGGCAAATGTTAAAGGAAGAGTACCAGACGCAGACGGTCTATCCAGATATGTACAACATTTTTACCGCGCTGCATCTGACCGGGTATGAGAATGCGAAGGTTGTCATTTTGGGACAAGACCCGTATCACGGACCGGGGCAAGCGCACGGCTTGAGCTTTTCCGTAAAGCCAGGGATCAAGCCGCCGCCTTCCTTGCAAAACATTTACAAGGAGCTGCAGAGCGACCTGAACTGCACGATCCCGCAGCACGGGTATTTGACTCACTGGGCAAAGCAAGGCGTGATGATGCTCAACACGGTGCTGACGGTGCGCAGCGGTACTCCGAACTCGCACAAAGGCTTGGGATGGGAAACCTTCACTAATCAGATAATTACCCATCTAAACGACAGGGAAAACCCATTGGTGTTCATTCTCTGGGGCAAGCATGCACAGGAAAAAGCTTCGTTCATTGATACGAGCAAGCATTTCATCATTCAATCTCCGCATCCGAGTCCGTTTTCCGCCAATCGCGGCTTTTTTGGCAGTCGTCCTTTTTCGCGGGCCAATGCGTTTTTGCGCTCCAAGGGCATCGAGGAAATCGATTGGCAGCTGCCGCTGGTCCCGGAAGAAGATGCTGACTAGATACAAAAAGGATCGTCCGTCTTTGTTAGACAGGCGATCCTTTTTTCGAGAGGATTCTAATCCTTGCTTTTGATGACGAGTAACAGGCCAGAAAGCAGCGAGATCGTTCCTGCGGCATCCTTCAGTACATTACTGATTCCGAGCGTGTCGCCGATGCGCAAGGTGGCATTCTCCAGCGGATATTGAAAGCCATGGAGCGTGATGCCAGTTACTTCCGGGCTTAAAGGAAGCAAGGAGAGATTTGAGAAATGGTCCCGCTCCACTGTGAGCATGCTGTTGATTAAGCGAATCTCGTTGTACTCATCCACGATTTTGCAAGGAATTTCAGCTTGCAACGCCTTTTGCAGTAAATGAACATTCGCCAAGGAATGATCGAAGCGAGAGCCTAATGCTCCTACCAGCACGATTTCTGCAGGTTGTTGTTCCAATGCCCAGGTGAGAGCCATTTCCGTATCCGTCAGATCCTTCATGACCGGGTCACAGGCGGAAACGGACTGGCTATGTTGCTCGATTTCTGCTTTCTCATCAGGACTGACGGAGTCAAAGTCACCGATGGCGAGACGAGGCGAAAAACCATGCTTGACGAGGAACAAGGCTCCTCTATCTACACCGACTAACCAATCTTCCGGCTTGATATGGTGAATGGCCCATTGTCCGAGACTTCCACCCGCGAACAATAAGATTCGATTCGATTTCATGAGATAGCCACCTTTATTTCTGTATCGTAGATCGAAACGTGCTCTGACAAGCAAGGCGGTAACCTTGGGTTAGCTTGCTACCTAGCTTTTCTTGTTCCTGATCCGTAGGAGACGAGAGACAGGAACTTCCCTCCATCAGTTGCACGCTGCACTTTCCGCAATGTCCTTGCTGGCATTTATAGGCCAGAGGGTGTCCTTGCGCCAAGGCCGCTGACAAGAGAGTCTCGCGGGGGACAGCATGTACTTGAAACACTTGATCGCGCTGTTTCACTCGCACGCTGACTTGTTCACCTTGCAGACGAGCTGTTGATCGACTGGTTGTACGATTGGCTAGAGCTGCTGCTTTTGTATGTATAGGAGTTGTTTGCGTATGGGGTGGGACGGAACGCCCAGTAATCAATGAGCCTACCGTGAGCTGTTTGCGCATCGGAACCTCCTGGGAACAAACTTTTTTCCATCTTACCATGTCAGCAGGTTGAGGGACAGGGACGGGTATTGTCGAGTGAAAGTGATTGAATTTTTAGTTTTTGTCAATTAAAATAATTTTATCAAATGGATTGGAAGGTGATTCCATGATTACCATCAAGCGGATGAGTGACTGTACATTTGCGGAAGTGACAAAAGCTTGGAATAGGGGTTTTGAAGGCTACTTTTTCCCGATTACCATGACAGAAGAAATGTTGGTTCAACGCCTTGGTGCGGAAGGCTATGTTCTCAGCCTGTCAGTAGTTGCCTTTGATGATGACGAGCCCGTCGGCTTGGTAGCAAGTGGATTGCGAATCATCAACGGCCGAAAAATCGCATGGAATGGCGGTACAGGTGTCGCCACCGCTTATCGCCGTCAGGGACTGGGACGACAGCTGATGGCAGCAACGCTCGAGCTGTACCAAGAAGCGGGGGTAGATGATGCCACGTTGGAAGCCGTCAGCCAAAATGACAAAGCGATTGCCCTCTATGAACAATTGGGCTACGAAGTATTGGACCGGTTGTTGTTCTGGCAAAGGACCGACGCCCTTCCTGCCAACCTTTTTGGTGTCGAAGAGAATGTAGCGTATCGCGTACGGCATGTTCTCGCCGGGGAGGCTTCTACATTACCTTTTTATCAGTCGGACGCGCCGTGGCAAAATCAGTGGCAGAGCATGCGGGATGGCGAAGCCTTGCTGGTCGAGGACGCCCAAGGTCACTCTGTCGGATACGCGATGTACAAACGGACGGTAAATGAAGAAGGAAAAGTCGCTTCTATCGTACTCCGTCATTGTGCAGCGGAGCCAGGGAATACCGATGCGGATACGATCATGCGTGTGGCATTGACCGAGCTGTATGCGCCACACGAACTGGAATGCCGCCGTTCGACCTTTAACCTGCCAGCATCTCAGGATCAGCTTTTGCGGATATTGGAGGAAGCAGGCTTCGGTCCGTCGGGCACGGAGCAGGTATACATGGTGAAAAAAATGAAAACGTCCGAGCATACCACTGTCTGATTTTATTTATTAATTCTGGCAGTGGGTGCAGAAAAAGACTTTTCGGGAGGAGAGCCTGTCCCCTACGATTGCGTGACCGCAGCGTAGGCACGGCTCTCCTCCTCTGTCGTATACTCGGCAGCGGTCGTTATAGCCGCCTGTGAGTCCATCGCCCTGGTAGAGCGGGGTCTCCATATACCCGCCGAATTGCATGGCTTCGCTCAAGACAGCCTGCATCGAGTGGTAGAGTCGAGTCCCATCTTCAGGGGAGAGCTCGGGAATGCGCCGTGTGGGCAAGATCCCGGCATGAAAGCAGATTTCATCGGAGTAGCAATTTCCGATGCCGGCTAGCCAATGCTGATCGACTAGGGCTGTCTTGAGAATCCCTCGCTTGCCAGATAGCAGCTGAGCCAGATGTGAAGCTGTAAACGCAGTGGCGAGAGGTTCAGGTCCCAGATCCGCGAGCCTTTCATCGATTTGCTCGGTTGTCAAAAGATGAAGGTATCCGAGGCGTAGCCCATGAAAATAAAGAATCCGGCTGCCAAACGAAAGCGTGACTTGCGATGTACGAGACAGCTTGTCCTCTGCCGTACCGAGATAGAGAAAACCGCCAAGCATTAAATGGAGCAGCAGGACATAGCTGTTTTCCAAATGAAACAACAAGTGCTTGCCGCGGCGATCGATGAGAGTGAGCCTGTTGCCACGAATGATTTGGGCAAATCGATCCACAGGCAGATTAATCGTCTTTTCCCGATCGACATGGGTATCGGTAATCGTCAGCCCGCCGATCTGCTGCTGCAGTAGTCTCCGATAAGTCTCCATCTCAGGTAATTCGGGCATGGCTGCCTCCTTTTGATCCATTCTTTCTATTTCATAGGTTTTCCAGACGATCCTCCGATCATGCTGTTTCCCGCCACGTACTGGCTAAAGGGCGGTTTTTGGATTTTAGGACAAGATTACCAACGCTATACCCAAATCGGGTAATATAGTATAAGGGTGTAGCCCGAAGCCATATGTACGACAGGAGAAAAGTAGGATGCAAAAAGTAGAATTGATCGCTACGGCGACATTTGGATTGGAATCTGTGGTAGCAGAAGAGGTAAAATCACTCGGCTATACGGATGTACAGGTGGAAAATGGCAAGGTGACATTTACCGCGGATATTTCTGCGATTGCGCGAACAAATTTATGGTTACGAACTGCCGACCGGGTGCGTCTAAAGATTGGGGAGTTCCAAGCGACTACGTTTGACGAGCTGTTTGAAAAGACCAAGGCTTTGCCGTGGGCGGACTGGATCACGGAGGACGCTACTTTTCCGGTAGAAGGCAAGTCCGTGAAGTCTACGTTGTTCAGCGTACCTGACTGTCAGGCCATCGTGAAAAAGGCTGTCGTGGAAAGTCTGAAAAAGACGTACAAGCGGGATTGGTTCGATGAGCTGGGACCGTTGTACAAGATTGAGGTAGCGTTACTGAAAGATGTGGCAACGCTGACCATCGACACATCCGGGCCGGGATTACATAAACGGGGCTACCGCGAACTGATCGGAACCGCGCCACTCAAGGAGACGATGGCTGCTGCCATGATCATGCTGTCCCGTTGGAAGCCGGATCGCGTTTTCATGGACCCGTTTTGCGGCTCTGGTACCATTCCGATCGAAGCGGCGCTGATCGGGCAGAATATCGCCCCAGGCATGAACCGGGATTTTGTATCGGAGAGCTGGCCGTCCATCCCGAAGTCAGTCTGGAGAGAGGCTCGCGCGGAGACTCACGATCTGGCTCGTTATGATCAAAAGCTGGAGATCATCGGTACGGATATGGATGAAGAGATTTTGAAGATCGCGCGCATCAATGCGGCTGAAGCGGGGGTCGATGATCTGATCCATTTCCAACGCATGGACATGCGCGATGTCCAGACCAAGAAAAAGTACGGGTATCTGATCTGCAACCCGCCATATGGAGAACGCTTGGGCGAGTGGAAGCAGGTAAGCAAGATGTATGGTGAAATGGGTAAGACCTTTGCTGCCCTGGATACGTGGTCTTTTTACATCATCACGTCGGACGAATTGTTTGAAGAACATTTTGGACGGAAGGCGAGCAAAAAACGGAAGCTCTACAACGGAAATATGAAGGTTGATTACTACCAGTTTTTTGGACCAAAACCCCCTCGCCCGTCGATGGTTCCCCCTGCCGAATAAGAAAGAGAAGGGGTAATTGGAGGAGAATACAATGAGTAAGAAACGAATGGGAAACCGTATTGTGGCCGCTTGTCTGGCGTTTTCTACGCTTTTGGCTACGGCGGCTCCGATGGCTAGCGCTGCATCTGATACGAGCAATACCAGCAATACCAGCAACGCGACAGCGGATTCTGTACAGAACGAGGTGCAGGATCAAACCACTGCAACGTTTACAGATCTAGGGAACAGCTATGCGAAGGAAGCCATTAATCACTTGGCGTCCCTTCAAATAGTCAATGGTCAGGGAGATGGCCTTTTTTACCCGCAAAACACGATTTCCCGTCAAGATATCGCCGTTTTGCTGACCAAGGTGGTCGGACTACAGCCACAAACAGCAAAAGAGGCGAGCTTTGAGGATGTACCGGTGGAGAGCCCTTATGCGCCGTATGTCTACGGACTATCGGAGCTTGGTGTCATGAACGGTAGAAACGACAACACCGTGGGAGCAGCTGATCCCCTGACAAGGCAAGAGCTGGCTGTGTTGCTCTCGCGTCTGATGCAAGCGAGCCATGTGGCAAAAGCAGCAAGTACGAGTACAGCTGCGTACAGCGACGAAGAGGAAATGGCGGGCTATGCCCGTGAAGCGATCGCAGTAGTCAGCAATCAGCGCTGGATGCAGGGCGCGAATGGGAAGTTTAATCCGCTCGGAACCGTGACCCGCGCGGAAGCGGCTGTGATTGCTGAGCGTGTGTTGAACGCCCGATACCAGCAGGCAGAACAAGCCCAATTCACGTTGAGCACCAAGAATGTGAGCCTGATGGCTGGCACCAGCCAGCGTGTAAATGTGACGAGTCCGACGGGAGAAAAGCTGCCGTTTACGCCGGTCTTTGCTTTTGACCGACCGGAGCTGGGAACGATCCTGCCAGATGGGACATTTGTTGCCGGCCCGACACCGGGAAAAGGGAATGTGACCGTTACGATGGGTTATCGTACCGAGACGATCCCGGTCGAAATTACAAACGCGCCAAAGAATGAGTCTGGTGACCAAGCGGTAAATGGTAGCGAGCAAGCTACGGATTCGAAGGAACAGGCGGCTGATTCAGAGAAGGCAAATTCCGATGCTGCCAGCCAGGAAGGTCCCACGGTGGATAACCCGAATTCGACGGATGAGGATGACGAAGCAGTCGAATCAGCCGAGCAGGACGATTTGGTCAATGTGGCTCCGGGTAGCTTTACCTCAGTGAAAACGTTCGGACCACCCGATTCTTATTTCCAAACCGTAGAGAAGCAGTATCCGGGCCCGGTAGGTGGGTTGGTGACGCCATCCGAGGAGTGGACTGGCTTTAACCGTCAGTTCGGTCGGAAAGTTACGGTGGCTCTGTCAGAGGATAAACCGTTGGAACGGGTCGCGTTGACCTTTAGACAGCAAAAGTCCTCGGGTGTTACCCTTCCCGAGTCGATGGATGTAGAAGTATCGCGTGACGGCAAGTCTTGGTCCTATGCGGGAAAAGCCGTCCATGACGTCCCTGCATCTGAGGAAAAACAGGTATTGCGTACATTGAGTGTGACGCTTCCTGATGTAGAAGCACGCTACGTGCGTGTCTCTTTCCCGGTAAAAGTTTTTGCTTTCGCTCGTCAACTGGAAGTCTGGGCGAACGAAAACAGTCGATGGGAAGGAGCGGTGTTATTGCCGCCGCCTAGCCCAACGCAAATGATGGAAGATAAAAAAGCAGGAAACCGAGTAGAAAATATGCTTCTGGCTTATTCAGGAGCCTATGGGGATCGTGGAAACTGGAGCAAGGAAGACTTCCTGCCAATGGTCGGCTATCGCACAGCAGACGGTTACATGCGTGACCAAATGTTTGATACAGTCCTCTTCTTGCCGTATCAGGATATGGCTGCGACCAAGCAAGGCTGGCAAGGGTATCTGAATGACCTGTTCGGGACGGATAGACAGCTGGATGCCTTGAACAGTGCCATGCGGGAATACAATCGTCTGAGAGGGACCCTGTACACGACACCGACACAGGAAAATGTCGTTTTGGCGTTGCCATATCCGAATATGAATCAGACCAACTTTGGCAAGCTGGCGGATAACAAGCCGTCGCTCTCGTTTAGTCCGGCAGGCATTGGTGAGGAGCAAGCATACGAGAACCGTAAGCAGGCGTTGGAATGGTACTTCCAGGAGCTGCAAAAGCGTTGGAACAAAGCAGGGTATTCGTATCTGAAGCTGGAAGGAATCTATTGGTTCCATGAGCTGATCGAAGACAGTGCTCCAAAGGAACGCGATTTGATTCGCAGCATGGCGGGGATGGTTCATGATGAGGCGTTGCGTTTCTACTGGATTCCGTATTACGGTGCTCCAGGTGTAGGGGAGTGGAAATCGCTGTATTTTGACTATGCTTTCCTGCAGCCGAACTATTACAGCGACAAGCCGGTACAGCTCGACCGTATCGAGGGCGTGCTAGACACCGTGAAGAAGTACGGGATGGGTGTAGAAATAGAAGGGGATGAGCGGATGTACCGTGATCCCAAGTTCTATCAGACTTATTACAACCAGCTCGTAGCCGCCCACAAGCTCGGAATGGATAAAAACAATGTGCATGCGTACTATTACGGCTCCAAGACATTGATCCAGTCTGCAACCAGCACCGATCAGGTCGTACGCAGCATTTACGATGATACGTACAAATGGATGCGAGGCAAGTTTGACCGGGAAGAGTATTATGAGGCAAACGAAATGCCGTAACAGCTAGTGCAGAAAAAAGAGTCTGTTTCCCTTTTGGCGGAGCAGACTCTTTTATTTGTCGAGAAAGTGGCTGTCGTGGAGAAAAGCCTGTTCACTTCACCATGATCCCGAGGGAATCGCCAAACGGCGCGCAGCTACGCAGTTAATCATGGATAGCGATTCTTTTTCCTCGGGATACATGGTTCCGCTAAGAGGGACTCCGCAGTCGCTCCGCCTGGAAACATGCTTTTCTAGCGGTTAGGATCTTGTTATCGAACGTTGTAACCCCTTGTGGGGATCCTCTCAGGTTGCAGAATGCATGGTAACTTTTTTCTATTCAAATAAAAAACGAAAACTCCGCTAGCAAACAGTGATTTCTCTGCACATTGGGGAAAGCTATATGGCTATCCCTTTATCATTTTTGGGGGAGGTGGATACGATTAGGAGTATATGTAGATAGATATTGTTTGTGATCCAAGCTTGCAAATCTCGAAAGAAATAAAAAGCTCGCCAGGAAAAAGGGGAAAAAAGCGAAGGTATTAGGGACACAGCCGAGGCGGAGTGGAAAAAGAGGAACAGGCCCTTAGCGTCCACCTTGAGTGGACACTCCTAACGACTACTTTGGACGCGGTTCCACTTTTGGAAAGGAGCCGTGCAGGGATGACCCCTGTGCAGGTGTCACTACCAACCTGGAGTGTTTTCTCCTTTTTCCGCCCCTCCGCAAAAAGTCCGAACTGACTGGAAAAAAGGAACAGCGAAGCAAAAACGAGTGTTTACCCCCGAACAGAACCGCAAGCCTGGTCGTGCAAGCCAACCAAGTCCCGCAGGATCAGCTCTCTCATGGCATGCAGTTGTGGGCAAGGATGGTAGTAGTTTTTCCCGGTGGCACACGGTTTTCCAAATGTAGGGACACCGGCAGCGGCAATCTCTCGCAGCCACATTTCCTTCAAAGAGGTGATGGGACGAGAAGCCTTTGCCATGCATCCCCAGCCGAGCAACATCCACGGGTGCTTGACCAGCTCATGAGAACGCGTGATGTGTTCGTCTAGTGCCGTATCACCTGCATGGAGGAGGGTTTCGAACAGGCTGATTGCCTCTTTTGCTTGCGGGTTTTGCAAGGAAAAAAGGTTGTAGATGTGCAGTCTGCCCTCGAGTGTGCCTTGCTCCGCCTTTGGTTGATAGATCGCTTCAGTCAGTTTTACCAACTGGTGCATCGTCGGATCGAGCGTAGTTTGTCCCATGACCGAGTGATGAGGCGCAGGTCTTTCCCGGAATAGGGTGGACGAGCCTGGATTCAGCAAGAGGCAGCTTCCTAGTGATGCAGATGACGTACCCCACTGAATATAGGCGGATGTTCGGTACACGTACTCTCCCTTAGTTTTAAATGTGGCGAATGCGCTCGGCTGATTCATGGAAAAACCCCCTCCTGACGTGACTCTCCCTACCTAGTACTCACTATATGCTAGATTTTGAAAGCTAGTACAATTGGTACGAGTTCGAGGCCAGAGAAAAAGCCGACCCCGTCACAGCGTGGGTCGGCCTTTGCGTATTACGATTGGGAAGATGGATGCTGTTCCTCAGGAATCATACGGAACAAGCGGATATACAGATACGCGCTGAACAGGGAGACAGCCAGAATGATCCCGAAGACGCCTACAGGCGACAGCCATTGAGAGATTCCGATGGTCAGGGGAGCAATAAAGCGTCCGATGGAAAACTGCAGGGACGAAGCCCCCATATATTGTCCGCGGGCATCTTCTGGTGCGTATTTACTGATAAAGCTCTGAGCCACGGGAGTACGAATCAACTCCCCCAGCGTCAGAATGGCCATACAGCCAAACAGCAGCCAGATGTTCGCGGTAAATGCCATCAGGAACATACCAAAGCCGTACAGGACCGATGAGATCACCATGCTGTTTCGGTCGCTCCAATGCTGGAACCATCGGGTTACGGGAAGGGTGAACAACACGACGAGCAAGCCGTTGAGCCCCATCAGCCAGCCGAATGCACTGGTCCCGCCGACGGTAAATGTCCAGTCTCCCCACCACAGCAGCGGTTGATTGGTTACATGCTCTTTTACGTATAAAGCCATGTACATATCAAGCTGCATAAAGGCGATGGCTACCAGGATACCGGCGCCGATGTAGAGAGCAAACACTTTGTCCCGGAAAATGACAGCGTATCCCTTGAATTGCTGGGAAAGGGAGAAGCGTTCTTTGGCTTTCTCCTTACGTACTTCGGCAGGCAAGGTTTCCTTAACCAGAAGGAAGATGGCACAGGCAAAGAGCAGCTCGATGACCGTACAGACGAGCAACAGTTCAAAGCGGTAATGCACAAAGAAGAACGAGCCCAGCACGGGACCTGCTACTACCCCTATGTTCATCGCCGTGTAAAAGGTAGCAAATACAAGTCGACGATCTTCCTCCGTCGTCAAGTCAGCCACCATCGCGGAGCTGGCAGGCCAGTAGAGCGAGCTTGCAATGCCAATCCCGATGAACGCAAAATAATCGACCAGAGGAGAGCCGGAAAAAGCAAACAGCGCAAACATGAGCGAAGACGTACAGAGCGAGAGCAGCATGGTCGGCTTGCGACCTGCCTTGTCTGCCAGATAGCCTCCGAAAAGATTGGACAGCATACCCAAAAGCGGCGGAACCATCAGCAAAACGCCCGCGACGTCCTTTCCGAACGAGTCGCTAAAGTATAGTGCCATAAACGGAAAGTACATCCAGAAAAAGGTGTGGGTAATAAGTTCGCCGAACAGACGCACTTTTAAATTCAAATCCCATGAACGCCAATGCATGACAAGATCCCTCCATTCCTACCTGGTTCTATCTCTTTCGCAGGAGCCTTACAATACTTTTTGCACAATAAAAAGCGCAAACGAGGAGAGAGGCAAAAGCTCTTCCGCTTGCGCTTTGGCGAACGATATACGGATAGGGGCGAAAATACCCAGCATTGCGAGGTTTGAAAAGACGGTTCCACACCTAGGTATGGCCCTCGAAAAACCGGTGCCCAAACATCCAATCGGAAAAAGACGGAAGCGGTTCTGGCATCCTGCAGTTTCTTGCTATAGGTGGTCGTTAAGAGGCAGTGCCCCTTATCAGAGGCCTACCTATGCGAAGATAACTACAGAAATGACCATAAACCAACACTCCCGTCTTTCAAAATTTTTGTACAGATCAACTCTTGTTGATTAGGATACTTCAAAAGCAGGAACCGACGCAAGGGAAATTTTACAATTTATCGGAATTTACCTGGATGGTCCCTGGGTGGTTCGTAACGACCTCACCGATGATCTTTGCCCATTCGATTCCTTGGACGTGTAGCTCTTCCAATAGACGGGTTCCTTCTGCAGCGGGCACGCTAATCAACAGCCCTCCAGAGGTCACGGCATCACACAAGATTAGACGATCGAGCTCATCCATGTCCTCAGGGAATTGCACGCGATCCTCTACCCAACGGAAGTTTGATTTACTTCCGCCGGGAATGATTCCTCGCTCTGCAAGTTCACGAGTCCCAGGCAACACAGGAACTTCATTCGCATAAAGCCGAATGCCCGATTGACTGCCTTCTGCCATTTCCAACGCGTGTCCTAACAGACCAAAACCAGTGACGTCCGTGCACGCATGTACCGGGAAGCTCTCCATGCATTCGGCTGCGTATTTGTTCAATGTCGCCATGACAGTCATGACAAGCTCGGTTTGTTCGACAGACAGGGCGTCGCGCTTGATCGCGGTCGTTTGGATACCGACACCGATCGGCTTGGTCAGGATCAGCACGTCTCCTGGTTTTGCTCCGGCATTGGTCAAAACGCGAGAGGGGTGTACCGTACCGGTGACGGCCAACCCAAATTTCGGTTCGGGATCATCGATGGAATGTCCCCCTACGAGCACCGCACCTGCTTCCGCTACCTTGTCCGCAGCTCCACGCAGTATATCTGTCAGAATGGAAGGGTCCAGCTTGGAGATAGGGAATCCAACGATGTTCAGTACCGTTATCGGTTTGCCGCCCATGGCAAAGACATCGCTGATGGCGTTGGCTGCGGCAATTTGCCCGAACCAATACGGATCGTCGACGATTGGGGTAAAGAAATCGAGCGTTTGTACAATGGCCAGGTCATCATTCAACTGAAACACACCGGCGTCATCCGAGGTTTCTACGCCCACTAAAAGACGTGGGTCACGCACGGCTGGGGCAGGCAAATTTTTCAGGACTGCTGACAAGGCGTCAGGGCTGATTTTGCACCCGCACCCGCCTTTTGTAGTGAGGGAAGTAAGTTTCACTTTTTCTGACATGTTATGGCCTCCTGGCTAACGAGGTATAATAATAGAATATCTGAAAATTCAAGTAGACAAATCTAGCATAACAGAAGTTAGGGTGACATAACATTGCATGAGATAACCGTTCAGGAATTGTTGGTCAAAGGATATGCGAATTTGGTAGACGTCCGGTCACCGGGAGAGTTCGCCAGGGAGTCGATTCCCGGGGCGGTCAACATCCCCTTATTTAGCAATGAAGAACGAGCACTGGTAGGGACGACATACAAGCGAGAAGGACAGGTCGCCGCTCAATGGTTGGGTATGCAGATTGTTTCTCCCAAAATGGAAGCGATCATGCAAGCGATTCGACAGCGGGGAGAGGAATGGGGAGAACCACCTACGATCTTTTGCTGGCGAGGTGGTATGCGCAGCAGGGCCATGGCGACGTTCGCTACCTTTTCGGGTCTGCGAGTTCGGCGATTGCAAGGCGGGTATCGGGCGTACCGTCAGCACGTACTGGAAACGATCGAGCCGTATGAATTGCAAGTCCCCGTCTTCTTGCTACACGGTATGACGGGTGTCGGGAAAACAGAACTACTCAGAAGATTAGAGGAAAACGGATACCCTGTCCTCGACTTGGAGCGAATGGCAGGACATCGTGGCTCGGTTTTTGGGCATATCGGGAAAGGCAAGCCGGCCAATCAGAAGATGTTTGATGCCCGTTTGTTTGAAACGCTGCAAAGGAATCGGGATGCATCCCTCTTTGTGATGGAAGCGGAGAGTAGGCGGATTGGGAATGCTATTTTGCCCCCTTTCTTGATCGATGCCAAGAAGCTGGCCATCCATATTCAAGTCACGGCACCACTTGAGACGCGTGTCCAGCGAATTTACGAAGAATATGTGGTCCCGTTTTCATGGCGTCCCGACTTTGCAGAAAAAGTGGAGCTGTCGTACGCCTCAATCGCCAGGAGAATACCTACCGAGCAGGGAGCGCTCTTGCGGGAGGCTCTCGTCAGCAGGGATTATCGCTCAGCTATCGCCTTGCTTTTGGTCCATTATTACGACCCTCGGTATCAAAACAAGCAGAGTGAGTACGTGGAAAGGCTAGAACACCATGTGGACGCGACGGATTTGGAAAAAGCGGTACTAGAAATCGATGCGATAATTGAAAAAAGTCTGCCCATTCGGTAAAATATATTTTATCAAATATTAGGAACGTGGGGGGAGAACGTATGTTGGATTCGCGATTGGTCAAACTGGCTGAAAATTTGTTGAGCCACTCGGTTCGCCTGGAAGAAAAGGAAAGCTTGCTGATTGAAGTTCGGGGAGAAGGTCATGCGCTTGCCAAGGAATTGGTGAAACAAGCGTACGACAAAGGAGCTTATCCGTTTGTTCGAATCATCGACCCGACCATTCAGCGTGAACTGATGATGGGTGCCAGCGAAGAGCGCGCTGCCCATCTGGCGAAGTGGGAAGAGCCAATGTACAAGGATCTGGATACGTACATCGTCATCAATGGCCCCGCAAACGATAGCGAGATGTCAGATGTACCGGTTGAGCGCCGCCGCGCCCATCAAAAGGTGATGCAGGACCTGAACGATTTCCTGATCTCGAACGTTCGTTGGACACTCCTTAATTATCCGACTGCCGCGATGGCACAGAGCGCAAACATGTCGACGGAAGCGTTTGAAGACTTTTATTTCGACGTCTGCTCTGTTGATTACAAAAAGATGCACGAATCATTCTTGCCGCTAAAGGATCTGATGGATCGCACGGACAAGGTACGCCTTGTTGGAAAGGGCACAGACCTGACCTTCTCCATCAAGGACATCCCAAACGTCATATGCTCTGGATTGCGCAACATTCCGGATGGAGAGATTTTCACAGCACCTGTGCGTGATTCCGTGAACGGGAAAATTACGTTCAATACGGCAACGAGTTACATGGGTACCAAGTTTGAAAATGTCAGCCTGACCTTCGAACACGGCAAAATCGTCGAAGCGACTGCCAATAACACAGATAAGCTAAAACAAATCTTTGATACAGACGAAGGAGCGCGCTACATCGGGGAATTTGCGATCGGCGTTCACCCGTACATTTTACATCCAATGAACGACATTTTATTCGATGAGAAAATTGCAGGCAGCTTCCACTTCACACCGGGTCGTGCCTATGACAACGCGGATAACGGCAACCGCAGCCAAATCCACTGGGACATGGTGAACATCCAGCGTCCAGAGTACGGCGGCGGAGAAATCTGGTTTGACGACGTGTTGATCCGAAAAGACGGTCTATTCGTATTGCCAGAGCTGCAAGGACTGAATCCGGAAAATCTAAAGGGATAATGTAACTCGTAGATGTGATTGAATCAAAGCCATCATGCCAAGCATGGTGGCTTTTATGATCAAAAGGGACTTACCAACATTGCGGAGGTTAGGAGTAGCAGGTTTCCGATCTGCGCTCCGATCTTTACCCACCGAACACAAGCTATCGCTCGCGTTCGGCGGGGCCCCGTTTACACCCTACGTAGAAGTTTAGACTGTCCATTCCACAACGATTCACGGGGAAGCGGTAAAGTAGGTGTCGCTCCGCCTGGAAACCTGCTTCTCCAGCGAGCTGTTGTGGTTTCTAGCTACCTGGTATTAAGAGGTTCAAGGGAGCAAAAAAATTCCCCAATCGTTGGGCTTCGAAGGACATGGGTGAATCAAGCGAAGAACGAAGTCGTCAAATACGTGCAATTGGAAAAGCCAAAGTTGGCCGAGGAAAAAGGGGAAATAAGCGGAAGATCTTAGGAACACCAACCAAGGCGCAATGGAAAAAACGAAACAAGGTTTTAAGCGTCCACCTCTGAAAAGCTCCCCGAGGCGGCTGCTTTGGACGCGGTTTCGTTTTTTACATGGAGCCGGACAGGGATGACCCCCAGTAGGTGTTCCTATGAAGCTGGAGCGTTTTCTCCTTTTTCCTCTCCTCCACTATGACCAAGTGGAAAAAAGGAAGCGGGTGTAATTCTCGTGTTTTTCTAAGCATACTAGGATTAGCAGATAAAATTGAAAGGTGGAATCATTTATGTGGGCAAGCAAATGGATCGGCATTCTGGGGAGCATGATCTGGGGCATCGGAATGAGTGGAACAGGGCTCGCTGTTCCTACACCAGAGGCAAGTCAGATTGCTCCTGCCCCAGCTGTCTATGAGGAGCTGAAAGTAGCGAGACAGGA
>JARDZO010000306.1 GCA_029240815.1 Brevibacillus sp.
CATCGCCTATCGCAGCGGGCTAGAAGTACTGGATAAGAATGAACAGGCCGCAGCTGCGCAATGGGAGGAATTCCTGGGAAATGAACGTGCGGAGGCAAAAGCTTTGCGCGATTATTGCCTGCACATTGCGATGGAGGAATGCACAGCGGCAAGCAAGGTCATGCACATTCACACGGGTGTAGGGGATGGCGACGTGGTCTTACCCAAAGCGAGCCCGAGCTTCCTGCTCCCCATGTTACGTACCAAGGATTATGCAGAAACGAAAGTTCATCTCGTTCACGGAGGCTATCCGTGGGTAGAAGAAGCGGCTTTCATCGTCAGCATTTTGCCGAACGTCTACATGGACATATCCTTGCAAAATCCTTTTGTCGGTCACGGAGTCAAACGGATTCTCTCACAAGCCTTTGAATTTGCGCCGTTTGATAAAGTGATGTACGGCTCCGATGCCTTTACCATTCCGGAAATGAACTGGCTGGGCGTGCATCTGTTCAAGGAGTGCTTTGAACAAGTACTGCAGTCGTGGGTGGAGTCAGACTACGTCGATGCCGAGACTGCGCGTTACATCGGAGAAATGGTGTTGTACCGCAACTTTGAGAACATTTATATTAAATAAATTGGGGGTGCCGTGATGGAACAACGAGTGTTGGAGCTTGCACCGGAGCGAAAGCTTGGGTATTGGCACATTTGGGCATTGGGGGTAGGAGCCGTCGTCGGTGACGGTGTCTTCCTGCTCATGGGACAAGGGATCGCGATGGCAGGACCAGGAGCCATTCTCGCATACTTTGTCGCAGGTCTCTCGCAATTTTTTCTCATGATCGCGCTCGGGGAGCTGGCGGTCGGGATGCCCAATGCCGGAGCCATGTCCCGTTGGGTAGAACGGATGATGGGACGCTGGTGGGGCTTTTTATCCGGCGTAACGTTTGCGCTCGGATGGGTCATTGCCGGCGGGAGCGTCGGCTTGGCACTAGGGAAAATTACGATGTGGTTTTTCCCACAATTGCAAGGTGAGTACTGGTCGGTCATTTTCGCCGTTTTCTTTATTACGGTGTTTGCTGTGCTTAACGTGTTGGGGACAGAAATTGCTGCAACTACGCAATTATTGCTCGTGATTATTATGACGGTTGTTATTGCCCTCTTTTCTCTCATTGGTCTAAAAGATATGAATCTCGCTAACTTCACTCCCTTTCTCCCGCACGGATCGGACGGTTTCTGGTCTGCCATTCCACTCGGCACGTACGCTTACTTGGGGGCAGTAACGCTGGCAACGGCCGGGGGAGAGTGTAAGGACCCGAAGGATTTGCCGAAAGCACTGATCTGGTCTGGAATCACGTTTTTGATCCTCTATACGGCAGCGCAAGCCGTTCTCCAAGGATTGATTCCGTGGGATCAGATCACGATGGACAGTTCTCCGTTTACGGTTGCGGCTGGACAAGTGTTTGGCTTTGCTGGAGCCTTTGTCATGAATGCAGTCGCCTGGATTGCTGCTGCCACTTGCATTCTGATGGGGACGCTGTATGCAGCCTCACGGATCTTTTTTTCCCAAGCTCGTGAAGGGTTTTTACCAGCGTTTTTCGGTTACCTCCATCCCAAAACGAAAACACCTGTGTACGGCATCCTGTTTGTGTGGGCTTGCTCGGTAGCTCTCGTAATCCTGGGTTCTTTGAATCCTGATTTCCTCTATGTAGAACTGTCCAATCAGTTGGTGCTGGCCTGGATGGTTTCCTGGACGCTCGCTTTGATTGCTTCCATTCTCTACCGCAAAAAGTACCCGGATGAAATCGAGCAGCTGCCATGGAAACAGCCTTTGTATCCACTCTTTCCGATCTTAGGCTTTATCGGAATCGGCATTGTCTGCTACGGGTCGTTCGTCGGTTCCCCGATGACGTTGGTTCGCGGCGCCATTTGGATGGGGGCTCTGTTCTTTGTATTCAAGCTGTTCCAAAAGAAAAGCCAATCTACTCTCAGTCAGTAGCCATGATCGTCAGATAGGAAGGGATCAACCATGAAAAGTTCCATTCACGACAAACTGATGCCCGGCGAGGAGCTCTCGCAACAGCTCTACGAAATCAGGAGTCACCTCCACCAAAATCCGGAGCTTTCCTTTCAGGAGTACCAGACTTGCACGTATATCATGTCCTGGCTAGAAAAGTGGGGCATCCCGCATCGGCGCTTCGGTGAGACAGGGGTCGTCGTCGATTTGATCGGTGAAGCGGGAGAGGGGCGTCATATCGGGGTACGTGCGGATATTGATGCTCTCCCTATCGAAGAAAAAACACAGTTGCCGTTTGCTTCCAAACAACCTGGCGTCATGCACGCTTGCGGACATGATGGACATACCACGATTTTGCTTGGAACGCTCTATCAGCTGTTCCGGTTGAGAAGAGAGTGGAAAGGACGCGTGCGCTGCATTTTCCAGCCGGGTGAAGAAGCAGACGGGGCGGCGCAGCAAATGATCGAGCAAGGTGTCCTAGAGAATCCTCGAGTAGACGGGATGCTCGCCCTGCACTTGTGGCCGCATCTGCCATTTGGCTCGGTAGGGGTCCGGAACGGAGCGATCACTGCCTCGTGTGACGATTTTCGGATCGAGATCGAAGGGAAGGGTGGCCACAGTGCGAGACCTCAGCATGCGGTCGATGCGATAGCGATTGGCAGTCAGATTCTTCAGGCGCTCTCCCTTCTAGTGACGAAGGGAACCAACCCCGTTGACCCTGTAGTCGTTCACGTCGGCAAGATACAGGGAGGGACGGCGAGCAACATTGTAGCGGATCGAGTGGTCATGGAAGGAACGACCAGGACGGTGTCACGTGAGACGAGAAAGAAATTGCGACAGCAGTTGATCTCGCTCGTGGAAGGAATCGTGGAAGCGTATGGAGCAACGGTAAAGATCACCTACAACGAAGGTTTTCCGCCCGTCATCAATGACCCGCTGCTCACCGATTGCGTCAAACAGTGCGCAGCAGAGCTTTTGGGCGATTCGGCTGTCTACGTCCTGCCGGAGCCGTCGATGGGGGCAGATGATTTCGGAGCTTTTGCCGAGCAGGTCCCGAGCACGTATTTCCGTCTGGGCATTCAACAAGCAGATCAACTGGTGTACGATTTGCATCACCCGCAATTTCAATTTCATCAGGACATTATACCGATTGGCGTAAAAGTATGTACCCATACGGTTCTCACATGGTTGGAAAAAGGAGAGAAAGAGACATGCTAACAAAAGAAGATGTGTTGGGAATTGTAGAAAAAGAACAGATTGAATTCATTCGGATTGAATTTCTCGATTATGCTGGAGTCACTCGCGGCAGAACAGTACGCCCAGCCCAGCTCTCCGGCGCGATGGAAAAAGGGGTCAATTTCAGTACGGCGATCATGAGCTTCGACTGCTTTGACGAGTACATTCCGAATCCAGCGTATGGCGCAAATGATGGGGACTTTTTCGCAATTCCTGATCCAGCTACTTTTGCCATCCTTCCGTATCGGAAAAGTACGGCACGGATGCTGTGCGATCTCGTCGATGCCAATGGAGATCCATGGGCAGGGTGTCCGCGCAATGCGTTGAAGCGTCTTTTGTCTGAGGTAGAGTCAAAGCTGGGCGGGAAGATGTTCATGGCATTTGAACAGGAAGCGTATTTGCTTCGTGAAGTAGACGACAAGATCCAGACTGCGGACAACAGCCATTGCTTTTCAACCGTAGGTGTGGATGTCCAGGAGGATTTTGTTCAGGATTTTGTCCTCTCCTTGGAGAAAATGGGGGTAGAAACCGAGCAAATCTCCAGCGAATACGGCCCAGGTCAATTGGAGATCAATTTGAAGTACACGCCGGCCCTGCAGGCAACGGACAATCAGGTGACGTTTATGCACCTGTTTAAACAGATTGCGAAAGACAAAGGAATGATCGGCACGTTGATGCCAAAGCCTTTCCAGCATCTGGCAGGAAGCGGTCTGCATGTGCACATTAGCCTCTTTGATGAATCAGGGGAGAATTTATTCGAAGATCCCTCTGACCACCGTGGATTGGATATGTCGGAGAAGGCCTATCACTTTATTGGCGGACTGCTCAAGCATGCGCCTTCCCTCATCGCAATTGGAGCACCGAGTGTCAATTCCTACAAGCGGATGCAGCCGGGTACCTGGGCACCAGCCCATATTTGTTACGGATCAGGCAATCGCTCCGTACTCGTGCGAATTCCAGAAAAGCGCCGTGCGAGACGCTTTGAGTTTCGGGGAGCGGACGGTACGTGTAATCCGTATTTGTTGGCCGCGTGCTTGGTGGCTGCCGGATTGCATGGCATCCAGAGCCGGATCGAGCCAGGTGAGCCAGCTACGACGGACGTAAGCAAAATGAGCAACGCAGAGCTAAAAGAGCGGGGAATCAGCTGGGTGCCTCGTTCTCTCCCGGAAGCGATCGGGTTTTTGGCGGAGGACACGATTCTGGCAGAAACGATCGGTCGATCCATTTGGGAAGAGTTCATCAATATCAAGTTGACGGAATCAGATAAATTCAATCGCTTTGTGAGTGATTGGGAGCGGAAATTGTTTGCGAATCTGTTTTAACCTGGGCATCACGCAGATACTAGCCAGCGTTCACAAGCAACGCTGGTTTTTTCATTCCATACGTCACCCTTTATTTCCCTGTAATGGAAAACGTTTTGTGACGAAACACTAGCATCAGGTTTTATCCGAATGTATTCCGAACAATCTTTTACTCGTCAACAAAGAGGGAGGAAGCTGCCTTGAGCCTCGTTCTGCCCATCTTTTCTTTACTGTATACCATGATGTTGCCGATCGCACCGCAAGAAATCGGAGGTTCTGTCATAGCGGAACAAGTCTTCCGAAACAACTGCATGATTTGTCATGGACAAGCTTTGGAGGGAGGCTTCGGCCCAGAACTTTTGCACGTCGGTTCTCGTAAGTCGAAAGCGCAGATCGCCCAGCAAATCCAGAATGGCGGGACGCTCATGCCGGCCTTCGGCAATCAATTGGATGCAGGGACCATTGAAAAGCTTGCTCAATGGCTGTCTGAGAAAAAGTAAGGGAACCCTTCGACTGGCACTGCACATATTCTGAGGAATATAGGCGGCAGCCGCCTGGGAAGGGTGTAAAAAGATGAGCCAACCTGGAGGACAACAGCTTCCCGTTTCATACGCTGAATGGGAATCGAGGGCAAGAAGTATTTTGGCAAAAGGTCCATTCGACTACATCGACGGCGGAGCGGGGGATGAGGATACCATCCGTATGAACAGGGAAGCATTTCGAAGCTGGAGATTGCAGCCAAAAGTGCTTCGGAACGTATCGAAACGTGATGCACGGGTGACCTTGTTCGGCAAGACATATCCTGCCCCTGTAATGCTTGCACCCATTAGCATTCAAGGTATTGCCCATCCCTTGGGCGAACTGGCTTCGGCACGGGCGGCTGCGGCGATGGGCGTGCCGTTTATTCTCAGTACTGTCTCCTCCCGTCCGCTGGAAGAGGTGGCTGCAGTAATGGGAAACGCCCCCCGCTGGTTTCAGTTGTTCTGGCCAAACGACCCTAATGTGACAGCCAGCCTGCTTCGTCGGGCAGAAGCCGCAGGATATTCCACAATCGTTCTCACCGTAGACTTGCCGGTGTACGGCTGGCGGGAGAGGGACATTCGTAATGGCTACAACCCATTCCAGGTCGGAGAGGGCATCGCTAATTTTGTGACGGATCCTGCTTTTCGCGCAAAGCTGAGGAAACCGCCGGAGGAAGATTGGCAAGCGGCTGTCTCCCTGTTTGGAAGCATCTTTTTCCATCCGAGCCTGTCATGGGCAGATCTGCCGTTCCTGCGACTCCATACCAAACTGCCGATCCTGATCAAAGGGATTTTGAACAAGCAGGATGCGGAAATGGCTTTGCGATATGGTGCAGATGGCATCGTCGTCTCCAATCACGGGGGCAGGCAGGTAGATGGAGAAGTGGCTTCTCTTGACGTTCTCCCTGAAATTCTCGACGTCGTACGGGGACGGATTCCCGTGCTCATGGACAGTGGAATTCGCAACGGCCCGGATGTGATCAAGGCGATCTCACTCGGCGCATCGGCCATCCTGTTCGGCCGCCCTTACATCTACGGATTGGCGGTGGCGGGTGAGACGGGCGTAGGACGGGTGATCCAAAATTTATTTACGGATTTGGATCTCACGATGGCAAACTGTGGGATCAGGTCCATCGCGGAAATGAACCGCACTTTTCTCATCAGGCGGTAAACGAGGTAATCCTCTA
>JARDZO010000056.1 GCA_029240815.1 Brevibacillus sp.
GAATCAAAGAGAGCGGCAGGGACTCCTACTTGTTCGAGAGCTGGGGTTAATTTATCCTCAATATAGGCAGTCTTCTCTGCCAAATAGGTATCAAACGTGTCCACGGCCATCATACTTCCCCTTCCACGCGAAAAGCTTTTTGCTTCAGCATGCCGTCTTCTTCGACCAATTGGGTAATTTTCGCTTCGATCGCATCGAGCTTTTGACCACAAATCCGGGAAAGAGTAACACCTTCCTGATACAGCGTGATTGCCTCTTCTAACGGAATTTCCCCTTCTTCCAGTCGTATGACGACCTCTTCCAGCCGTTTCATCGCTTCTTCAAACTGCATATCAGTCTCTTGGTCCGTTTTCTTTCGAGCCATTGTGCTTCTCCTCCCGATCAATCTGTTCCACGCGTGCAGTCGCGCTACCATCTCTTAATCGTACCACGAGCTCATCACCACTCGCAAATTGCTCTACCGATTTTACGATCTGCCCCCCAGCATACACGAGAGAGAACCCTCGCTGCATAACTTTCAGCGGGCTGAGCGCATCCAATTGGGCCACTCGTGCAGAAAAGGTCATCTGCTGTTCGGTTAGTCGTCTGCGCATCCGTTCATCTAATCGCGCACGGACTGTCAGTACCTGTTTGCGTCGCTCACCGATCTGATCCGCCAAACGATAGCGTTTGATTTGTTGTGCGAGTCGCCCATATCGCTCCCGTCGCAGTGTGAGAAGATGCTTCATGGACTGCTTCATGCGCAAATGAGCTCGATCAAGCCGCTCGGCAGCCTCTTCTAAACGTCGCTGCGGCTGTCGCATCGCATAAGAATTACTCAACTGATTCAATCGTTTACGCTGGTCTGCTATTCGGTTATGTACGGCTCGCTGAATACGGGCGTCAAACTGTTTGACCCTCTCCACCCATTCCAAATAGTGCGGAACAGCTAACTCAGCTGCTGCTGTCGGTGTCGCAGCATGTACATCCGCTACAAAATCCGCGATCGTCACATCTGTTTCGTGCCCCACAGCGGAGATGACAGGTATGATCGAGGCTGCGATTGCCCTCGCTACTTTCTCGTCATTAAATGCCCATAGCTCCTCGATGGACCCGCCTCCACGCCCCACGATGAGTACATCAATATCCGTTTGTTGGTTGATGATTCGAATCGCTGAGATAATCGAAGCCGGTGCTTCCACACCTTGTACAACAGCAGGAGCGAGCACGATCTCGGCCTGCGGGTACCTGCGACGAATGGTCGTGCAAATATCTCGAATCGCGGCACCGGTCGGCGACGTTACAACCCCTACGCGCTTAGGAAAGCGAGGCAGCGGCCGCTTTCTTTCTGCTGCGAACAACCCTTCGAGTGCCAGCTTTTCTTTTAGTTGCTCAAACGCCAAATAAAGAGATCCCAGACCATCCGGCTGCATCTCTTTCGCGTAAAGCTGATAGGCTCCATCCCGTTCAAAGGCAGAAATGGAACCACGCACGATTGCTTTGGTTCCGTCTTTGGGGAGGAAACGTAAAAAACGATTATAGCTGCCAAACATGACTACTTTGATCCGCGATTGCTTATCTTTGAGCGTAAAGTACATATGTCCGCTCGAATGATGCGTAAAGTTGGAAATCTCCCCACGTACCCATACATCCTGCAGTCGGGAATCCTTTTCGAGTACCATCTTGATATAACGGTTGAGATCACTGACAGATAAGATATCTTGTATGGCCATGCGCCCCTCCTCCATAGAACACTCGGCAGTGCCAAGCTTTTCGGCGAAGCCGTCTTCTCTGCCTTTCAAATGCTTCCTACTAAAAAGGAAATGGATAAAGGAGTACTCTTTACCCATTTCCATGTCAGCAGAGTTTACTGGCAAGCAGCGTTTACCTGCCAGCAGCGTTTACCTGCCTGCTTGCTTGCGCGCTGCCACTACGGTGTTTTTCAAAAGCATCGTGATGGTCATTGGACCCACTCCGCCTGGTACTGGCGTCAGGAAGCTCGCGACATCCTTCACTTCTTCGAACTTGACATCTCCTACGAGCTTGCCCGTTTCGATCCGGTTTACACCTACGTCAATAACCACTGCACCCGGTTTCACGTGTTCCGCTCCGATCATGTGCGCGCGACCTGTCGCTACCACCAGAATGTCAGCCTTGCGAGTAAATTCTTCAAGGTTTTGTGTGCGGGAATGGCACATGGTCACAGTTGCATTTGCCTGTTGCAGCAAGAGCGAAACCGGTTTGCCCACGATGTTGCTACGGCCAATGACCACGGCGTGTTTCCCAGCAATTTCGGTACCCGTCCGTCTAATCAATTCAATGATTCCGTGCGGTGTACATGGCAGGAACGTTTCATTACCGAGGACCATGTTTCCTACACTAATCGGATGGAAGCCGTCTACATCTTTATCCGGGTGAATGGCCTCAATGACCGCACTTTCGGAAATATGTGGCGGCAGAGGGAGTTGAACCAAGATCCCATTAACGTTCGGATTTTCGTTCAATTGCGAAATGATCGCTAGCAGTTCTTCCTCTGTCGTGGATGCATCCTTCAAGATCAACTCAGACGCGATCCCCACTTCCTCGCAGCCTTTTGATTTCCCTCGCACATACGATTGTGAAGCGGGATCATCCCCGACCAATACAACAGTCAAGCCTGGTGTAATGCCTTGTTCCTTCAGTTCAGCCACTTCGTTTGCCAATTCGGCACGAATGCTCTGCGCAACTTCTTTTCCTTGAACAATAATAGCAGCCATGGAGAAAAAGCCTCCTTCATAACGTCGATACCACTAGTGTACCGATTTCGCGTCGACCTGTAAAGCCGAATCATTAAAAGTTCATCATTATTTAATGTTCGTCTTTTGCTTCATCCAACCTAGCATTGCAACCCCGTACGCATTGTCCCCAGAGTAAACCGGATCGCAAAAGTACAGTTTTGCTTTTACAGCGGGATGTTCCAATCGCTTGATAAGCCGATCACGCACGTACTGGTTCGCTGCGACTCCACCTACAATCAGTATATCCTTAGGCAAGCCTTGTTCTACTGCATGACGCAACGATTTTTCCAATGTATTTGCGATACATTGCTCAGTAGCACGTGCAATTTCAGCAGGGCTGATCTGACCCTCTTGAATCGTACGTAGCAAAGACGCCTCCGGACCGGAAAAACTAAAGGAAAGGCCTTCCACTGCCGAAGAAATGCGAAACTCTCCTGTTGCCTCTTTGGCGAGCTCTTCTAACTGTGGACCTGCGGGAAAGGATAGGCCCAGCGCGACGCCAATGCGATCAACCAGCTGTCCTGCGTGCAGATCGATGGTGCCTCCGACCTTTTCAATCGAATACCCCGCTGCATGGCGGTCACACAAAAGCAGCTCGCTTGTCCCGCCAGAAAGATGCACGGCAAGAAACCGATCTTGACTGGGTTTGACCTCTGCTGTGTATTCACCTGCCGCGATATGTCCCTCTTGGTGAGTGGTCAAATGCAAGGGAACACGCAGATAGGTCGCCAACGATTTTCCCAATCCCTCTCCTACCTTGAAAACCGGCATGTAGGACTGATCGACTGGACGAGGTTTTTCGCTGACGCATATCGCCTCGATCTCATACTCGGTCCACTTCATCTGCTCGCTTAATTCCGGCAAGTTCATCACATGTTGAAAGACGGCTTCGGATTGTTGCAGTCCACGCTTGCCTTCCTTCACTTTCAGAAGGCGTTTGGCTTCTGCTACAATCCGGCCGTCTTCCTGAGCCAAGCACAGTGATGTCCGGTAATTGCTCGTATCAATGCCTAACATTACCTTACTCATGCTTGCTTCCCCTGCCTGTTTACGCCTGTGCGGTCTCACGAGCTTGAAGGAAGCTGGACAAGACGCCGTTGATGTAACGATGGGATTGCTCATCGCTAAAGAGCTTTGCAATTTCAATTGCTTCGTTCATCACAACTTTGTCAGGGGTCTCTGCTTCAAACATAATCTCGTAGAAGGCCAGACGGAGTATCGCGCGGTCTACATTGGCAATCCGTTCCAGCTGCCAGCCACGTAAGTATTGTTTGATCTCTGCGTCAATCACAGTTTGGTTGTTCATGACACCATCTACCAGATAACGCAAGAACTGGGAATTCTCTTCAGAATTCTCCATGACCAGTGCGACTGCTTCCTTCACTGGGACTTCCGCCATATCGATCTGGAAAAGACATTGGACTGCTTTTTCTCGTGCTGTTCTTCGCTTCATTCCATTCACCTACAATTAAAATTGAGTTCGGGAGCGGATGGATTCACCGGGACATCCCGAAACCTCCGTTACCGAAACTTGCCTGGCAATATCCGATCTAGAATTTCTCGCAAATCTTCTTTATGATCCAGTTTTCGTCCGATGTAATAACCGGTACCGATAAAGACAACAAACACCAGTGTATCCCAAAAGCCCACGAGAAGGTAGATGATCCCGAAAATAAATCCGGCCAATATCCCCAATAGCTTCCCCTTATGCTCCCACAATAACTCCCACATCATGGCTCTCACCTTCTATTCCACACGTTTACGTGCCGCGTAGTTCTCTTGCTGAGCCACTTCCGTCACGACAACCTGCACTTCGGATATCACGACGCCTGCGATTCCTTCTACCTGATCTTTGACGTCCTGCTGCAGCTTTTGCGTCAATTCAGGCAACGGGGTTTCACCATCTACAGAGACTCGCAACGTAATGATGTTTCCGCTCTCCAATGCCTTGACATTCGTTTTCATATCGCGTACCCCTTTTACTCGTCGAGCGGCACGTTCTGCAATCGTTTGGATCGTCTGAATGGTGATATTGACTTCCCCCAGATCGCTTCGCTGACGAATGCCACGATCCACTTTGGGTTTACTTCTGCGGAATGAGCTGAAAAAGAAGCGAAGGCTGACAACGAGGAAGATGATCGCGACGATGAGATAAGCAAGATTGGTTCCCGAGAGCATCTGCTCCACATAAGGACGGAAAACGTCCGGGGAAATCAAACCGCTGGTCGCTGCAATCGCGATGCAGGAAAGAATGATCAGCGCAAAACTGTAGATCGTCAAAATAAACCGGTCGAACAAGTTCACATGCATCTCTCCTTCAACTATGTTTGCCTACGTGTCAAACATAGCACGTTCGGGGTAGCGGACCTATACAGAGGTTTATGAGGAAAATGCCCCCTGTTAAGTAGGGGGCATCCATCCGTTGCCTTTGTTAGCGCACGCGCTGGTAATCTTCCACCACTGCAGTTGCAGCTGCAGGCGCTTTTTCTTCCGCTTTCAGCTCTACATCTACGATATGTACATTTACTTCAATCACCGAAAGCCCTGTCATGCTCTCGATTGCATTGCGCACACTATCTTGAATATTTCGAGCGACATCCGGGATGCGGTGTCCGTATTTTACAATAATCGATACATCCACAGCTGCTTCGCGAGAGCCAACTTCTACACGAACTCCCCGAGCAATATTTTTACGGCCTAATCGTTCCGCTATTTCTCCTACGAAACCGCCGCTCATTTGCGCCACGCCTTCGACTTCGGACGCAGCCATGCCGGCGATCACTTCCAAGACTTCGGGAGCGATCTGGACCTTTCCAAGTTCTGTTCTATCTAAGTCTGGAGAAAATTCTTCCACGCTTCGCACCTCCCTTTGGATTTGTATTCCATTATACCAAGCGCTCTGTTTTTTTACAAATAAGCGCCTTACTCCTCGTCGAGGTTGAGCTCATACGTTTCAAGGAACTTCGTATCGAAGTGACCGCTCACAAACACCTCATGCTCGAGCACCTTCAGATGGAAGGGGATCGTCGTCGAAATGCCTTCTACGACAAACTCTCCAAGGGCACGCTTCATCCGCTCGATAGCCTCGTTACGATCCTTGCCCCAAACAATCAGCTTTGCAATCATGGAATCGTAGTATGGTGGAATGGAATAGCCCGAGTAGGCAGCACTATCCACGCGCACGCCAAAGCCTCCCGGAGCTAGGTACTCTGTGATTCGACCTGGAGATGGCATGAAGTTTTTCGCCGGGTTCTCCGCATTGATCCGACATTCGATCGCCCAACCGTCCAGCACAATGTCCTCTTGAGTAAATGACAGAGGCTGTCCAGCAGCTACCGTCAGTTGTTCCTTGATGAGGTCAAAGCCGGTCACGAGCTCCGTTACTGGATGCTCTACCTGGATGCGGGTGTTCATTTCCATGAAGTAAAACTGACCGTGCTTATCCAGGAGAAACTCAACCGTTCCTGCCCCATGATAAGAAACAGCTTTGGCTGCAGCAACAGCCGCTTCACCCATTTGCTTGCGAAGTTCCTCGCTCAATGCTGGCGATGGAGCTTCTTCAATCAGTTTTTGGTGACGACGCTGGATCGAGCAATCACGCTCTCCCAGATAGACCGCATTTCCATGCTTGTCTGCCATCACTTGAATTTCCACGTGGCGTGGCCCTTCTACGAACTTTTCCAGATAGACACCCGGGTTGCCGAAAGCTGTCTTTGCTTCGCTTTGAGCTTGTCGAATCGCTTTTTCCAGATCTTCGTCGTCGACAGCCACGCGCATCCCGCGTCCGCCACCGCCAGCAGTAGCCTTAACCATCACTGGGTAGCCAATTTCGTTGGCCGTCTTGACAGCATCTGCCACGTCTTCGATCAGGCCTTCTGTACCCGGAACAGTCGGTACACCTGCCGTTTTCATCGTATCTTTCGCTGTAGATTTGTCGCCCATATTTACGATAGCATCCGGATCCGGTCCAATAAACGTAATATTGCAAGCTGCACAAATCTCAGCAAAGTCAGCGTTTTCCGCCAGAAATCCATAACCAGGATGGATGGCATCAGCTCCCACTTTGGTCGCTACGCTCATGATGTTGGCTATATTCAAATAGCTGTCCTTGGATGCTTTTGGACCAATACAGTAGGCTTCGTCGGCCATTTTTACATGAAGCGCTTCACGATCCGCTTCGGAGTAGACAGCGACCGTACGAATGCCCAACTCGCGGCATGCACGGATGACCCGCACTGCAATTTCCCCGCGATTGGCAATCAATACTTTTTGAAACATTCCGCTCTCCCCCACCTTATTCTGGCTTCACCAAAAACAATGGCTGACCGTATTCAACCAATTGACCGTCCTCGACCAGAACTTTTACAATCTCGCCGTTGACTTCTGCTTCGATTTCGTTGAACAGCTTCATCGCTTCTACGATGCAAACCACTTTGCTCGCGTTTACTTTGTCGCCTGCCTGTACGTAAGCCGGTTTGCCCGGTTCTGGTGAGCTGTAGAAAGTACCTACCATCGGAGATACGATCTTGTGCAGATTGGCATCTTCTGCAACCGCAACTGCTGGGGCTGCTTTCGGAGCTTCTGCTACGACTGGCGCAGCTGCTGCTGGTGCAACCGCGACTGGAGCTGCTACTGGTGCCTGTACAACAGGCTGGGATACAACAACCGTTTCTGTACCGGTAGACTTTCTGAGCGTTACTTTAGCGCCTTCTGTCTCCAGCTTGAATTCATTAATGGAAGATTGATCAATCAGCTTAATAATTTCTCGGATTTCATGAATTTTCAACAAGAATGAGCACTCCTTCGTTTCTTTAGATGTTCCCGGGTGGCTATATATGTATCAAGAGCGAAGCATAAATCCATGGTAGCCTGTTGCCCATATCACGTCAAGAAAGGATTTCCCCGCATCCTTCATCGAAGAAGTGAGGAAATCCTTACCATCATACCCGTTTCTTCCTATCCTTATAACGGTAATCTTATCCACCGAGACACCGACAAATGACTTACGTTGCCTTGTATTGGACAGTCACATTCGTCGCAGGAACGTTCAATTGTTGCTTCACTTGCGCAATGATATCCACAGCTTCATTGGCGCTCAGTTTATCTTTTTGGACGATGACCGTTACCTTGTCATTGTTCACGTAGACGACTGCGTCCTTATAGCCGTTTGCCTTCAGCATTTCCTCAATGTTGATCGTTGCATTTTCCTGCGTGGATAGCTGCTCGTACTTGGTTCTCGCATCTGCTACTGCCTGCGCGGAAGAGTCAGAGCTGCCGATAATGGCGAGTTGCTCATCTTTTTGTTGCTGGAGTTGCGCTTCACGCTTCATTTTGTAGCCTTGGAAGATTTCGCTGGAAGTCTCCGCTACCGGGACAACGGCATTGCCTACTGTTTGCTGTGGAGCTGGATTGGATTGGGTAGCTGGGGCTTGAGTTTCTGTTGGTTGTCCCGCTGCTACCTGGTTTTCGTCTTTGCCGTTGACAGGTGTTGCTTGTGGCGGCTGATCCACCTGCTTGGATTCAACGACGACACCCGAAATTTGCTCTTGTTTTTGCTCGGCCTGCTGTTGTCCAGAAGTAGGCATCTGGTCTTGCGGACCTTTCACCAGGTAATACCCGGACAGCACTACCATAACTGCCAGCATCGTCAACAACCATACCGTTTGCTTGCGCAGAATCATTCGCCATTACCTCCTACCCTTTTTTGGGCAAAATGGATATTTTGTAGGCGGGAACATCCAAAACCTTTTGGACGGCTTCGGTAATCCACGCCTTGACCTGGATGTTATCGGCGCCCTTCGCGACAACTAGGACGCCTCTGACACGGGGTTTCATCGTCTTTATAATGACGGGCTGATCTTGCTTGCCCCCCTGTACGATGACGACTTCTGAGTCTTTCGTCTGGTCGTTTTGATTGCGCGTCGCCCTGTCTTTGTCCGTTTCCTGATTGGTGGAGGATCGGTTGTTGCGGTTTTCTGCCATGATCAGTTCCGGTGTTGACTCCAAATTGACCATCACCTCCACCTCTCCTACTCCCACGACGCTTGCGAGAATATCTCGCAGCTGTGTTGAGTAGTTGTTTTCGTATTCAGCGATGATGTCCGGTGCGGGTGAGCCGCCCATCGCGGGGGCTGTCGAATCGCCTTCCGTTCCGCTGCTGCCAAACCAACCTCCACTACTGCTTTGTGCAGGAGGAGCTCCCCCGCCACTGCCTAAACCGAGTGGCTGATCTTTCTCTACTCGGAGAAAATCGGTCAAGATCATCGCCGCAATCCCGATCCCCAAAACGACGATCAGGTAGTGGAGTGGTTTCAGTTTTTTGTTTCCACCGTTTCCTTCCCACAGCTTCTTCAGCTTTTCCAGCATCTCTCTCACCTCGCTTTTCCGGACACATCCGTTACTGTTTTTCTCTTTCTCGAGACTCGTCCGTCACGACCACCTGATCGCTCGTCAGCCCCCACTGTTTTGCTATATCGTCAGCAATCTTCGCGTACGTGGAATTCACTGGATGCGAAGCTGCTTCGATGTCTCTTCGGGAATCTGTCACATTCGTCGTCTCTCCAATTTGTATAGATACTGGCTGAATGGGCTGAATCGGAGTGACAGCAGGCTTTATCTCTTGCACGGTATCCCCTATGCTCACTTCGATTTGTTCGATCGACGGCTGCTGGGGATCTTTGTTGTTCACCTTGATCTGAACGTGCTGTACATCCATGCCGTATTCCTCTTTCACCTTCGCCTTAATTGCCGCCTCGACCTGTGACTGCACATAGGCTGTCACCTGTTCGTCCTTTTGGCCCAACAGCTTGTCAGTGACATGCTTCCATTCCACTGCTGCCGGCTTATTCAGCTCTTGCTGATAGCGATCGAGCCGCAGCGCCAAGTCATCCTGTGACAGACTGAACAAGGAAAAAACAGGGGAGATGATCGTCAGCAGCAGGATGAGTCCCATGACCATCTTGACGTAACGCTGCAAGGTCGTATTGGGCAAGATCAGATCGAGAAAAGCGGCCAATAGCACAAGCAAGATGATTTTTTTCAACCATAACGTTAACCAGGTCATTTCATCACCTACCGAACCATCATGGAGATGTTGCCCGCTGCAATAATGATGGTAATCGCCAGAAAGAACATGAGTCCCACAGTTGCCAGCGCGGCGAAGACGAACAGGAGACTTTTGCCGATCGTTCCGAGCGCACTGATGATAGGACTATTGCCTAATGGCTGCAGCACGGCGGACGATAGATTATAGATCAGAGCAAGTACAAGGATTTTCAAGGCTGGGAAGGCGCACAGAATGATCAAAATGACAACCCCAGCCAAACCAACCGCGTTTTTGACTAACAAAGAGGCGGAAAGAACGGTATCGGCAGCATCCGAAAACACCCGCCCAACGATGGGGATAAAATTGCCTGTGATGTACTTCGCTGTTCGCAAAGTGACACCGTCCGTAACGGCCGAGGTCGCGCCTTGGATGGAGATGATTGCCAGGAAAATGGTAAGGAATGATCCAAGTACCCCCATCGCTATATTGCGTAAGAGCGTTGCCAGCTGGGTCACTTTGTATCGTTCGGAAAACAGGCTGACAATCGACAGCATCGCCGAGAGAAAGAGCAATGGGAACACCACGTAGGAGATCATCATGCCGCTGATGTTGATCATGAAGATAATGAGCGGATGAAACATGGTCGCGGTAGCCAAATTGCCCATGGACGCCAGGAGAGCGATGACGAGCGGAATCATCGCCAACATAAAATCGGACATGTCGGTGATCGCTTCCTTCGCGTATGAAATGGCGAGGTGAAAGCTGTTGATTGCGAGCACCATCAGCACCAGATAAGCGATGGAGTAAGCGACCGTCGATACTGCGTTTCTTTCAAAGGCATTCTGCATTGTTTCCAGAATCATGGCAAAGACGGTAATGATGATGATAGAGCTGAGCAGCTTGCCATTCATCAGGATTTCGTGAAAGACGAACTTGCCCATCCCTTTCAGCACACCGGAAAAACTGAAATCCCCTTGTTGCATCAGCAGTTGAATAAAGCCCGGAGATTTGAGGTCTGGAAGGTAGCCCTTGTACTCTCGCTGGAGTTGTTGCCAATACTGGTCCACACGCTCTAGCTGCAAATGGTCTACCTGCTGTTGGACCAGCTGATTGATCGGTCCGGAAGTAGGTGTCTGCGCGGCAGATGCGGCTCCCATCGACAGAAACAAAAACAGCAGCATGAGAACGATGATTTTACTAAACCGAACCACGGACACCCAACCTCCCCTCACGCAGGCAACAAGTCGATCACTGTTTCGATGATGATCTGGATGATCGGCACCGCCATGACCAGAATGAGGACTTTACCTGCCAGTTCAATCTTCGAGGCGATTGCTCCTTGTCCAGCATCCCGGGTCATTTGTGCACCGAATTCAGCAATGTACGCAATTCCAATTATTTTGAGTATCGTTTCCAGAAACACGAGGTTCAAATCAGCCTGAACAGCTAACCGTTCGAGGATTCGAATCACTTCGGCAATTTTACCTACCAGAAAGTAAAAGATGATGACGCCGCTCGCGATCGCCAGCAAGAAAGCGAACATCGGCTTTTGCTCTTTGATGACCAGCGCGAGAATCGTCGCCACCAGCCCAAGCCCGACGATTTGTACGATCTCCATTTGCCTTCCCTCCTCAGTTGAACAGGAAGACGCGTTTCACCTCGGTAAACAAGTCGCCGATGTAGTGGGACACCATGTACAAAACGATGACAAACCCTACCAGCGTAGCCCAATGCGCGATATCTTCCTTGCCTGCCTGCTTGAGGATGGCATGCAGGATCGCTGTAATGAATCCTACCGCTCCGATCTGGAAAACAGGTGTCAGATCAAAACCCACTGTGAACACCTCGCCTTTAGAACATCAGGATGACGACCAGAAGTCCACCCAAAAACCCAAGACTTTTGTACATTTTTTCGTATTTCACTTGCTCGACGCGCGCTTCTTCTTCCAGTCCCCGCAAATGGGTGACAGCCAGTCGCAAATGTTTTTGCTGGTCCTCCCGATCAGATGAACCGAGAACTTGCCCCAGACTCGCCAGCACATCTCCCTCTTGCTTGCGCAGTGCCGTATGTGACCAGTGTCTGCCCATCGCCTGGCGTAGCGAGTCTTCTGCTGATTGGGCTTTTTCCGTAACAAGCAGTTCCGCTGCCATGAGAAACATCTTGCCGACATCTTCGGTCACGCGGTTTCCTACCTTGACAAAGGCGCGATGCAGCGGCGTCAAGCCGTACACAATTTCCGTCTCCAGCATCTGCAGGGCGACGAGCAAAGCCCTCAGTTGGATCGGTCGATACGCGTAATACCGTCCGATCTGCCAGCCGACCATGGAAGCGGAAAACAGGATGAGCACTGCTCCAATTAGCTTGACCATGCCACCTTCTCCTTTTCCACAAGATTCAGTTGTTGGTCGTAGAGCGCCTGGATCGTACCGACACCTTTGGCACGGCTGAGGACAATATACCGCGAGAAGGCTCCATGTTTGATCAGCTTGCCGAGCATGGGCCTTTGTGCCACTTCGGACACATCGGCTCCATGTGCAGAGCAGATCACTGCGACACCTGCGTGGATGGCTTCCCATACGGCGTCCCCATCTTCCGGGCGTCCCACCTCGTCCACGATCAGCACATCAGGAGACATCGAGCGGATGAGCATCATCATGCCAGCTGCTTTGGGACAAGCATCGAGCACATCTGTGCGAGGTCCGACATCGCGCTGTGGAACACCTTGCAAGCAACCTGCCAATTCAGAACGCTCGTCCACAATTCCCACCTTGCGACTCGAGGACCACTCACTGCCATAGCTAATGGATCGAGCCATGTCACGCAGCAGCGTCGTTTTTCCGCACTGCGGTGGAGAGATAATCAGGGTATTAAGCAGCTTTCCGGCCTCAAACAAGTACGGCATGACTCCCTGAGCGGCTCCCTTTTTTTCACGAGCAATGCGGATGTTGAAGCTGGTCACATCTCGTATCCCTTTTACTTCTCCTCCGTCCAACACGACTTTTCCCGCAATGCCAATTCGGTGACCTCCGACTACTGTGATGTACCCTCGCTTCAGTTCTTCCTCTAGGGCGTATAGCGAATGCTGGCTTACCTGATTAAGCAGCTTGACCGCATTTTCTTCGGTAAACACCCAGCCTTGCCTGGCGATGGAGGTGAGCTGCCCACTCGGTGTCACGTAACTGGATTGCTGGCCGTATCGAATTTCTAGTGGCTGATTTTGCCGCAGCCGTATTTCCTCCAGATGCTCTCTGACCGCGGAGGGAAGGGCGCTCAGAATGCTTCGTACGGAAGCCGGCAAGATCGCCATAATCTCTCTCACAGCAGGTACCCTCCTTTTGTGGCCAGATATTCATCCAGCCTTTGTCCACATTGACTTACCTCCATCCTATGCAGTGTCGGACGAGATTTATGCTAAAAAGTAGAACCCAGACTCTCAGATCATCCTGACAGAAAAAAACCTGCCCTTTGCGTCGCACACAAGGGGCAGGCTTGTTATCGGTCAACCCTCGACGACTCAATCAAGTAGGATTAATCGCCTGAATCTCTGACTCGTTTTGGTAGGGCTCGATTATAAAGTGATAGTATCCTTCCTCGTCGACGCCTTCGTGCAGGAAAATCATTTCCTGGCACGATGGACATGCGAACTCGTAGGTCGTCTCCAAATGTTCATCTTCTACGGACTCATACACATTGGCATCTTCATCATCATCCAAATCATAGTACGTCGCATACTCGGTATCATCGCTGTCTTCACAGTCCGTGACCGTTGCGTACAACTCCTCTTCATTGTCAAACAGGAACAGCTCGACATCCTCCAGATCCTCGTCGATCGCCTCGAGATAATCCTCTGTTTCATCGATACGCGTATGCAGCTCGCGAAACTCCGCTTGCATATCATCGAGAATACCCACGATTTCTGCGAGCAATTTGCCTTCTGCGCTTTTCTCAGTCACATCCAGTCCGTCAGCCAGACCACGCAGATACGAGATCCGCTCTGTCAACGTTTCCAGCAATGCCATCCCCTCCTCTAGTCCATTCTCCTCTATCGTTCCCAGAGATGTGCGATTCTACCAGTGGAAGGAACTGGATATTCCGATATCATTTGCGGACTCCAATTAAAATGCAAGAGATTCCGACCATGATCCAAGCTATTTTGGCAAAACTGATGCGGTCTGACATTCCAAGCAACCCGATCGTTGTGGTCGTGATCAAAACAATAGGACCTACAATCGCCAGGCCTGAATTGATCAGCAAAGCCTTTTCCACTTCATTCACTTTCAAGATCAACAGAGCAGCTATGATTTCGATACTGCCTGATAATATTCTGAGCGCCGCCATTCCTATTATTGCTTTTTCCCACATGCTCCTCGTCCCCCCTCGTTCCACTCTATGCTTGTACCCGCTCCATTCAGCACTCAAAGACTGGGCGATCGCCTATAGGCACAGGGCTCACTCCTGCTCCGTGAGAGGCATACACTGAACCATACGCCTAGAAGAAATGAGGAAACAGCCTATGCTAGACTCCGACCATCCCTTTCTGCCCGCCAATTGGGCAAATCCATCCGGGCACAAGCGAGAAAAACCGCGCGACAAGGGATTAACGATGGTCATTGACAAAGGCGTTGGACTGACCGCCTATCGAGATTTGCTGGAAATGGCCGCCCCCTATTTCGACATATACAAGTTAGGCTTTGGGACGTCTGCCCTCTACTCCCATTCGATCCTGAAACAAAAATTGAGTCTGGCAGTCCAGCACCGGTTGCACATCATGCCCGGTGGCACCTTCTTTGAGGTCGCACTGCGACAATCACCTGTCTTGGCCTATATGAATCAAATCGTGTGCGCAGGATTTAATGCCGTGGAAATCTCAGACGGGACCTTCCCGCTAAGCCCGAAGCAGCGTCGAGATGCCATCATTGCCGGAGTAGAAGCCGGCTTGGTGGTCTATACCGAGGTAGGCAAAAAAGCTTCGGATTATCGTGCAGAACGCGAAGAACTGTTGGAGACTTTACATGCTGATCTGGACGCAGGTGCCAGTCACGTAATTGTAGAAGCGCGTGAAAGTGGGACTGTCGGCATTTTTGACAAGGATGGTCGCGCCGACGACCAGTTTGTCCTCGATATCGCTAGGACCGCTGGTGACAAAGCCAGTAAATTGATCTGGGAAGCTCCCCAAAAGGAGCAGCAAGTCAGTCTAATCTGTGCATTGGGTAGCGACGTCAATCTCGGGAATGTCAGCTATCAGGATGTCTTGTCCGTGGAAACATTGCGGCGGGGCTTGCGAGGAGATACCGCTGCCATCATGGAGGCAGGGAGGTCAGCCCCTTGCGAATAGAAGTCGTACCGACCGTGGAGGAAATCCGGTTTGATCAAATCAGCAATCATGTCGTCATTGTGATTGACGTGCTACGTGCATCCAGTACGATCGTGACGGCTCTTGGCAATGGTTTTGCGTCCGTTATTCCCGTCGAGACAATCGGCCAGGCCTACTCCTTGCGTACAGCCGATTGCATCCTTGCTGGCGAGCGACATTGTCGGAAGATACCCGATTTTGATTGCAATAACTCCCCCACCGAAATTGCAGCCTGTAAAAAAGCAGGGAATCAGTTGATCCTGACGACGACCAACGGAACCCGCGCCATACAAAAGGCCGAACGTGCTACGTCCCTGCTGGTCGGTTGTTTTCTCAATGCAACAGCTTGCATGACCTACGCCCTAAACTTTCATTTGGACATCACCCTGTACTGTGCAGGAACTCGTTCTGAATTTGCCCTGGAAGATGGCTTGGCGGCCGGACTCATGATCGTCGAGGCGCAAAAAATGTCTTCGCATTTTCAAGTCTGTGACCTTGGCGAAGCTTTAAAGGCGAGCTACTTGTACTTCGGCGACAGAATCGGAGAGCTGTTGCCGCAAACAACAACAGGAAAGCGGCTTATCCAGCACCATTTCACCCATGATGTTCAGTACTGCGCAAAGGTCGATCAGTATCGGATCGTCCCGTACATCAAGGAGAAACGCATACTCCCACACCTTGTCTCATAAAGTGAAAGGAGAACAGGGACAGGGGTTTTGATGATGCCAATGATGTCTGGAGAAGTGATGCTCGTCATCCTGATCGTCATAGGGTTAATTGGCCGTTCACCGATCATTGCGACTGCCGCGAGCATCCTTTTGGTATTGAAGCTTACGGCGCTGGAACGCTTTTTCCCAACGGTTGAAAGGCGTGGACTTGAGCTGGGATTGCTCTTTTTGACCATCTCAGTGCTCGTTCCGTTCGCCAGTGAAAAAATATCGTGGAAAGATGTCGCTCCGCTCTTTACTACAGTCATCGGTTTAACGGCGCTCGCTGGTGGTGCCATCGCAACGTGGATGAACGGAAAAGGTCTCGACTTGTTGCGTACCGAGCCTCACATGATCGTGGGATTAGTCATCGGCTCGATAATCGGCATCGTCTTTCTGCGAGGCATTCCCGTTGGGCCACTCATGGCTGCCGGCATTACGGCTTTCGTCCTAAAGCTGTGGGAATGGCTAGGAGGTCGTTGAGGCAATAAAAAAAGGCAGCACCCGTTTGCGGGTACTGCCTTTTTTCTTAATCGCAGCTATTATGCGCGAGATACGTAAGCCTCGGAACGAGTATCGATGATGAGACGCTCGCCTTCTTCTACGAAGAGCGGCACGTTCACGACAAAGCCTGTTTCCAGGGTAGCTTTTTTCGTTACGTTGGAAGCGGTATCGCCTTTTACTCCTGGCTCACACTCGGTGACCACGAGTTCAACGGTGTTTGGCAATTGAATTCCGATGGTTTCGCCGTTGTACTGCATGATTTGCACGTTCATGTTTTCCTTGAGGAAACGCAGTTCACGCTCAATCTGTTTGTGGGTGAACGTCATTTGCTCGTATGTTTCGGTATTCATGAAAGTGTACTCATCGCCACTTGCATACAAGTATTGCATGGTGTTGGATTCAATCCGCGCAGGGTTTACTTTTTCGCCGCCGCGGAATGTCATTTCAGTGGTATTACCACTACGCAGATTGCGCAGTTTAGAGCGAACGAACGCTGCACCTTTACCCGGTTTCACGTGTTGGAACTCAAGAACCGTAAAAATATTGCCGTCCACTTCGATCGTCAAACCTGTCCGAAAATCGTTCACAGAGATCATGGTAGTCCTCCCAAATCAATCGATAACAGAATAAGTATAAATTACACCGGCAAAATGATCAACTCTTTCGTAGACTTGTTCAGAACCTCGTGACCGTCAGCTGTGATCAGCACGTCATCCTCGATCCGTACTCCACCCAAACCACTTACATAAATCCCTGGCTCCATCGTTACCAGCATGCCCGGCTCCAAAACAAAGGCGCTGACGGTAGAGAGCCCTGGCATCTCATGCACTTCCAGGCCGAGACCATGACCTGCGCTGTGACCATAGCAATCCCCGTAGCCTGCTGCCGTAATGATGTCTCGAGTCGCTGCATCTGCTGCTTTAGCAGTCACGCCCGGCTTCAACGCCTCCACCCCAGCGATTTGAGCACGCAGAACGATGTCGTAGATTTCTTTCATTTTCGGGCTCGGTTCCCCTACAGATAAGGTGCGTGTAATGTCTGAGTTGTAGCCTTTGTAAGCCGCCCCAAAGTCAAGGGTAACCATCTCGCCAGCATGAATGACCTTTTCACTCGCACGACCATGCGGCAAAGCACCGCGCGGACCAGAGGCTACGATCATGTCAAAAGCGGAACCGGACGCGCCTTGCTTGCGCATGAAGAACTCCAGCTCCAACGCTACGTCTTCTTCGCGCACACCTGGCTTGATATAGCTTTGAATGTGCTCAAAACCCGCTTCTGCAATACGAACTGCTTCGCGGATGATGACCATTTCGGATTCATCCTTGAACATGCGAATTTTCTCTAGGAGACCGCTCGTCGCGACGAGCTCCACGCCATCAAAAGCTTTACTCCATTCCTGGTGAGTCTGGAAAGAAACAGAGCTTTCGAATGCCAGTCGTTTTACTCCTTTTTCATTCAAAAGCTTCGCGATTGCTTCGAGTGCCTTGCGCTCGTTATTTACAACAGTGAAATGAGGAGCCTGCTCCCCAGCTTGCTCCACATAACGGAAATCAGTTACCAGGAACGCTTCCTTTTCTGTGACGATCACCCAACCCGTAGAGCCTGTGAACCCACTAAAATAAAAACGGTTCTCCGCTTTCTCCGTGATGAGTGCATCTGCACCCAGATTCGCCAAAGCCGCACGCAATTTGTCCAGACGTTGTTGCATGACAACATTCTCCCCTTTCCTATAACAACCTGATTGGTTTATTTTTTCTCGATTTTACGCACAAGGGCGCGCAATGCCCACTCGTAACCATCCATCCCCAAACCGACTACTTGCCCGATGACGACAGGTGCAATGACAGAATGATGGCGGAACTCTTCTCTTGCGTGAATATTTGAGATATGTACTTCGATGGTAGGCAGCGCGACACTTGCGAATGCGTCACGAAGCGCGTAGCTGTAGTGAGTAAACGCACCTGGATTGATCAAGATCCCATCATGTACGCCTTTTGCTCGATGAATCGCGTCAATCAGCACGCCTTCATGGTTGGACTGAAGGTGTTCCAGACTGCCGCCCAGTTCTCCCATCACCTTGTTCAGGTGTGTGACCAAGTCTTCGAGCGTTTCACTTCCGTATACTCCGGGTTCCCGCGTCCCCAATAGATTGAGGTTGGGTCCATTCAGCAACAGAACGGAAGTCATCGTTCATCCCTCCCAGGTAGGTTTCTTCATAAAAAGTTTTTTTACTAATGAAACATTTTACCACAAGCCATGCAGACTTCAATAAAAGATCCACGCTTTCTGCCAAGATTCCCAACATTCGCACTAGCCCGTTCGAGAATGGGCGTTGCCACCCAAACACTTTCACTCCATTGTTTTATTCCTCATCTGACTCCTCAAGCGTCAGCGTCATCCCAATAAACAGACCGTAGGAAAAGTACCAGGCAGCTTCCGTACTCAACGTGTCCACTTCCCAATTCCCGATCCGAAAGAAAAATCCTGCTACCCCAAGTATCACGAGACCTAAAACCAACCCACTCCACCAAATGCGAACCTTTCCAAACAGCATCGAAAATAAAGCAGTTACAATCAACGTTTCTATAAACAGAAACCCAGCTCCCAGTCCAATGGCAGCCGCTGTATTCTCATCGATCCCTGCCAAAATCGGACGCGCGAAGGACCCTAGTCCATACGGCGTGAGATTCAGGAAATGGGCCGCTAAGCGAATAATTCCCCAAAAGATCGTCCCCCAAAAAGCGACTTCCAAAATCTTTTTCGTGGGATTTCTGCTCAATTGTTGTTGCTGCTGATGTCCCTGCTGCCTGGATCGAAACCCTCTGAGACCTTTCCGTGCTTTCGTCGCTTCCACTAGTGATCACCTCGCCACTAGTATGTGCTTTGCTGCTGATTTTCACTAATTGTTGACATTTGCCCGACTCGTCATGAACTGCTTGTAGCTTCAAAGCCCTATTTCCGTTAATATAGGGAATAAGGATGGTGATTCAAGTTGTCGCAACAAATCGTACCTAACTACGGTGGTCAGGCGGTCATCGAAGGCGTCATGTTCGGTGGCAAAACCATAACCGTCACGGCTGTTCGAAAAAAAAATCAAGAAATTGAGTATTTTGAAGCCCCCCGTACGGAATATAAATGGATTACTCCCTTGAAAAAGATTCCGTTCGTGCGTGGGGTCGTCGGATTGATTGAAGCTAGCGCGAATGGGGCCAAACATCTCAACTTCGCCTCTGAACGCTACAACTTGGAATCAGGAGAAGAAGTGTCGGAAGGACCTTCCAAACTGCAGATGATCCTAGGTGTCGCACTAGTCGGCGTCTTGTCTTTTTTGTTTGGTAAATTCGTCTTTACGCTCGTCCCTGTATTCCTGGCAGAATTCCTTTTAGGAAAATGGGTGCCGGACGGTGTTCCACAAACGCTGGCTGAAGGTGGCATCAAGATCATCTTGCTCCTGGGCTATATTACGGCAATCGCAAAGGCACCGATTATTAAAAGGCTATTTCAATACCACGGAGCGGAGCATAAAGTGATTAACGCCTTCGAGTCCGGGGTAGAATTAACAGTAGCAAATGTGCAAAAATTTTCCACGCTGCACTATCGTTGCGGTAGCAGTTTTCTCATATTCACGGTGTTCGTTGGCGTAGTCATTTACTCCCTGTTTCCTTACGACTCACTCACGGAGCGGGTAGTACAACGCATCGTTCTTCTGCCGCTTGTCATGGGTGTCTCCTATGAAGTACTGCAATGGACAAACAAGCTCCGAGACACACCTGTGCTTCGCTTCCTCGGGTATCCCGGATTGTGGCTGCAAAAAATCACAACTCGTGAGCCAGAGGATCATCAGGTGGAGGTCGCGATCGCCTCTTTTCAAAAAATGCGTGAGCTTGACCAGAAGCAAGCACAAGAGAGAATGGTAACGACAGGATAACGTGATAACGTGAGGCATTTTTGAATCCCATTGAGGTGAGGCCTATGTTACGCCGCATTCCACCAGTGATTTTGATTGTGATGTTGCTAGCCATTTACGGTTTTCTGTTGACGTTCATCGAAGACCCTGTGAATACGTTGATCATTCTGGGGCTGTCAGTCGTTCTTTTTTTGGTGGTGCGGAATTATTTGCGTACGGGAGCCTTTTTCCCGCGTAACAACGGGCCTCGCAAGCCGAAGCCGCCGAAGCCCAAACCGCCATCGTTGCGGCAAGCGGCGAAGAAACAGACGCAATCCCCCAGAAAAGATCATCCATTTCGAGTCATCGATGGAAAAAAAGGAAAGTCCAAGCAAAAGCAAAACGATCAAAATTCACACAACAACATCTCTCATTGAGTTCAAAACAAAGAAACAGGTTGCCCTTGCTGGCTGCCTGTTTTTTTTGTAGCTCCATTATTAAACGAGGTATTTCGGAGAGGTAGTCCGGAATACTTTCACGTAATCCTCAAAATTCCACGTATTCAGAAAACGACGCGCTGAATCTTCGCCGGAAGTGAACAGCCGCTGACGAAGCTCGAGAGACATTTGAAACTGCGTAGCCCTTACCCCAAGTGTATTGATAAAAACGGTTCGTACGGCGTTTGATTTCTCTACATAGAGTCTGTCGTGCGCATCCAGCATGGTCACTAACAAGCCACGCGTGAAGGTGAAGAGGCCCGTGATGGAAGCCTCCTCTGAAGCGACCTTATTGTCATGCAGCCGAAAGCCTATCGTCGGCCACTGCGGGGTGCCAGGTACGTCAAAGAGCCATACAGGGTAGTTGCTGAGAAGGGCACCGTCTACGATGTAGTGTGGTTTACTCTCGCTTTGCAAAATGGCCGGCTGAAAAAAAAATGGAATCGACGACGACATGCGAACAGCTCTGGCGATCGGAAAGCTCTCGGGAACGACGCCGTACCGAGGCAAGTCATCCGGTAGCACCAGCATTTTGCCCGCCGTGACATCGGATGCTACAATTCGCAGCTTTTCCCTTGGCAAATCACCGAATGTACGAATCCCCTTTCGCTGTAGCAAGTCCTCGATGAACAGTTCGAGTCGATCCGCACGAAAAATCCCTTCATGCACCATGAGCTCGAACACTGGGCCCACTACCGGAAGACGCCCCAATCCTTTGCGCTGCAAAAAGCACAAATAATCCATCTCTTCAAAAACCGGCTTCAACTCTCGACTTGTATAGCCGGCACTCAACAAAGCCGCTACGATCGAGCCAGCCGACGTTCCCGCGATCTTTTCCCAAGTGTATCCGTGTTCCTCCATGACTTTCAAGGCTCCGATAAAAGCGATTCCCTTTACTCCGCCACCTTCAAAGACTGCGTCCGCTTTCATCCTGATCGCCTCCTGTGACTGTAATTTCTGCCTCCTTATCAAATATAGGGCGATAGCTAATCCATTACGCCGAAAAAAAACGCAAGCCTGTTTGGCCTGCGCTTTGATCGGTTGCCCTCTATTCTTCTTTTTGCTCGTCTTCTTGACGGATTCGCCGCAGTTCTTCCATCCTGTTTGGCTCTGCCTGAAAGTATTGTACCAAGTATTCCAAGCAAGTGATCGACTCCCAGCTCAAATGGTGTTCGATCCCTTCGACGTCCTGATAAATATGCTCCTCATCCACGCCAATCACCCGCATAAATTCCTCCAGCAGGCTATGACGATCCACGAGCCGTTTCCCGATCTTTTTCCCTTTTGTTGTCAAAACCAGACCACGATATTTTTCATAGACAAGATACTTGTCTTTGTCCAGCTTTTGTACCATCTTCGTAACCGAAGAGGGATGAACTTCCAACGCTTCAGCAATATCGGAGACACGAGCATAGCCCTTTTCTTCAATTAAGCTGTAAATGCGTTCCAAATAGTCTTCCATACTCGGCGTCGGCATGTGAACCCCTCATTTCAACCGTATTTCTGACGTCCCCAAAAAGCACGTAGAAATATAATACCGTGTAATGAAAACGATTTGCAAGTAGAACCTGACCTAATGAACTTGTTTTTCCGTTTTTGGGTTCATGGAATGGACGTATTGAACAAGTTGCTTCCCCAATAGCTCCATACGGGCTTGCAGCCTCTCGTCCTTCAATTTACCTTCTGGCGTAAACGCATTATACGCACTCGGGATACTTGGGCTGGCTGGCAGTGGCCATGCGTGCAAGTTGCGCATGATTATTTGCAACGTATTCACCGTATTGGTCGCACCCATGCTGCCACCGGCAACCCCGATAATCGCCACCTGTTTATCTCGCAAATATCGCCCCTCCAAAAAGTCCAGGCTATTTTTTAAAGCACCTGTTAGCGTTCCATGATACTCTGGAGACCCAATGACCAGACCGTCTGCTTCTGAGATCGTCTTAATGAAGCGATGCACGATTTCCGGATAGGTCGAGGTATCCTCTCGATCATCATATAGAGGCATTTTCCATTCTGCGAGATGAATCAACTCGATGTCTGCACCTGCTGCCTTCGCTGCTTCCAATACAATGCTCACTGCCTGTTTGGTCGTTGAATCTGTATTCATACTGCCGGATATACCTACGATTTTCATCAACAGTCACCTCTTCTAAGTCCTTCGCTTACTGGTAGTACCATTATATCCAGTTTTATATAATTAGTAAACTAAAATGTTTGTTTAATATCCCCAGTTCTGAACAAGCCCTATTCCCTCATACACTTGTACCAAGTTGGAAATAAGGATGATGCCTATGGACAAAGGCGCTTGGCAGATCGCCGTTCTTTTTGCAGGGGCTGCACTCGGAGGGACGTACCTGGGCGGTTATGAGTGGCTACGTTTTTTCGCCTATTTTGGTTCGTGGGGGACAATTGGAGCCGTGCTCACCAGTATCGCTCTAGGATGGTTTGGCTATTCCGTGCTGAACGTTTGCCACCATGTCGGTATACGTTCCTTGCACGAGCTTTTTTTGTACTGGTTTGGCGAGGCTTTCGGACCCAGCCTCTCCGTGCTCACCCATTTTTTTATTTTGGCATATGTAGGTGTTATTACCGGACAACATGCCACTCAAATCGCCGATGGATCTTACTCCATCCTCTTTGTCCTACTCCCTCTCCTCGTCGCCATCGTGTGGATGAAAAAAGGTTGGGGCTGGATCTTTTCAGGAGCCGCGATTTCGTTGGCTGTCGGCTTTCTGGTGTTTGGATTGATTTTTATGGAACAGCAGCATGTCCCCATCCCCAATCTAGGATATCAAATGAATCTGAATTGGATCATCCATGCCTTGCTGTATATAAGCCTGCACTTTTTGCTCTGCCTAGTCGTGACCATCCCGCTCGTAAACAACCTGGCCAGCGCTCAATCGATCCGCATCGGAATAGGGATTGGCTCCCTGTTTTTCTTTCTTGTTCTGATCATCGGGCA
>JARDZO010000057.1 GCA_029240815.1 Brevibacillus sp.
CTTCTGGATCCCGTGAATTCGTTGTTCCGCTAAGTAGGGTTCCGGAGTCGCTCCGCCTGGAAACCTGCTTCTCCTGCGAGCTGTTGTGGTTTCTAGCTACCTGTTTTAGCAGTTATTCAAGGGGGAAAAAGCTTATTCTCCTGATTGCTTGCGCTTCGAAAGTGTCGGTGAAACAGGAAAAGCAGCTTTCGTTCTTTAAAAACTTTTATCCCATGTAGGGTTTTTCAAAAAAACTTCCCGGAAAGCCCACAGAATAAGTCAAGTGGAAGAGCCGAGGCTGGCCGAGGAAAAAGGGGAAAAAGCGAAGATCTTAGGAACACCAACCAAGGCGCAATGGAAAAGACGAAACACGGTTCTAAGCGTCCACCTACTGTTAAGCTCCCCGAGACGGCTGCTTTGGACGCGGTTTCGTTTTTTATATGGAGCCGGACAGGGATGCCCCCCAGTAGGTGTTCCTATGAAGCTGGAGCGTTTTCTCCTTTTTCCTCTCCTCCACTACAGTCTGATCGAGTGGAAAAAGGACGCGGGTGTATTTCCGCGTTTTTCTAATGCACACCGCCCACTAGCAACACCGCTTTAACAGAGGGTGGTGTCTATATAAAACAGCGTTTTAAATATTTTCTCGGCAGGAAAAACAGCCAACGTGCAAGAAAGGTCCCATGTAAGAAACAGAATGAGGTTGAACAAAAGGGAGAGGATTATCCAATGGATTATCGTTTTGCTGATCGCGTCAAAATGTTTAAGACATCAGCTATTTCCGAAACAACCGAAATCATTCGTCGAGGGAAAAATGTGATTTCTTTCGCAGGCGGCTTCCCGAATAATCAGTATTTTCCGAACGAAGCGCTGCGCCAGGCTTTCGAGCAAGTATTTGCTTCAGGGAATGATGCCTTGCAGTACGGGAGCATCCAAGGCTACATGCCTTTGCGGGAAGCCATCCGCGACAAAATGAGCAAAAAAGGCATACCATCCCAACCGGAAAATATTCTGGTCACGACAGGCTCTCAGCAAGCGATCGATTTAGTGAGTAGAATTATGCTCTCCCAAGGGGATGTCGTCCTAACCGAAAATCCCACATTCCTGGCAGCGCTTCAGGCTTTTGAATCCTACGAGGCCAAAGTAATCGCAGTTGAAGGGGACAAGGACGGAATGTTCCCGGAAGACCTGGAAGAAAAATTGAAAAAATACCAGCCGAAGTTCATATACGTCGTGCCGACTTTTTCGAACCCAGACGGAAAAGTATGGAGCGAAGCACGACGTCAGGCATTGCTCGAGCTGGCTTATCGATACGATACACTCATTCTGGAGGATGATCCGTACGGGGACATTCAGTTTCAACCGGAAGAACGATACACGCCTTTGATCGCTATGGATCAACACCATACGCATGTCTTGTATACGAGTACTTTTTCCAAGTCAGTCGTGCCATCCCTTCGCACAGGGTGGATCACAGGACCGGACCGTCTCATCCGTCTGCTGACGCAAATCAAGGAAGCAGCGGACTTAATGTCCAGCTCTCTGAATCAGCAGGCCCTCTACTATTTGCTGCGGGATTTTGATCTGGACGCCCATATTCAGATGCTGAGCACGCGTTACCAGGAGCATATGAAAACGATGCAGGATTACTTGAAGAAACTGAATGCATCGTCTGTATCGTGGGAGGAGCCAAAGGGCGGGATGTTCCTGTGGGTCCAGCTGGGCGAAGAGGTCAATGCGACGGCCCTCTTGGCAAAAGCGGTAGAACACGGAGTGGCCTTTATACCCGGAGCTCCCTTTTACGTGGAAAATCCGCAGCACCATACGATTCGCATGAACTTCACGATGATGGCTCCACAAGACATCGCGATTGGCATGGAACGGTTGGTCAAAGTACTGGAACAAGCATAACGACAGCATCGATCTGAGAAGGGATGATTGGATGGAAACGAAAGGGTTGTACCAGGTTTCGTTGCCCCTTTCTTTTTGGAATGATCAAGTCCATGCCTACTTGGGGCAAAAAGACGGAAAGTGGACGATGGTCGATACAGGGATTTACGGTGTCGATACGAGAAAACAGTGGGAGTCGGTGTTTGCCCAGTACGGGATTGACCCGACCACAGATATTGAACGCATTTTGGTGACCCATCATCACGCCGATCATTTCGGGTTTGCAGGTGAAATGCAGGAGTGGACAGGAGCAGAGGTTTTGTTGCCCGAAGTCGAGCAAGAACTGGCTGCTCGTGCCTGGACGAAAGCAGGATTCCGTCAGTTTTACCAAACGACAGGTCTGCCAGACGCGATGATCGATGAGCTGCAAGAAAACGTCACGGCGTTGAACCAACAGATATTGCCTGTTCCAACGAAAATAGCGGCGCTTCAGGAGGGGGACTCATTTTTCCTTGGTGAGCTTCTCTTTGAAGCGATCAAAATGCCTGGGCATACGAGCGGGCATATCTGTTTGTATAATCGAGAGGAAAAAATACTGATATCAGGTGATCACTTCACACGAGAGGTCATTCCCTATATTTCCTATCATGGCTACGGCGACGAGAATCCAGTGGCGACCTATTTGTCCACGCTGAAGCAGATGAAGAGCCTGGAAATTTCCCTCGTCCTTCCGGGGCATGGTCCCTCTTTTGCTGATGCGCAGGAACGATTGGAAGAGCTCATCACACATTTCGAGTCGAAGCTAGGCTTCGTTTACGAGCAAGTCAGCAAAGAGATGACTGCCTACGAAGTATCCCGCGCATTGGCGACAAAAGAGCTGGCGACTTTCCAACAGTGGATCCTCCTCGGAGAGACGAACGCCTACTTGCGAGAACTCGTCGAAAAAGGTGAGCTTGGTGTGGAAACAGAAGCAGGCGTAAGCAGATACAGCCGGAAATAAAGAGAGGGGTAATCGAAAGATGTCTCATACGCATGAAAGCCATGATCCAAGCCAGTCTTCACTGGAAAAAGATATTCATACGGATTTTGCAAAGGAAATGACCTACGGAGACTACTTGCAGCTGGATAAAATTCTGTCGAGTCAAGTGAGACAGTCTACAGAGCATGATGAAATGCTGTTTATCATCATTCACCAGGTAAGTGAATTGTGGATGAAGCAGATCCGACACGAGCTTGCCGCAGCTATGGAGTGTATACGTGGCAATGATTTGGAACCAGCATTCAAAATGTTTGCACGGGTCTCGCGCATTCAGCAGCAGCTGATCAAATCATGGGATGTCCTCTCGACCCTCACCCCGGCTGATTATTTGAAATTCAGAGACAAGCTGGGGCATTCCTCCGGTTTTCAGTCCTATCAAAATCGACACATAGAATTTGCCCTCGGCTACAAGAACGGTCATGTGCTTGCCGTCTATCAGCATCAGCCAGAGCTCTATGCTCAGATGAATCAAGCCTTGCAGGAGCCAAGTATTTACGATGCAGCGATTATGGCGATGGCTACGCGGGGTTTGCCGATTGATCCAGAGTGTCTGGACAGAGATTGGTCCCAGCCTTATCAGCCTAATGCGAGTGTGGAGCAGGCCTGGTTGACAGTCTACCGGAATGTGAAGCAGTACTGGGACTTGTATGAGCTTGCGGAGAAACTGGTGGATATCGCGAGTCAGCAGCAGCAGTGGCGTTTCAATCACATGACGACCGTGGAGCGCATCATCGGGCAGAAGCAAGGAACGGGCGGTTCTGCTGGCGTAGCGTATTTGCGGCGGGCTCTGGATCATCGTTTTTTCCCAGAGCTTTGGAGCTTGCGGACGGAGCTGTAAACATTCCCGCAACACCTAACATACAGAATTTTTCATAAACAATCCAAAATTTGTGTATAGTTTCCTCCTCATCGGGACATGACTAGAACCGAGAGGAGGTTTACCAGAAATGAATGGAAAGCTGTCAGTAAGTTTCTTCGCTCTACTCATCATGGTGCTGACGGGATTTGCGAGCGATGGATATGGCTATAATGCAATAGGAGATCGCAGTATCCAGGCTGCCTTTGGAATCAGGGAAACCAAAGAGGGGCAGAGGGTCGTCAAAAAACGGACCGTCTCGGCCAGCTCATTCACTCAAGTCATCGATAAAACGGACGTGCTGCTGGATCAGTATCCAAAAGTGCGTGTGGTAGCGACAGGCTATTACGCCGGATTCGAGTCGACGGGGAAAAATCCGTCTCATCCGTCTTATGGAATTACATATTCAGGCGTTAAAGTGCGTAGAGACGATTACTCGACGATTGCTGCTGACCTGCGCATCTTTCCAATCGGAACGGTGCTGTTCATTCCCGGCTACGGCTATGGAGTGGTGGCAGACAAGGGTGGAGCGATTCGCGGACATAAGATTGACCTGTATTTTGAAACCAAGCAAGACGTGTTCAAGCAATGGGGAAAAAAATCTCTGGATGTCTATGTCGTACGACGCGGTGATGGCAAGCTGACGGAAGCCTTTCTGAACAACCTAAATCAGAAAGGAATCGCCGCGATGGCGGAAGTAGTAAATTAACACACAAAATTGAATAGCAAAAGCAAACCAAAGATGCTGCGTAGGCGGCATGAAAGAAAAAATGAAAAAACGTTCAGACCGTGACTCGGTTCTGAACGTTTTTGTACGTTAAGGGTGGATGAGTGCGACTAGCTTTTCCAGTCCGTCGAGAATACGGGGAGAGGGACGGCAGTACAATCCTTCTTCGAGTAAATGAACGTGATTGCTTCGGATGGCGGTCATGTCTTGCCATTCAGGGCGTTCGGTGATCATGGCAGGCTTGATTCGCTTGAGCTCGATGCCGCACCAGACGACGCAGATGTGATCAGGATCGCGCTCCATGACCATTTCTCGGGTCGCTTTCACATTTGCCACGGGATAGTCACTGAACACATTGATCGCACCTGCGATTTCACTGACATCTGTGAGCCAGTTTTCCTGACCGGGTGTGTGGATCGGATTGGGCCACCACTCCCAGAACAGCTTGGGCTTGTAACCAAACTGCGAGGACTGTTGTCGGATGGTTTCCACTCTTTCGTCAAAGTGAGCCGCGAGCGCTTCTGCTTGTTTATGCGTTCCTGTCGCTTCTCCTACCAGACGGATATCGGAGGCAATGTCCTTGATCCGTGACGGGTTCAGGACAATGTGGGGAATCCCACGTGCTTGCAGAGCCTCCACGTTTACTTCCATACCTGGAACGCTGAGCGAAGCGACGACCAAGTCAGGTTCAAGAGCCGCGACCCGATCCATGTCGATAGTCAGATCCGGTCCAACTTTGGGCAAGTGCTGCCATTCCTCTGGCCAGTCGGAATGATCGTCCAATCCGACTACCTGATCACCGAGGCCAAGGTAGTAGAGGATTTCCGTATTACTCGGACAGATGGAAACGATGCGCATGCGAAGTCCCCCTTTGGATACGTCTTAGAAAAACGGATTCACGAGGAGCGCGATCATGATTCCCAGCCATCCGCCGATCAACACTTCGATTGGTTGATGCCCGAGCAGCTCCTTGAGTTTTTTCGCTTTTTCCTGGTTTGGGCGTACCTTGAGCGACTTCATCCCTTCCAGGAGATGGTTAAATTCATCGACCAGCTTATTCAATACCACAGCCTGCATTCCTGCATGACGACGAACGCCAGCCGCATCAAACATGACGATTACGCCAAGAATGGCAGAGATGGCAAACATGTTACTGGCAAAGCCTTCACGTAGGCCTACCGCAGTCGAGAGAGCGGTTACAGCCGAAGAGTGCGAACTAGGCATGCCGCCAGTACTCAACATCAGCGACCATTGCCATGTTTTGGTAGCGAAATAATTGAGGGGAATTTTGATAAATTGGGCAATTCCTATGGCAAGCAGCGCAGCCCATAAGGGGAAGTTTTCAAAAATATCCGCCACGGAAAATCCATTCCTTTCTACTGTACGCTTCTTTCGTTTATCGCATAAGAATTAGATAAGCGTAGACGCTTTATTAATTCTGGAGCGCATGGAAACTTTCCTCTAAAACGCGATCGCTCCTCCATGAGTAGGCCTCGATAGGCGTTTTCTTATTGTAACAGAAGGGCGTGGTCTCCATCCGTGAAGTTTTCGTTTGGATTTTAAGGACTGCCAATCTGTGATACCATAAAGAGGGCATCATGAAGCGTTTCACGAAGTTTTTCTTTTTTTGCAACGGGGAAACGGAAGGTGTGAACATCCATGCGGTATCCCGGACAGTATCTGCAGTTCATTGAGAAATTCAATGAAGGTGAGTACTATGAATGCCATGATCTGCTAGAAGAGATCTGGATGGAAAACAAATCCGACAAGTTCCTGCAAGGGCTCTTGCAAATGGCAGTCGGCCTGTATCATCGGGAATACGGCAATATCAAGGGAGCTCGCTGGATGTTTGGCAACGCGCGAAAGTACCTGCTTCGTTACGGTCCCATTCATTGGGGATTGGACGTAGTAGAAGTCATTCGATACATAGAAGCTTGCGAGAGTGCCTTGCCTGATGCTGACGTCATTCCGTATGTAGAAGCCAAAGCCATGGTGTTTCCGTCTTTGCGTTTGCATATCGATACATCGTAAACAAACATACGTTGAAAACCACAAATGTGCACATAATTGTATCCTATCACAGAGAAAGAGGGAAGAGTATATGGAAGTAACCGTAGAAAAACGGACCCCACTGGTGAGCGTAGAATGTGATGAATTGATCGTTCCTCTGTGGAAAGGGGAAGAACTGGCGCAGGTATACCCTGAGTTGGAGCAAGCCTTCGGTGGCAGTCTGAGTGTATTGCAGCAGGAGAAAGAAATCAGCGGGGAAGCAAAAGCCGTCGCAGTGGTTCATGGGATGGGCAAGTTGGCAGCGAAAAAGCTGATCGTCGTCGGCATGGGCGCACCGGAAAAATTTGATTTTATTGCGGCACGCAATGCATGGGGACGTTCTGCCAAAACGGTGGTATCCAAAGGAAAAGGAAAAACAATCGCAATCGATTTGCCTACGACAGATAAACTTGCGGCTGACCGTTTGGCGCAAGCCGTCACGGAGGCATTTGGATTGGCTGAATACAATTATGAAGGCTACCGTCAAAAGCCAAAGCGTGAGTCTGCTCCAGTCGCATCTGTCCGTGTTCTGGCCGCTGATGATGCCCAAGGACTGGTTCAGGCGGGTGTTCATGTCGGCCGAGCGCTCGTATCAGGTACCAATCTGGCGCGTACGCTGGTGAACGAGCCAGCCAACTATTTGACCCCTCGCGCGTTAAAAGACGCAGCGGTAGAGGTAGCCAATCGATATGGCATGACTGTAGAAGTATTGGAGCAAGCCAAGCTGGAAGAGCTGGGCATGGGCGGCGTTCTTTCTGTAGCGAAAGGCAGCGTGCTCGAACCTTACGTGATTGCCGTCAAATATCAAGGAAGAGAAACCTGGGATGACGTGATTGGCCTCATCGGAAAAGGGGTAACGTTTGATACCGGGGGTATTTCCATCAAGCCAGTAGCGGGCATGGAAGACATGAAGTCGGACATGGGTGGAGCTGCCGCGATGATCGGTACTCTCGAAGCTCTGGGTCAGATCAAACCAAAAGTAAACGTACTGGCTGTCATCGGTACCGTTGAAAATATGCCGTCCGGTACTGCTTTCCGCCCAGGCGATGTCATCACGACCATGAGTGGAAAAACCGTGGAAATCATTACGACGGATGCGGAAGGTCGTCTGGTATTGGCGGATTGCATCACGTATGCGAAAGAGCAAGGCGTATCGTGCTTGGTAGACGCTGCTACCCTGACCGGAGGAATCGTGGTGGCATTGGGTCACTTCTGCTCGGGTGCTATGACGAATGACAAAGCGCTCATGAATGAATTGCTGGAAGCTGCTGACGTAGCGGGTGAGCGTCTGTGGCAGCTGCCGACATTCGATGAGTATCGCGACCTGAACAAGAGCCGTTTTGCTGACCTGAAAAACTCAGGTGGACGCTACGGACACGGGATCATCGGTGGCGTGTTCCTGCAGGAATTCGTGGGAGATACCCCGTGGGTTCACCTGGATATCGCAGGGACTGCCTACAATGCCAACACTGGCGACATGCAGCCTTCTGGCGGCACCGGCGTCATGACCCGGACGATTGTTCAGTTTGTATCAAACCGCAGCCAATCCTAATTCCAAAAGGAGTGTTGAAATATGGTACAAAATCCTAGTAATGAAGTACGCCGTCAACTGCTGGAGGAGTCAAAAACGATTGCCGTTGTGGGTCTCTCGAACAAGCCGGATCGCACCAGCTACATGATCGCAGACGCCATGCAACATGCGGGCTACCGGATCATCCCGGTCAACCCCATCATCGCGGGTGAAACCGTTTTGGGTGAAAAAGTAATGGCAAGCCTCACGGAGATCGACGAGCCAGTCGACATCGTAAACGTATTCCGTAAGAGTGAAGACATCGTACCGGTGGCTGAGGAAACCAAGAAAATGAAGCACAAGCCGAAAGTGTTCTGGATGCAGCAAGGAATCTCCAACGATGATGCCGCTGCATTGGTGAGCGAAGATGGAATCGCCGTCGTCAACGACATGTGCATCAAGGTAGATCACGCCCTGCTGCGTGTTGGGAAATAAAAGCTCAAACAAAGGCATGGAGCCAAAGACCCTCGCATGATCGCGAGGGTTTTTGCGCAAGGATTCCTATGAGCCATGCAGTGTGCAAATCAGCTTGCGGGTTTGTGCAGGATATGGTAAGAAAGGAAACATAGAAGGAAGACAGGAGGAGTGGGCTACATGTTTTTCAATCAAACAACAGCGAATGCACAGCGTGATCGAATCCCGCCCAATCAGAAGCAAACGACAGGCTTTCCGGTACTCCATTACGGAGATGTCCCTCAATATACGGATCTATCCACGCAGTGGAGCTTTCGCATGTTTGGCCTGGTAGAAGAGGAAGTCACGCTGTCCTACGAGCAAATGATGGCTCTGCCAAAAGGTGGCGCGACCAATGACATCCACTGCGTGACGGGCTGGAGCAAGCTCGACAACGAATGGGAAGGCATCCCGGTAGAAGAGGTACTCAAGCTGGTCAAGGTAAAGCCGGAAGCGAAATACGTCATGCTGCACGCGGAGCACGGCTGGACAGCCAATGTGCCGCTGAAGGACTTCATGACACCAGGCAATCTGTTCGCCAACAAGCATAACGGGGAAGAGCTGACTCCTGACCACGGCTGGCCGCTGCGCTTTGTCATTCCCCATCTCTATTTCTGGAAGAGCGCCAAGTGGGTGCGCGGGATCGAGTTTTTGGAGAAAGACAAGCAAGGCTTCTGGGAGAAAAACGGGTACAACATGTATGGCGATCCTTGGAAAGAACAGAGGTTTGCGTGGGATTGACTTCTGAATTGAGCAAGTCTAGGGTTCAATGTATTTTGAAACATGGTTATCATATGTGCGGCAGGCTTTAATCCGCATATGATAACCGTGTTTTTTTGTGATTTCCCCGAATAGGTGTACCTCCCAGCAGAATAAGATAGCGGTGAGAATGAAGGGAGGGAATCAAGGAGTGGGCGAAAGAGTCGAAGACATGGTGACCCGTATCCCCGCCCAGTTATCACCCGATCAAATGATCTCCATGATTAGAAATGGACTCAGCAAAACGAAAACTCCGAAAAACATTATGATAGTCGGTGCCGGTATGGCAGGGCTGGTTGCGGCATCTTTGCTTAAGGATGCCGGGCATAACGTTAACATTCTTGAAGGCAGCGGCAGGGTAGGAGGACGTGTCTTTACTTTGCGCACACCCTTTTCAGAAGGGGTGTATTTCGAGGCAGGTGCGATGCGTATTCCCGAAATGCATCATTTGGTTTTCGAGTACATCTATAAATTCGGGCTCACGGTCAACGAGTTTATTAACAGCACTCCAGAGGATCTTATTTATGCGAACGGAATTAAAACCCGCGCGAAAATTTATGAACGTCAACCGGACATTTTAAATTATCCGGTAGCTCCGTCTGAAAAAGGAAAAACAGCTCAACAGTTACTAAACATGGCGGTACAGCCGATTATCGACTTTATCAACAAAGATCCGGTGAGGAATTGGCCTATAATGGAAAAACAGTTAGATAGGTACTCGGTATACACTTTCTTGAAGTTTTATCCCTATAGACCCAAAGTCACTTTTTCAGAAGGAGCTATCGAGCTGATTTCCGTGCTTCTTGGTATAGAAGGAATAATGGAGCAGTCGCTTCTGGAATATTTGCGGGATATAATGATTTTCAAGCCAGAGACTCGTTTCTATGAAATCATGGGTGGCAATGAACGACTGCCCCATGCCTTTCTTCCACAATTACAAGAAGACATCATCTTTAATCAAAGAGTGACGAAAATTGTCCAGCACAGCGACAGTGTGACCCTTCATTTCATGGATACAGACACCTCCAATGAATATAACATGACGGGTGATCTTGTCATCATGACCATTCCCTTTACCGTTATGCAATTCATTGAGGTTGAACCGCGCGATTCGTTTTCCCACAACAAATGGAGGGCCATTCGTGAGCTGCACTACATGACTGCTACCAAAATTGGGATTGAGTTTGGCAGGAAATTCTGGGAAAGGGAAGGCCTGTTTGGAGGAAAAACAATTACTGACCTGCCGATCCGATCTACTTACTATCCAAGCCATGGATCAGGTACCTCGGGGCCGGCAGCGGTTTTGGCAAGCTACACGTGGGCGGATGATGCCATGCCGTGGGACGGCATAACGCAGGAGGAGCGAATTTACTTTGCTTTGAGGAACTTGGCTGCCATTCACGGGGACCACATCTATCGTGATTTCGTAACAGGAACTTCCTATAGCTGGGCACAGGATCCATACGCTTGTGGAGCTTTGGCATTTTTCAAACCGGGACAGCGATCGGCAATTCATCCCTATATCCAGGTACCGGAAGGAAGAGTTCACTTTGCCGGTGAGCATACCACACTCACGCATGGTTGGATACAAGGCGCGATCGAGTCGGGGATTCGAGTGGCATTTGAAGTAAGTGACTTGCCTTGAACATTCTAAAAAACGGTTGTCATTGGTTGGTCGCGAAACGGACCGAGCATATGACAGCCGTTTTTTGGTAGGCCTGTTGGAATAGGCATGCGATTTTTATTGGAAAGGTCTACATAAAAACGGATACAAATGAAACACTAATGCCGACTGTTTCACAAACGGTATTCGGGAAGAGTTACAATTGGCCCTTATGAAATCGTCAAAGGACGGTCAGGCCGACGGATTGGAAGGAGAGACTGTTGTATGGATAAATGGCATCTGTGGATCAACGGAAAGTGGGAGGAGGGCGAACAGTACGAACCGTTACACTCTCCCTATACTGGAGAAGTCATCGCCCATATCGCACAAGCCACGACTGAAGATGCAAAAAAAGCCATTGAAGGGGCCCATTTTGCCTTTCAAGAATTCAAGAACATGCCCGCCCATGAAAGATCCCAGATTCTAATGAAGGCCGTTCAGCTTTTGGAGCAAAGAAAAGAAGAAGCTGCACGGATTATCGCCTCGGAGGCAGCAAAGCCGATAAAAGCCGCTCGCACAGAGATCATACGTACCATCCAGACGTACCAATTTGCAGCTGAAGAAGCCAAAAGGATGTACGGTGAGCGGATTCCCATGGATGCTGCCGTAGGCGGGGAAAATCGAGTCGGTTTCACAATGAGAGTGCCTATGGGCGTGGTGTCGGCGATCACACCGTTCAATTTTCCCTTTAATTTGGTCGCCCACAAAGTGGGGCCAGCGATCGCTGCAGGCAATTCCATCGTATTGAAACCGGCAGAGAAGACACCGCTCAGCTCCCTTTTTCTTGCGGAGCTTTTTCAAGAGGCGGGATTGCCGGATGGCGTACTCAATATCATTCCCGGGTTGGGGCCAGAATTGGGGCCGATCCTGAACACACACCCATACGTAAAGAACATTACGTTTACGGGAAGTCCCAGAGTAGGGAAGGAAATTCGCAAGCTGGCTGAATTTCGTAAAGTAACATTAGAACTGGGATCCAATTCAGCCTTGATCGTCGATGAAGGAATGGATGCAGACGCCATTATGGATCGAGTAGTAGAGGGGGCGTTTTCGTATAACGGCCAAGTATGCATTTCCATTCAACGTATTTATGTGCATCGCTCCTTATATGAAACGTTCCTGAAAAAAATGGTTACCCGTACAAAACAGTTGGTAATCGGTTCTCCTTTCGATGAAAATACGGATATTACTGCGGTGATCAACAAGGATTCATTGGATCGTTTGGCTACTTGGATTTCGGAGGCCGTAGGGCTAGGTGCAAAGGTGGAGTACGGAGGAACGGTGGAGGGGCCAATCATGATACCCGCTATATTGACTGACGTCCCCCATCAAGCCAAGGTCATCCAGGAAGAAGTGTTCGGTCCGATCGTTAGCATAATGCCATTTGAAAGATTAGAAGAGGCGATCCAATTGGTCAATGATTCACGATACGGACTGAATGCTGGCGTGTATACCCGAGACATCCATCGAGCGTTTACGTGTATCCATGAGATCGAAACGGGTGGAGTACTGATTAATGATATCCCTACCTTCCGCTTGGACCACATGCCGTATGGCGGAATCAAAGACAGTGGGACAGGCAGAGAAGGCGTCAAGTTTGCGATGATGGATATGATGGAGGAAAAGTTTGTGAGTTTCCATTGGCGCTAAATCCATTCGTGGGGTGAAATGATGAAAGCGACGGATTTGATGGTCGAGTGTCTGGAAAATGAAGGGGTACAGTACATATTTGGAATTCCCGGAGAAGAAAATATCGATCTTGTTCATTCATTAGCTTCTTCTGACCAAATTCAATTTGTGGCTGTCAGGCATGAGCAAGGAGCTGCCTTCATGGCTGACGTATACGGAAGGTTAACAGGGAAGGCAGGAGTTTGCCTCGCGACGTTGGGACCGGGGGCAACCAATTTGCTTACCGGCATAGGTGACGCCAACCTGGATCATGCCCCTGTGGTCGCGATTACGGGACAAGCCGGTTTGGAACGGATGCATAAAGAATCTCACCAATACATTGATGTAGTCGCCATGTTTAAACCTGTAACAAAATGGTCGATCCAGGTAAAACGGCCTGAGACGATCCCGGAAATCGTCCGGAAAGCTTTTAAACTGGCGGAAATGGAGAAACCGGGAGCGGTCCATATCGAGCTTCCTGAAGATATGGCAGCAGATGATATCGAAAAGAAGACGCTTCCTAAAACAGAGTTGCCGCGATCCGTACCCTCCGTGAATAGCATGAAAAAAGCCTTGGAATTGATAGCTGCAAGCCAAAAACCGTTCATTATTGCGGGAAACGGTGTTCTAAGACAGCAAGCGTCCAAAGAATTGCAAGCATTTGCTGAGTCGCTGAAGGTTCCAGTCGCCCATACGTTCATGGCAAAAGGAGTATTGCCTCCCGATCATCCCTTGAACATGTACACGGTAGGTCTGCAAATGAAGGATTATGTATTGTGCGGGATTCATGAAGCGGATCTGATCATTGCGATCGGCTACGATTTTGTGGAATACCTGCCTATCTACTGGAACGAAAACAATCTCACGCCGATCATTCATATCGATACGCTACCAGCTGAGGTGGACGAGCATTATCCTGTCGTGGCCGAATTAGTTGGGGATATCCAAGCCGCATTGGGGTATCTGACGGATCATCATAAAGGCACAAAAGAGTGGATGCCAAAAGGGGAGCTTCATCAAAAACTAAAAAAGGAACTGGCGCAGATCAATGAAGAGGATTCTACTCATTCGGAAGATGGGGGCGTCAGGATCAAACCGAAGACTATTTTGGATGAGGTCGCTAAAATCGCAAGTGAAAACACGATTGTGATATCCGATGTGGGTGCCCATAAACTTTGGATCGCGCGTAATTACCAACCCAAGCTTCCGAATCGCGTAGTCATCTCCAATGGTTTTGCATCCATGGGGATTGCCGTTCCAGGAGCGATCGGTGCAAAAATAGCTTGTCCCGATGATCCGGTCATTTGCATTACGGGAGACGGCGGATTCTTAATGAATGCAGTAGAAATGGAAACCGCGAAACGATTGGGAATCGCATTCACCATCCTTCTGCTCAATGACTCCAAGTATGGATTAATTGATTGGAAGTTGAAAAATCGTTTTGACGCAAGCTATGGGGTAGAATTTGAGAATCCTGATTTTGTCCATTTTGCTGAAAGCTTTGGGATCGTGGGCATGCGTGTCAATCATGTTACTGAACTGGAAGCGGCATTGAAAAAAGCGCTAAGCATGAAAGAGATTGTTCTCCTTGAAATTCCCGTAGATTCCTCGGAGAATCTAAAGCTGAGCCAACATCTGGGCAAACTGGTTTGCAGGCAGTAAAGATGCCAGCCGAAGGGGAAAACGCAGCAAATGATACAAGCAGACAAACAAATACTGCAGCGCATATTGGACGATAACCGCAAGTACACAGCAGATGGGAAAGTCGCAGATTATATCCCGGAGTTAAGCCATGCCAATCCGGCGGCCCTCGGCTTCACTGTCGCGACGAAGAACGATGGAATCGCTTCGGTAGGAGATTGCGATACGACCTTTACATTGCAAAGCATCTCGAAAGTAATCAGCCTGCTGGTTGCTTTGCAGGATCATGGACCGAAGAAAGTATTTGCAAAGGTCGGTATGGAACCGAGCGGGGACCCCTTCAATTCGATCATAAAATTGGAGACAATGGACCATCACAAGCCCTTAAACCCCATGATAAACGCGGGCGCGATTGCCATTGCCTCCATGATTGCCGGCCACCATGTAGAAGAGCGTTTTCAGCGCGTATGTGAACTGCTTCATCTGATGACCGGTAACCATCACATTTCGCTAAATGAACAGGTGTACCAATCAGAAAAGGCGACTGGGGACCGAAATCGCTCACTCGCTTATTTCATGAAAAGCACCGGTATTATTGAAACCGATGTAGAAGAAGCGTTGGATTTGTATTTTAAACTTTGTTCCATTCATGTACGCTGCAGTGATCTGGCAAGAATCGGGTTATTCCTTGCCAATTGGGGCCGTCTAGAGGGGAAAGATTCATTGGTTGATCCATGCATTGTACAGATTCTGTTGACGATTATGATGACATCCGGCATGTATAATGCTTCCGGTGAATTTGCCATACATGTCGGTATCCCTGCCAAAAGCGGCGTTAGCGGCGGAATAATGGCCGTGGTACCGAACAAAATGGGGATTGGAGTCATTGGCCCTGCGATCATTCCCCCAATTCCCCCTGATAAAAAGAGACGATCTGGCTCTCTCCACGTGACGATTTTGCAAGAAATTCGCATTTTCCTTGCATCTCACTTCGACTTAAGAGTCAGGGCTTATTTCGTGTAATGTGGTTCCGAATAAATTCTACAAACACGCGAACTGCTGGCAGCTTCATCATTTCCTTTCGGTAAAGAATCGATGTCTCCCATATGATCGGTTCCGAGTTGGCTGTAGTCAGATTTACTTTAAACAAGCCCTCATGCTCTTCGATGACGCTGCTTGGTGCAATCGTGTATCCCAGATCATTGATCACCATTCTTTTGGCTATTTCCACGTTATCCACCATCATCGAAAGGAGAGGGGGCTTAGAGAAGTTTTCCCTCCACCAATTATCGATGATGATGTCGAGGGATGGCTTTGGCTCATAATCAATTCTAGGAATGGAGGGGAGGTCCAACATGCGGATCTCCTCTTTTGCGATCACACAGATGTTTTCTTTCGCGATAGTCTGTCTTTCATCCGGCCAATGGTGGATTCCGCGAACGATAGCGACATGAGTTTCTTGCTTATGCAAGGAATGGGTCAGATCCAGATTGGACCCGGTGTTTACGATGAAGTCCACATTCGGGTACAGGTTGCTGAATGATTTTAAAATAGCGGGCAGCTTGTAAAATGCAAACGATTTGGTAACAGCCAGTTTTAAGGTGCCGGACACGATGCCGTCCAAATTCAAAAGGGCCTCTTTCGTATGCTTCAACTTCATTAGCATCTCTTTCGCATATTTGACGAGCAGCTCCCCCTGGGCAGTGAACTCTACGCCTCTTCTCCCTCTAAAAAACAGAATCGTCTCGAACTCCTTCTCCATCTGCTGCAAGCGGTACGTCAGCGTTGTTTGTGCCATAAACAGCCGATTCGCAGCCTTGGTAATGTTTTTCTCTTCAAATACCGCCAGCAAAATAAGCCAGTCTTTTTCCTCCATCCCCTCAACTCCTATCTCGAGTGTAATGACGTTTGCTTTATGATATCAAAATATTCGCTAGAATTTCAGCGGAATCAATCATTTTATTTGCTTTCTGATCGCTGATAAAGTATCCGTATACCTACATTTGGAGCATGCACAGGAGAGATCGCTATGACTTTTGATTATGTAACAAATGTGATCCGCAGATCCAGGCTCATTATGCCTGCAAATGAAAAACGGTTTGTTGAAAAGGCTTTCTTGAGAAATGCTGACGCCGTAGTCCTCGATCTGGAGGATAGTGTTCCACTAACGGAAAAACACGCGACCCGCCAGCTGATCAAAGATTCGATACCCGTGGTGGCAAAGGGAGGCAGCGAAGTATTTGTTCGAGTGAATCACACTGAGGATTTGTTGCTGGAGGATATCGCTGCCTCCATTTGGCCCGGAGTGGATGGGATCATCTTTCCGAAGGTAGAGTCCGGCGAGCAAGTAAAAGAAGTCGATCGCATTGTCTCCAAGTTGGAGCAAGCCAGGGGAATCCCACAGGGCCAAATCAAGATGGGAGTCATTATCGAGACGGTGAAAGGGGTGCTCTGTGCAGAAGAAATCGCGAAAGCCAGTGAAAGAGTAGATTCTATCACGCTAGGTGCAGAAGATTTCTCTGTTGATTCCGGGATCGAGCTCTGTGAGGAGACGTACGAAGGCATGTTGATCCCGCGTATGCAGTTGTTATTTGTCGCCAGAGCCTATCGAAAACTTCCAATGGGACTATTGGGCAGTATCGCTGCTTTCAACGATCAGGGAGGTTTTGAAAAGAATGCGAAACTTGCTTATCAACACGGTTTTCTGGGAGCGAGCTGTATTCATCCGAACAATGTCGAGACGTTGAATCGGGCTTTTTCTCCAAATGAAGAGGAGTTGGAATATTCGGGTAAAGTGATCGAGGTATTCGAGAGAAGTTTGGCTATGGGGAGAGCATCTACTACGCTGGAAGGGAAAATGATTGATATCCCTCATTATGAAAAGGCCAAGCAAATCAGAGAGAGAGCTTTCCGCATCGAGCAGTTCGAACAGAAAAAGAAAAACGCGCGGGAAGCGGCAATAGGAGGCGGAGTCAATTGAATGCCCATACAGAGCGATTACCATTACAGGACGTAAAAATCCTCGACGCATCCACTATGCTTGCAGCTCCTTGGGCCAGTACGTTCCTGGCAGACTACGGAGCCGAGGTCATCAAAATTGAACATCCAGAGTTTGGTGATCATGCCAGGCGGTACGGGAAGCAAAAAGATGGAAAGCCGCTGCTATGGAAATCGTTAAACCGAAACAAAAAAGGAATAACACTCAATCTAAGCAAACCAGAGGGGCAACAGCTATTTAAAAAATTGGTAGCCAATGTGGACGTCGTCGTAGAAAATTATAGACCGGGAACGTTTGAAAAATGGAATCTGGGCTGGGATGTCCTCTCTGCGATCAATCCATCGTTGATCATGCTGCGGACAACAGGATTCGGTCAAACGGGACCGTATGCATCGCGGGCGGGCTTTGGCACCGTGGCGGAGGGAATGAGCGGGTTTACTTCTGTCAATGGCTCTGCTGACGGGCCTCCGACATTGCCGGGGAACGCCTTGGCGGATGGCGTGAGCGGAGCGTTTGGAGCTCTATCCCTCATGATCGCTTTGCATGAGCGGGCACATAATCCGGAACACCGGGGGCAATGCATCGATATTTCTCTGTATGAACCTTTGATGAGATTACTTGAACCGCATATTGTTGCCTATGATCAATTGGGGCTGGTTGCGAGCCGGGTTGGAAACGGCAGCTTGTCAGTAGCTCCACGAAATGCTTATCAAACCAAAGAGGGCAGGTGGGTCGCTCTCTCAGGGGCAGCCCAATCCATTTCGGAAAATCTGTTCAGGGCCATTGGTAAGGAAGATTTGATCCAGGATCCTCGCTTTGCAACAAACGAAAATAGAATGAAGAATGTGAAAGAACTCGATGCCATCATCGGCGGCTGGATTGCAGAACGAGAGCTTCCAGAAGTCTTGGAAATCTTTCATAACTGTGGAGCGGTAGTAGGGCCGATGTACGATGTCAGTCAATTGATGGATGATCCTCATTATCAGCACCGTGAGTCGTTCGTTACCTTGCAGGACGAAGATTTTGGAGAGATGAGAGTGCCGAATGTGGTGGCCAAATTTTCGAGGACACCGGGAAAAGTCATCAGCCGGGGACCGAGGCAAGGAGAGCATAATAAGGAAGTCTATCAGGGCATGCTTGCCATCTCCGAAGAGGAAATGGAGAAACTGAGAAACGACAAGATTATTTAGGCAGGAATTGCGCCCGGAGTACTGGGCGCCCTGATACCCTTATTACGAATAACGAGAGAATCGGTCCAAATAAAATTGAAAGCGCTGCCAGAGTAAGTGATTGATGGAAAAGGGGTGTTTACAGTGGGAATGGGGCTCATCGCATTAATCGTGTTTATCGCACTGATCATTTTTTGGTCAACCGTATTGAAAAGGGGAATCGGGGAAGCGATGATTGTGGGTTTCCTGGTCACCGCATTGTTCGGTGGTGCAGAAGCTCCGCGATTGATTTGGGAAGGATTTGTTTTCGGAGCAACGAATGAGGTTCTATTTGCTGCCATGGCATTTGTCTTTATGTCCTATATCATTGATAAAACAGGTATCATTTTACGATTAATCGAGATCCTGAATTCTCTTCTGGGCCGTCTCCCTGGAGGGGCTTCGCATGTGGCTACCTTTGGATCTGCCTTGATGGGGATGATTTCTGGATCGGGCTCTGGGAATACAGCTACGGCAGGATCCATAACGATTCCATGGATGATTCGATCAAATTGGAGTAAAGAAATGGCTGCTACGGTTGCAGCTGGAAACGCTGGGCTGGGCATCGCCTTCCCGCCGAGCAGCTCCATGTTCATTCTGTTGGGTTTTGCCCCGATCGCCGCTGTGGTGTCTGAGGGCGACCTGTATGTAGCCTTATTGATGGGGGGCGCGTACCAAGTCTTGTATCGAATTATCCTCACGATGTGGTTTGTTCGGCGGTATAAGATTCAAAGGCTTTCTGCAGAGTTTGTTCAGCCGCTCGGGAAATCCCTGCGGGAAGGCTGGAAATCCACGTTTATCTTCCTAGGCATTCTGATTCCTGTCCTGGTCACGATTGGACCGTTGGCCGACATGATAAAGGCAAATCCGCTGATCGGCAAAAGCGCTCTTGGTGAGATTTCTCTGATCGTATGGGTACCGATGTTAATCATCTTTATCAGTCTGTTGATCGGCAGGTCGCAATTACCGAAGACAGCGGCTGGATGGTCCCAATTCATTAGAGAATCCGTATCCGGTTTTACGGTTGTCGGCGTTCTTCTACTATTTGCGTTTGCTGCGAGTGAAGTGCTGGGGCAATTGGGGTTGGCTAAAGACTTGGGCAATCTGATGGCGCATCTGAACTTCGCTCCTTGGTTGATGGTCTGTGTGGTTGGTTTGCTGCTTGTACTTGTGGCAGGTCCCTTATCTGGAACGGCTACCTTGACGGCTGTTGGGATGGTTGCTTTTAGTGCTCTTGTTTCCTCTGGGGTGGATCCTGTGATTGCCGTCGTCGCCATCCTTATGTTTGCTTCTACCGAAGGTGCTTCCCCGCCATCATCTGCACCAATCTTTATCGCAGCCGGAATAGCGGGTGCACAGCCTGAAAAGACGTTTGTCCCGTTAGTTGTGTATTATGTCGTCCCGATCTTCTTGATCGGATATTTCATCGCACTGGGTGTATTGCCAATCCCTGTATAATGGCGGAGGAGTGATAGGATGAAAAAAACTCTTGAGGTACTTTTCGTGGTGAGTCTGGTTCTCTTTTTACTGGCGGGCTCTTTATTAGTGCTAGGTCAGGCGCTTGGTCTTCTCTTGCAAAATGGCGAGCTGATTTTGAAAAGTCAGGAGCTTTTAGCGAAGCCAGCCTTTACGACGAGTGCAGTCGCTGGTGTCATTGCGTATTTGCTGAATCAAAAAAAGAAGCAAAAGGTAGTGGAAGGGGCTAGCGAAGCGAGTGTGAATTCTTGATAAATGGCCTCCCCGGTGGTGGTGGTGGGGAGAGCACGGGGAAGCGGTAAAGTAGCAGCTGCTCCGTAGGGAAAGCAGAGGTACCGCTTCTGGATCCCGTGAATTCGTTGTTCCGCTAAGTAGGGTTCCGGAGTCGCTCCGCCTGGCAACCTGCTTCTCCTGCGAGCTATTGTGATTTCTAGTTACCTGGTATTACGAGGTTCAAGGGCAAAAGCTTAGTTCCCAATCGTTGCGCTACGAAGGACATGGGTGAAACATGAGAAGAACGAGGTCATCCATATGTTTGTCAGAAGATATCAGAATGGCTACGGGATGGAAGAACCAAGCTTTCGTTCTTCAATGATTCTTTGTTCCATAGAGGGGTTTCTCAAAGAAACTCCTTGGAAAGCCCCAGAATAAGACACGTGGAAGAGCTAAATCTGGGCCGAGGAAAAAGGGGAAATTAGCGGAAGATCTTAGGAACACCTACCAAGGCGCAATGGAAAAAACGAAACACGGTTGTAAGCGTCCACCTCTGATTAAGCTCCATGAGACGGCTGCTTTGGACGCGGTTTCGTTTTTTATATGGAGCCGGGCAGGGATGACCCCCAGCAGGTGTTCCTATGAAGCTGGAGCGTTTTCCCCTTTTTCCTCTCCTCCACTACAGCCTGACCAAGTGGGTATAATTCCCGCGTTCGTCCCATTTTCACAGATATATTCCTAAAAATGAGTTTTTTCACCATGAGCATGCACAACAGGCATGGATCTAAAAGGAAATGGCAGGATAAGAAAGGATAGGGACAGAGATTACGGTTAACTGAGCCTGAGGCAGTAAGAGGCGCAAATATCGCAAAATTTCAAAATTGAGCCACTGGTAATATTATGGTAACCTTTTATTGTTACCTAATTGAATATCGGGCCTAGTTTCGTCTATGACGAAAACGGGGGAACCACTATTGGGGTTAATTCTGTGCAAACAGAAGGGATGCAAACTGCCATCCTACCCGTCAGCTAACCTCGTCGGCTAAAGCAGATTATGCATACAATTTCTTTTCGTCCGCTTGCAATACGTGCAATCGGCTCATGCTCTATTCGGGCATTTGTCGCTGCATCTATCAAGCTTATTTGTTCATATTTGTATGTGAGAGAATAGTCGACTCATTTGCTTTTGTCGGGAAGGGCCCTCCTGACGATCGCGGTGTGTCGGCTTTTTTTCTTTCCATAAATTTTGTTGAAAAGGAGTTAGTGTGTATGATTTCCTTTCACAACGTAGAAAAACGGATCAAAGACGTATCGATCATCGAGAAGCTAGACCTTCAGATCCAGGCCGGTGAGCTGTTCGTCCTGATTGGACCGAGTGGCTGTGGGAAGACGACGACCATGAAAATGATCAATCGTCTGATAGAGCCTACCTCCGGAAGAATTGAGATTAACGGGGAAGATGTTACTCGGACAGATCCCGTCGAGCTCAGACGAAACATCGGATATGTCATTCAACAAATCGCATTGTTTCCGCACATGACGATCGGTCAAAATGTTGCGCTGGTTCCCAAGCTCAAAAAAATGGACCGCACTCATTATGAAAAAAAGGTAGACGAATTGCTGGACATGGTGGGGCTAGATCCCAAGGTTTTCAAAGACCGGTACCCTGCGGAGCTGAGCGGGGGACAACAGCAACGGGTGGGCGTCATCCGTGCGATGGCAGCTGATCCGCCCATTATCTTGATGGATGAACCGTTTAGCGCATTGGACCCGATCAGTCGGGAGCAGCTTCAGGACGAGTTTGTCCGACTGCAAAAGGCGATTAAGAAGACCATCGTCTTTGTGACACACGATATGGACGAAGCCATCAAAATTGCAGATCGCATCTGCCTCATGAACAGCGGCTCCGTCGTTCAGCTCGATACGCCAGAACAGATGCTACAGCGTCCTGCCAATCAGTTCGTGGCTGACTTTATTGGTCTCAAACGATTGAAAGGAGTGCAAGACCGGCATGCAGCACAGCCGAAACGTGTTGCACTTCCCCGG
>JARDZO010000307.1 GCA_029240815.1 Brevibacillus sp.
CTTCAGTATTTGGTAATCATGCTGGGGAGTCTGGGTGTGTTAGGTTGGGCGGTGATCTATTTCCACTCCCGCCGCTTGTCAGAGCCAATCCAGAATGTCGTCTTCGCTGCCCGACAGATCGTAGAAGGGAATTACGACGTCCCCATCAATCAAGCGATCAAGGAACGGGAAATCCATGAGCTGGTTTATACGTTCAAAGAGATGGCGGACCGGTTGCGTCAATTGGAAAGCATGCGTACCGAGCTTTTGGCGGGCGTCACGCATGAATTGAAAACGCCAGTGACTTCCATCAGCGGCCTCGTTCAAGCGATCAATGATCAGGTCGTATCAGGTGAGGAAGAAAAAGAGTTTCTGGAAATTTGCCTGAAGGAGACGAAACGGCTGCAAAACATGGTTGAAGACTTGCTAGATTTCAACTCGTTTGCCGTGGGAGCCATCGCCGTTACGCAAGAAGAGCAAAATTTGAACAAGCTCATTCGCGAAATTGCATCTCAGTGGAAAATCGTGCAGGATCAGGATACAGTCTCCTTGTATACGAATATTCCTGAAAAACAGACGACCGTATTTGTTGACCCAGGACGTGTCCAACAAATTTTGATCAACCTGTTGAACAATGCGAGACAGGCTATTGGCGCAGGCGGGAAAATTGAACTGGAGCTCTATGAAACCCCGGCGGATATGCGCATCGACGTGAAGGATAACGGGCAAGGAATCCCGAGAGACGAGCAATCGCTGATCTTTGAACGATTCTTTCGGGGAAGCAACAAGAAAGACAAGGTTCGAGGATTAGGACTCGGCTTGTCCTTCTCACGGATGATCGCAAAGGCGTTAGGTGGCGAGCTCGTGCTCAAGGTAAGTACTGAGGAGGGCTCTACCTTTACTCTGATCCTGCCGAAATCTGCGTAAATGAAATAGCCTGACTCTCATCCGTACGTGCGGATTGCAGGTCAGGCTATTGGATCAGGAGCAGCTTCACTGTGCATGGTGAAGCTCATTAATTTTATCCATGAGCGGTTTTCCGATGCTGGGAGAGAACTTGTCGTAAACCGGCTGCAGAGCTTGCCGCCAGGCTGTCCGTTCCTCTTCTGTCTGCTCGTGGATGTCGATTGTGCCCATATCTTTGAGCTTCTCAAACTGATTTTCGTTCATGGAGACGGAAAGCGCGTTGTTGAATCGGGTCGCTTCGGCCAGTGCTTCTTCGATATCTTTCCGGATGTCGGTTGGGAGCTGGTTCCAGAACTCCTGGTTCATGATCACGGCATAACCCAAATAGTTGTGGTTGCTGACGGTCATGTTCGTCTGGACCTGATACAGCCGCTTGGTGTACACATTGGAAATCGTATTTTCCTCTCCGTCCACTTCCCCGTTGGCGAGCATGCTGTACAGATCGTTGAAGGAAGAGCCGACGGGAAGAGCGCGCAAGGTCCGAAATTGTTCATCGAGCACCTTGCTGGGGATGATCCGAATCCGCTGTCCCTTGAAATCGCTCGGCATGAGAATAGGGCGATTCGCGGTAATCTGTTTGAAGCCATTCCCCCAAAAAGCCATTCCTTTCATGTTCGATTGATTCAGTGTAGCGAACAGCATCTGCCCGATTTCTCCTTGAAAAACGTTCTCTACGTCTTGCTGATCGCGAAATACATAAGGTAACTCCAGAAGCGCCCACTGGGGAATGGTACCGGATAGATGGGAGAAGGCCGGAGCGATCATCTGGATTTCCCCGTTCACCAGCGCAGGAATCTCCGTTTTTTCCGAATGCAGGGTGCTGTTCGGAAAGACTTGCACCTCGACACGACCGTTTGTTTTTGTTTTCACCAGCTGGGCAAAGCGATCGACAGCCAGACCCTTCGGTGTGTTTTCTGCCACGACGTGACTAAATTTAATCACTATGCGCTCCGAGAGCTTCTCCTGTTCCTCGTCATAGCCCCATTTCGTGAGGGAAAGGTCCGGACCGAATCCGATGACTACGGCACTGACGAGACCGAGAAAGACGAACAGAGCGATGCTTGCAAAAGATTTCATAGATGACACCCGCTTACCATCAGTTGATTTGCTGGGAGTACTGTACCAAAATATAGAATAGCAAGCAATCACAGCCGGAAGGAAGAGCCTTTTTGTTCAAACGCTTGAAAATTAAATGGAAAATTATGCTGCTCTCCATCGGCATCGTCCTATTTTCCTTGCTGATCGGCGGTCTGATCATCGTAGGAGGGATCATCCGGATATCCGAGTCGCAGTTGGGCCAACGTCTGATGACCACTGCCCGCACCGTAGCGGAAATTCCGCTCGTTCAAAAAAGCATCCAAGAACCAGGTGGCGAGACGACGATCAGTCCGACTGCCCGGAGGCTGAGAATCGTCAATGACGTGACCTATATCGTGGTGTTGAACAAGGACCGGATTCGCTACTCCGACCCGTTGGACGAGCGGATCGGCACCGTCTTTCGCGATCCGGCAGTGGAAGCGGCGTATGCCGAGCATTCGTATTTGCAAAAAGTGAAAGGTGAGCTGGGGACCGCTCTGCGTGCATACGTGCCGATCATGGACGATCAGCATCAGCAGGTCGGGGTCGTACTCGTGGGGCGTGTCATGCCAAGTGTCTGGGAAATCATGCAGGAGGAGCGAGGCAATATCGCCATTACGTTCTTTCTCTCCCTCTTGTTTGGCGTATGGGGCTCGTATCAGCTGGCGCGCCATATGAAAAAGCAGATGCTGGATCTGGAGCCGGATGAAATCGCCCGGATTCTCGTCGAGCGGACGGCGACCTTTCACGCTATGCACGAAGGGGTTATCGCCATTAACAATGCGGAGCGGATCACCATATTCAATGATCGCGCCAAGCAGATATTTGGCCTGGATGAAAATCTGGAAGTGCTGGGCAAGCCTATTCGCTCCGTACTCCACGACACGCGACTGCCGGAAGTACTGGAGCTGCAAAAAAACTTCACCAATACGGAGATTCATGTCGGGAATACGCTGCTGTGGTCGAACCGTTTTTTGATCAAAGTCGAGAACAAGGTCGTAGGAGCGCTGGCGATCTTCCAAGACCGCACCGAGGTAACGCGGATGGCGGAGGAACTGACAGGGGTCAAAGAATTCGTCGGAGCATTGCGGGTGCAAAATCACGAGCACATGAACAAGCTCCATACCATCGCGGGACTCCTCCAGCTCCAGCAACACGAAAAAGCACTCGCCTACTTATTTGAAATCAATGACCAGCAGGAGGAGCTGACGTCCTTTTTGACTACGCAGATCGCCGACGAAAATGTGTCAGGGCTCTTGCTCGGCAAGGTGAGTCGCGGCAAAGAACTGGGCATTCGTGTGACGATCGATCGGATGAGCCATCTGGAACAGTTTCCCCCTTATATGGATCACCACAATTTCGTCTTGATCTTGGGAAATCTCATTGAGAATGCGTTTGATTCCCTGGAGAAGAGCGGGCGAGCAGACAAGGAAATCACCATCAGCATTGAGCAGGACAGCGAAATTTGCTCCATGCTTGTAGAGGACAACGGGATCGGGATGGGCGAAGAGACACGAGCCCGCATGCTGGAGAGAGGTTTTTCGACCAAGGAACGGGAGCATCGAGGACTCGGATTGTATTTGGTGCATCAACTGGTGAAAAAGGGTGGAGGCGAGCTTGTCTGCCACTCCCGCCCCACAGTGGGAGCCAGTTTTCTCATTACGTTTCCGATGAAGGAGGTAGACCAGTAACGGTGAGTGATTTCATTCGAGTGGTCGTCATCGAGGACGATCCGATGGTGCAGGAGATCAACACACAGTTTATCGAGCGCGTCCCAGGCTTTCAGGTCGTGGGCGTCGCTTCCAATGGCGCAGAGGGCGTCAAGCTGGTTGGAGAGCTGACCCCCGATCTGATTGTGATGGATGTGTTCATGCCAGTTCAGGACGGGATCAAAGCGTTGGTCGAACTGCGAGCCAGTGATCAGGCCGTGGACGTCATCGTGATAACGGCTGCCAAGGACAAACCAACGATACAGTCCATGCTGCGAAATGGCGCGATGGATTACATTATCAAGCCGTTTCAATTTGAACGAATCCAACAGTCTCTCGAATCATACCAGCAATATCGCCAACAAATCGGACTGGCAGGCACTGCGTCCCAGGATGAGGTAGACCAACTGTTGTTCCGCAAGACTGTTGCACAGCCGAGCAGGGAAGTCCAGCTTGTCAGGGAGATAGAGGCATTGCCCAAGGGATTGCACGCTGTTACACTGGATCAAATAGAACGTCACTTGGAAAAAGAAAATCAGTCCCTTTCCGCTGAAGAAGTAGCTGAGCGGGTAGGGATTGCCAGAGTGACGGCCAGACGATATTTGGACTATCTCGAAAAGGTGGGAAAGGTCCGGCTGGATGTCAGTTACGGTGGAATCGGCAGACCCACCAATCGATACATGCGGGTTCTCAAAAAATAGTCGGGAGGTGGGCGTCAGTTGATCGATTATGAAGCCGTCCTGGGCTCATTGTTCGACATCGTACACGTCACGGATGCACAAGGCAAAACGCTCTACTGCTCGAAAGGGTATGGGGAATATTTCGGAATCAACCCGGAGGAAATGATTGGAAAGCCGATCGAGGATTTTTATCATAAGGGCTATTTTTCCCCTACGATTACGATGCGGGTGATCCGCGACAAGAAGAAAGTGCAGACGATCCAGACGACCAAGCAAAACCGGAAGCTCTTTGTGGAAGGTACGCCAATCTGGGATCAAGAAGGCAACTTCAGTGGCGTAGTCAATACGTCGATCGACATCACGGATGAGGAAAAGCTTCAGCAGGAGCTGAATGAAATCAAGTATATCGGGACACTTTACCAAAGTGAAATCACCAAGGAGAGAGGCAGAAAAAAAGGGAATACGTGCCTGATCTACCGCAGCACTTCCATGCAGCAGGTCACAGCCATGGCGGAAAAGCTGGCGCAAGTAGAGTCTTCTATGATATTGCTGGGTGAATCGGGTGTCGGCAAAGGTGTGCTAGCCAAGTACATTCATGAATGCAGCCCGCGAACGGACAAGCCTTTTGTGCATATTAACTGTGGAGCCATCCCGGAAACGCTTCTGGAGTCGGAGTTGTTCGGCTACGAGAAAGGTGCTTTCACCGGAGCTGACAAGGATGGTAAGTCTGGGCTGATTGAAAAGGCAAACGGAGGTACGCTTTTTTTAGATGAAATTGGTGAGCTGCCGCTCAATCTGCAAGTAAAGCTGCTGACGGTATTGCAGGATAAGATGATCACACCCGTGGGTAGCTCCACACCGCGAAAAGTGGACGTAAAGCTCATCACGGCGACGAACAAAAACTTGCGTCAGATGGTGAGGGAAGGGAAGTTCCGCGAAGATTTGTATTACCGGATTCACGTCGTGCCACTGGAAATCCCGCCGCTGAGAGAGCGTAGAGAAGAAATACCCGTCCTCATCCACTACTTTCTGGGCGTCTTTTCTGAGAGATATAGTCTCGACAGACAGCTCAGCGACGTCTGCTATCGCATCCTTGAGGAATACGACTGGCCCGGAAATGTACGAGAACTGGAAAACGTGGTGGAGCGTCTGGTGGTCACCTCGCATGATGAACTCATCACCCCTGCGCAGATTCCCCGCTATATTCACAATCAAGAGAGCAATGCCAACAATGGGGTAAAGGTAGATCGGATCATGCAGATGCAGGCTGCGATGGAGGAAGTGGAGCGACAGCTGATGCAGCGCGCTTTTGACCTTCACAAGACGTCAATCAAGGTTGCAGAAGCACTCGGGATCAGTCAGCCATCAGCGAGCCGCAAACTGCGAAAGTGGGTATTCCCCCGTGAATAAATGCTATTCACTACGGAATAGAGAGAAATCACAAGGAGTAAGCGGTTTTGGTGATTGTGTATGCGTGGCTGAATAGAGGTTGGGCTGATTATGCGGATTACAGCTTGGCACTGTTTTTGCAAAATTGAAACAGTAATCTGGTAAAGGGGGCGCTTCGATATGAAAAAGATGGTTACTACCTTAATCAGTTCCTTGTTTGTTGCAGGAAGTTTGTTAGCCGCCTGTAGTAGCGGAGGGAACAGTGCTACTCCAGCGAACTCCTCTCCGTCCAATCAGTCTGCAGGAGCAACGACACCAGCCCCAGCCTCTGAACCGGCAAAAGGTGAACCGCAGGTGTTGCATCTAAACATGGAGGAACCAGCTACTCTCGATCCGACTTTTGCGGAAGAC
>JARDZO010000058.1 GCA_029240815.1 Brevibacillus sp.
AGGGGGAACAGGACTGGGGCTGGCCATCGCCAAGAGCATCATTGACTTGCATCACGGAACCATTGCTGTGACGAGTACGGCAGAATGGACGACCTTTACCGTATCGTTGCCACTCCATACGACAAGAGCTTCATAATCTCTTTACTCTTTCTTTAGAAACGGTTTTGAGTTTTTTTAATCGAAAAGCCTATCCTTGCAGTGTAGAAGAACGTTGATCGTACACTTTTAAGGGAGGCTTCTTTTTCATGAGAAGGATAAGAAAGGGCAGGGTGCTTCTGCTGCTTGTCATACTAGTGGGCATTTCATACATGTGGGCTCGGATTCAGGCAGGAGAGGACAGAGAAAGCTTCCTCTCGGGATGGGATCAGGCATTATTTAAGCTCGATGCACGAGCTGCCGTTCTCGTAGATGCACAGACAGGAGAAGTTTTGTACGAACAGGATGGGGATACTCCTTACCCGGTAGCCAGCATGTCGAAAATGATGACGGAGTATTTGCTGTTAGAGGCGATTCGGGAGCAGCGTGTCACGTGGGAAGATAAGGTACGGGTATCGGAAAATGCGGCAACAGCAGAGGGGGCCAAAATTAGCCTCGCAGCAGGGGAATCTTATCCGTTGCGAGATTTGTATGAAGCGATGGCAGTAGGCTCCGCGAACAATGCGGCAGTTGCGATCGGTGAACACTTGGCGGGGAGTACGGCCGATTTTGCTGCATTAATGAATCAAAAAGCAGAGGAGCTTGGTCTGGAATCTTCCCGATTTGTGAATGCTACGGGCCTCGTCTATAGCTATGGTCAAAATCAGATGACGGCGAGAGATGTGGGACGGTTGGCTTTTCGACTGGTGACAGACTTTCCGCAGATCATTCAGTTGACCTCTGAGCCACGGGTGCAACTGGCCTCGACCGGGGAAAGGGTGTTGAACACCAATCTGATGCTACTGACCGACAACGAAACACTGCGTGTACCGGGCTTGGATGGTTTGAAAACGGGTTTTACAGACGAGGCTGGTTACTGCTTTACAGGAACGGCAAAGCGCGGAGAGCGCCGATTGATCTCTGTTGTCATGGGCGCGGAAACCGAAGTAGCGCGTTTTACCGAAACAAAGAAATTGTTGGAAAAGGGGTTTTGATAAATTGATGAAAAAAAGTACCGCTATGTTGATCGGCACTGTCACTTACATCACTTTTGCCCTGTATCTGTTGCTTGTCATCAAAATCCTGTTGTTTAAATTTGGCCCGATTGAATTCGGAGCCTTGTTTTCTTATATGTTGTCGAGCCTCTCCCATCCAGAACTGATCTGGGAGCGATTGCTTCACCGGGGAAACCTCATACCGTTTCATGAGATCAGAAACTATCTAACCAATTTGATGGTACGTGGAAGCACGCTTAGCAATGTGAACTTTATCGGCAACATGGCCGCTTTTCTGCCGTTTGGTTTTCTGCTCCCTTCCCTTCAACAGCCGAAAAACCGCTCCTTCGTTAAAGTCACGTTCCTTTCCTTCCTCTTTAGTCTGTGTCTGGAGACGACGCAATTGTTGGCGAGTATGGGAATCTTTGACGTAGATGATCTTCTGTTGAATACGGCAGGAGGGATGCTGGGATACGGAGGATACAAGCTGTGTCGGCTATTTTTCACCCATCGGCCTCAGAAAAGCATCGCAGTACAGGAAGGGACCGTGTGAATGGGCACGGTCCCATTTTTGTGCAATCCAACTCTACCCCTTGTTTTGTCTCAAAGTCTACAAGTACACTAGATAGAAATCCATTGGATAAACACTTCGGAAGAGAAGGTGAATTCTCTTTGTTTGATAAAGCGATAGAAGTCTTGCAAAAATACTTTGGCTATCCTGCCTTTCGGGACGGTCAAAAGAAAATCATCGAGAGCCTGCTGACGGGTCACGACACGCTGGGCATCATGCCTACTGGCGGGGGGAAATCGATCTGCTATCAAGTCCCGGCAATGCTGTTTGACGGCGTGACGATCGTCGTTTCGCCTTTGATCTCCCTGATGAAGGATCAGGTAGACGTCTTGGTCAGCATGGGCATTCCAGCCACGCAAATCAACAGCTCCCTAGACGGAAGCGAAGTCCGCGAGAGGCTGAGACTGGCAGCGCGTGGGGAGTACAAGCTCCTGTATATCGCCCCGGAACGTCTGGAGTCCGAATCGTTCCAGGCCTTAATACGAGATGTGCCGATCTCCTTTGTGGCAGTCGACGAAGCGCATTGCGTTTCCCAGTGGGGGCACGACTTTCGACCAAGCTATCTGGAGATTACCCGTTTCCTGCGTTCATTGCCCGAGCGGCCTGTGGTCGCTGCATTGACGGCTACGGCAACACCGGAAGTAACGGAGGATATTCGTCGCCAGCTGTCTTTGGTAGACGAGCGTACCTTTATTACGGGCTTTGGCAGGGACAATCTCATCATGTCCGTACGTAAAGGGGAGAACCGCAGAGAGTTCATCACCGACTATTTACGTGCCAACAGTCAGCAGGCGGGGATCATCTATGCCGCGACGAGAAAAGACGTCGATGCGCTTCATGCCGATCTGCACAAGCGCGGTTTTGCTGTCACGAAATACCATGCGGGACTGTCAGAGGAAGAGCGGGCGCAAAACCAGGAGGCCTTTCTGTTTGACGACGTCCGGACGATGATCGCGACCAATGCATTTGGGATGGGGATCGACAAATCCAACGTGCGCTATGTCATACACTACAACATGCCGAAAAATCTGGAGGCGTACTATCAAGAGGCAGGCCGTGCCGGTCGTGATGGTGAGCCGAGTGAATGTATCCTCCTGTTCCAGCCGCAGGACATTCAGACCCAGACTTTTTTCATTGAACAAAACCAGCTGACTGATGAGCGCAAAGAGCATGAATATAAAAAGCTGTACGCCATGATCGACTACTGCCGGACGCCGCGCTGTCTGCAGCAATACATCGTGCAATACTTCGGGGAGATCGATGCAGCTTCATGCGGTCAATGCGCGAACTGCACGGATGATACCGAGCTTGCGGACATTACGCTGGAAGCACAGAAGATCTTTTCCTGCGTAAAAAGGATGCGGGAGCGCTTCGGTGCGGCTCTCGTGGCACAGGTACTGAAAGCATCGAAAAATAAAAAAGTCACCCAGCTTGGTTTTGACCAGCTGCCGACGTATGGTTTGATGAAAGAGTACAAGGAAAAAGAGATTGTGGACCTAATCCAGATCTTGATCGCGGAAGGATATCTACAGGTGACAGAAAGCCAATACCCAATCGTCAAGCTGGGTGAGAAAGCACTCCCCGTACTAAAAGGCGAGGAGCGAGTCTTGCAGAAGATCGTGATTCGTCCCGTCAAGCAGGAGGAAGACGACGACTTGTTTGAGCGTTTGCGCCAGCTGCGCAAAGAAATCTCGCAGCGCGAAGGCGTGCCTCCGTACGTCATTTTCCATGACAGTACGTTAAAGGAAATGAGCAGTCTCTGTCCCACTGAAAAGTCTGCGATGCTTCAAGTAAAAGGGGTAGGAGAATCCAAATTTGATAAATACGGACATCTCTTTCTGGATTGTTTGCAAACGTACGCTGCCGAAAAACCGTGACCATTCCAAGTCGCGGTTTTTTTGCTGTTTTTCAGAAAATAGAAAAGAAATGGTTCATCTCTAGGTAAATAGACTGATATAGTTAAAATGTTACATATAAAAAAATAGAAATAGAGGGGACGACATGACCAAAAGGGGAACCAAAGTAGGAAAGACATTGCTAGGGTTGGCGATGTCCACCGTGCTGATGGGCAGCGCGTTCGTAGGCGCGTCTGTACCTGCACAGGCAGCGACAACGACAACACCAGCAGTAGAAACTAAAATCACTCTGTTAGGTACGTCTGACATCCACGGCAGATTCATGCCTTGGGACTATGCGCTGGATGGCCCGAATCCAAACGGCAGTCTGACACAGCTTTTCACCATGATCAAAGAGATTCGCAAAGAAAATCCCCACACCGTATTGCTGGACGCGGGTGATTCCATCCAGGACAACTCCGCAGAGCTGTTCAACGACCAGCCCGAGTCTCCGATGATGGTGGCGATGAATGAAATGGGCTACGACGCATGGGCGTTCGGGAACCACGAATTCAATTTTGGCCTCGATATTTTGGACAAGATCAGCGGTCAATACAAAGGTCCAGTGCTCGCGGGCAACATTTACAAAGAAAACGGCGAGCGCTTCCTGCCGGCCTATACGATTGTCGAGCGTGACGGAATCAAAATCGGCGTCATCGGTATGGATACTCCGATGATCTCTGACTTTGAAAAGGGAACCGATCACCTGGACGGACTCGTCGTCAAAAATCCGGTAGAAGAAACCAAGAAAGCTGTAAAAGAGCTGGAAGGCAAAGTAGACGTCATGATCGGCCTCATGCACATGGGGATCGAAAATGAAAACGGCATTCCAGGGACAGGTGTAGCAGACATTGCCAATGCTGTACCTGAATTGACTGCTATTTTTGCCGGTCACATGCACAAGCTGGTGAAAAAAGAAGAGATTAATGGCGTGCTCATCACCGAGCCGGACAAATACGGTACACATCTTTCCCGCATCGACCTGACCTTTGAAAAGAAAGACGGCAAAGTCGTGCTGAAAAGCAAAGAAGCGACTGCTGTTCCTGTAAAAGGGGCGGACGGAACGCCAGCTGTATCGGATCTTGCACTCGAAGCCAAGCTGCAGCCATTCCACGAGTTTGCGCGTGCGGATGCGAATATCGTCGTAGCTGAGCTCAATAGCATGAACATGGTGGAAAAGAATGAAATCGAGGGCATCCCAACGGTGCAAATCCAGGAGACCCCCTTGTCTGACTTCTTCCACGAGGTGATGCTCTACTACAGCAAGGCCGACGTGGTCGCGCACCAGATCGACAATGACAAAGCCAAGCTGGATGTAGGTCCGATCAAGAAAAAAGACATCGCCTACAACTACCAATACGCTGGCGGCGAAATCACGGTATACAAAGTAACAGGGAAAGACTTGAAAGACTATATGGAATGGGCAGTAGGTTACTTCAATTCGACCCGTCCTGGCGATGTGACCGTCAGCTTTGACAGCAAACGCCGCGCTTCCAAATACAGCACCAACGATTTCTTTGGCAATGTGAAGTACGAGGTGGACCTGACCAAGCCGTATGGCAGCCGGATCACCAACCTGCGCAAAATGGATGAGACTCCGATCAAAGCCGAAGATGTTCTGAAGCTGGGTATGAATGCATACCGCATGGAAGCTCTGCAAGCGAAAGGTGGCGCTCTGGAAGGCCGCAAATTTGAGCAACTCTGGTCTTCCAAGGCTGAGAGTGCATTTGGAGAAACACAAGGAACAATCCGCAACCGCGCAATCGCCTATCTGAAAGAAGTGAAGAAAGGCGTGTACGAGCCAACCGTCCAACACAACTGGAAGATCACAGGTGTGGATACGACAGCTCCTGAGCGTGCGGATGTAGTGGCTCTGATCAACGCTGGCATCCTGAGCGTGCCGAAAACAGAAGATGGCAAGTACACCAACATCGCGTCCATCAATATCAAGGATGCGGTCACCAAGGAAGAGATCGCTGAGCTATCTGCGAAGGCAAAGGTAGACGCTGGCAAGTTTGCCAACGTGAAAACCAAAGGCGAGTTCTATCACCTGCTGAATCAAGCAGTAAAGGCAGCTGCACCAACAGCAGAACCAACAGCAACACCTGCTGTAGCACCGAAAAAATAACGAAAATCAGAAAACCGCGCCCTCTATGGACGCGGTTTTTTCATGCTGAAAGCCTTAGAGCTCAGCCGAGAATCTTTTTACGTTGATTCGCGAGGTACAGCAGGAACAATAGCAGCAGCAGTCCCTGGCCTACGATGGCACCTGAGATGGAGACCCCCAGATAGACGATCAGATAGTAAATCCCCGATCCAACGACCATCAAGATGTTTTCCACAAGGTTTTGGATCGCGATCGTTTTGCCGGAACCGACCAGCTTTTTCCCTTCCTCCTGGAGGATGGTGTTCATCGGGATAATGAAAGCACCACCCATGAAGCCGACGAGCAGCAGGAAGCAGATAGCGATGAAGGTGATATGGATCCAAGGGAACAAGACGATAATGACGAACATTCCAAAACCATAGGTCAGTGATCGTGTGAACTGCTGCAGCGGAATCAGCTTGGGGGCCAAGAACGCTCCGACGATAATCCCGATAGACGTAGTAGCGAGAATCAACGAGACGGAAAAGCTCTGTGGATTAATCCCGAGCGCCACTGGAATCCAGGCAATCAGGGCAACGCGCAACACCGCAGAGCTCATCCAGAAAGATCCTGTTCCGACGAGGGAAAAACGCGTATCGGGACGCTTCATCAGCAGCTGAAAGTCAGTAAGAAAGCGACGCGCTTCTGTTCCGTAGCGAATATTTGCGTTTCCTTCCATTCGTGGGATAAAGAAAGTCATGGCCAGCGACAAAAGATAGAGCAACAGGCAGATTCCTGATGAAATGAGTGGCGCAGTCATGGACGCGACTGCTCCGCCTCCCCCTATTCCCAGCAAAATGGCGATGATCGTGTAGCCTTCGATTCTGGCATTCGCACGGAACAGTTCGTCCTCGTTCTTTGTCAGCTCTGGCAGAATCCCGTATTTGGCAGGTGAGTATACGACGGCACCTACCCCCACGGTAAAGTAACTCAGCATCAGCAACAAAATACTAGAGTGATCGATCACGAACAAGAGCAGGACTCCAATGACCTTGATCAAGTTGCCGATAACGAGAACGAATGATTTGGGATGCTTGTCGGCGAATGGCCCGACGAGCGGTGCGAGAAAAATGTACGGAAGAAAAAAGGAAATGGATACGAGTGCGAGCATGGCGGGAGAAAAACCGTTCTCCCGCAGCAGGTTGGCAATCACAAACAAGATCATGTTGTCGGCAAAGGCAGATAAGAACTGGGTAAAATACAAGGCTTGCAAAGGTTGTAATCGCGTTTTCACATTCAATCCCTCTCGCTTTCAGCCAGTTGTTTCAGACTGACGTAATCTGTTTTTCCACTGCCCAGCAGCGGAAGAGCCTTGATCTGTTTAACAGCACCGGGGATCAGCAACGGCGAGTATTGTTTTTCAGTCAGATAGGCGCGCAGTTGGTTCAGTTGCACGGATTCATCTGTGGTGTAGAGCAGGACGCGCTCGCCCTTACGCTGGTCGTTGATGGTGATGGTGGCAAAGCCGGAGTGTCCAAAGCATTCCATGGCGAGCTCTTCGATGAGATTGAGCGAAACCATTTCTCCCCCGATTTTGGCAAAGCGTTTGAGGCGGGACTTGATGGTCAAAAATCCTTCGCGGTCAGCTTCGACCAGGTCCCCCGTCTGGTACCATTCTTCAGCTGGCAGGAAGCCTTTTCCGTGGATCATGTAACCCTTCATCACGTTGGGTCCTTTGACCAGCAGCTGTCCGCCCTTTTCGATGCCCTCTACCGGCTCCAGGCAATACGACATCCCTGGCATCAGTCGTCCGACAGTACCCGGTTTGTTCGCCAACGGCGTGTTCAGCGACAGGATGGGAGCAGTCTCGGTAGCGCCGTAGCCTTCAAAGATGCGTACACCAAACTTCTCCATCCACAGCTTGCGTACATCGTCCTTGAGCTTTTCCGCTCCCGCAAACACATAACGCAGGGAGTAGAAATTGTACGGGTGAGCCATTCTTCCATACCCAGCCATGAAGGTCGAGGTACCAAACAGGATCGTAGCATTCTGGTCGTACACCAGCTCGGAAATCGCTTTGTAGTGCAAGGGGCTGGGATACAGAAAGACCGGGATTCCTTTCACGACGGGCAAGAGTGTCCCAGCAGTCAGTCCAAAGCTGTGAAACATCGGCAGTGCATTGAAGAACTTGTCGCGGGAGGTAATATCGATGACACTCGTCACCTGCTGGATATTGGCGTACAGGTTGGTATGTGTCAGCACGACGCCCTTTGGCTTGCTTTCACTGCCAGACGTAAAGAGAATGAGCTCGTTTTCGATTGCCTGCGCCTTTTGTTTGGTCACGAAACGGGTGAGGGCAGAGAGTTTGTCAAAAATCGTAGCAGATGCTTTCAGGTCCTCCAGATAGACGATGGTCATCTGTGCTTCCAGACCGGCGATCACGTGCTCCAGCTTGCCTTTCTCAATAAATACCCGCGATGTCAGGATTGTATCGATATGAGCCGTTTCGCAGCATTCGAGGAGAGAGCGGACTCCCAGTGAAAAGTTCAGGATCGCAGGTGTCTTTCCGATGCGAAACAAAGACAGGAGCGTGATCAAATGTCCGACTGAATTCGGAAGGAACACGCCGACGACTGGTTTGCCGAACAACGGTGATTTGAGCTTGTCGCCTAATAAGTAGCTGCCGATCAGCAGTGTACGATAGTTGATCGCTGTACCCATGTCTTTGGCGATTTCCATCTTGGCGCCGTTGAGGCGTGCTGCTTCCAAGACTTCATCGAACAGGTTGACGTTTTGCTTCATGCGGCTTTGGAACAGCTCATTTTGCAGGGTCTGCTGGATTCGATCGCTTGCAGATGCTTTTTGCTCCCGCATGGACAGCGTCTCGTCACGCTCCATGGTAAAAGGTGTACCGACTGTGATGGTGACATCAGGAAACCACAAGAGGCGCAGTTTTCCTTTTAAGTACGAGAATACGGAGCGCTCCAGGCCATTGATGGCAACGGGATACACGGTTGCTCCAGTCCGCAGGGCGAGGTAGCCGACGCCGCTGTAGACTTTCATGATGCCGCCAGTGGTAGTGATGCGACCCTCTGGGAAAATCACCAGCGTCTCGCCGTTGCGGATGACTCGCAGCATGTGGCGGATTGAGTAAGGATTGAGCGGGTCGACGGAAATGTGCTTGCGGAAGCGCAGGAAGAACGCGAATTTCTTGGCGATGTCTGTGTTGACGACAAAGGTAGCGCCCTTTGGCAGGCAAAACGACAGGAGCACAGCGTCCATGAGAGATACGTGATTCGGTATGATGATCGATGGCTGGGAAAGATCGATTTTGTGCAGGCCCTGGACTCGAGGTCGAAACCAAAGCATCAGAATGGCTTTCAGGAAGGCATGAATGAGAATCATGTAGACCACACCTTTACAAGGAATAATGGCGTATCAGATAGCTTCATTGTAAAGAGTGGGGGGGTTAAAAAAAGTACCAACTTTCATTGGTACCTGGTCATAGTGCCTAGTCGGGCAAACTGTCGAAGGGTACGAAGGCAGCGCCAACGCAGGCTAGAAAAGCTTTTTCTGGCTTGCCTTGGCTGCTGCTTCCTTGCTCGATTTGACGCCCATTTTTTTAAGGATGCGGTTGATGTGGTTTTTGATCGTGCGTTTGGTAATGTGTAAGGACTGCTCGATCTGTGTCTGCGTCTGACCTTGATGGATGAGGTGCAAAATTTCCTTTTCTGCTGGGGAGAGCAGCTTTTGGTTCTCGTCGTTTTTCAAACGCAAGAATTCGTTACGCAAGGCGGCGGCAGCGGTAGGATGAATAGCCGATTGCCGTAAATGAGCTGCTCGGATCGCGTCCGGGATTTCTTTGAAGCTCGATTTGCTGATGTAATTGACTGCCCCTGCTGAAAAGGACTCCACGATCACGTCCTCGGCCGTCAGGGAAGTGAGCATAATGATTTTACAGTCGGGCTGAAGCTGGATAAGCGCAAGGGCGGTATCAATGCCGTCCAGATTGTTTTCCGTCAGGTTGATATCCATCAGAACGACGTCAACGTTGGCAGGGGAATACTTCTCAATCGCTTCTTCTTTAGTCCCAGCCTCGCCTGTGACTGTAATTTCAGGCTCCTTGTTCAAGTAATCGACCAACCCTTTACGCCAAACAGGATCATCTTCCACAAGAAAGACTTTGATCGGTTCCATGTTTACGTCCTCCCTTCTACACGTTTTTTGGGGAACAAGAGAAACACTGTCGTACCTTTTGTGAGTTCGCTTGAGATTTCCAGCATGCCCTGATGCTTTTGCATGACGTTGTAACAATAAGACAATCCCAGACCAAAGTTTTGGGTGGTCTTCTTGGTGGAGAAGAAGGGATCGAAGACATGCGGCAGATTTTCCTTGGAAATTCCTGTCCCTGTATCCTCGACGGCGATGACCAGATGCTTTTTGGACAGGAACAGCTGCAAGCGCAGCGTTCCGCCGGTTTTCATCGCCTCGAAGGCATTCATGCACAAATTGGTGAGGATCTCACGCAACTGTACAGGGTCACAGTTCAATTGAAGTGACTCGTCCAGCTCGGTCATCACGTCGACTTGTTGCTTGGTTGCGTAGGGCGCGAGTGTTTGGATGACTTGCGTGATTACTTGGCTCGGCTTGATTGTTTCCTCCTGCAAGACGATGTCGCGCAACTGTCCCTGAATCCGGTTCATCATATCCAGGATGTGCTGGGACGATTGAATGAGGACGGAAGCATCCTCTCTCAAGCCTGGCTGATCGGTACTTTCTGCGTACGAGTCGATCCGGTCGGCATAGAGCGAAATTTTCCCTACCTCGTTTTTGATCGAATGATTGATGATCTGTGCCCCGGAGGTCAAGGCACGCAATGTACTGTCCAGCCGCCGTTTTTCTACGCGGAGCCTGACGCCGAGAAAGCCGTATTTCAGACTGATAGCAACAATCAGAACGAACTGGATGATGACCACCAGTGTGTTGTAGCGCCACGCCTCATAATCATTTTGAATTCGCATGACGTAGATGAAAAGAAAGACGAAAAAGAGCGGCACAATGATCAACATGTTCGTGAAAAAGCTGTTCTTCTTGACCAGCGGGTCCTTCTCACGGAGATACTGCAGGATCAGCAACGTACAAGCTACCAGAAAATAAGGAATGACCCAGAACACCATAATCCAGTAGTTGAAAGTAAGCTCCGGGAAGATCGGTGTAATGACCAGCATGATGATCGGCGGAATGAGGGTAGCATACTTCGTCATTCTTTTCGCTTTCATGGAAATGGACTCATAGGAATACACGGCAAACATCAAAAACGTATAGGGCAAACCAGCTTGGGTCAGAAAGGAAGCACTTCTACTCAACAACACCAGTGCTCCGCTCCAGCCCGAATGAAGAGCCCATACATCTGCCCAATGGGGGAGAATCGTTTCATCAATGACGGCCGAGAAAAAGCCACCCGATCCGACGAAGGCTGTGGCACTCGCCCAGCGAATAGAAGTACGCCATGGATCTGTAAATAGCACGAGCAGACCCAGTGCCCATAAGGTAAACAAGATGAAAACCATCATCGTAGGTTGTTCTCCTGTCGTTTAGATAGGTCTATTATACCGTACGGGTAGAGTTGGAGCCTCAAAGGTTTTTCGCCGGAATCGCATATGTTGATTCATCATATTGTCAGGTAAGCAGGTTTTCTCTCTTGTGTGTTGAAATGAAATCGAAATGAGGCGATCTTGCCATCTAAACAACGGCAGGTGATAGCATGAAGCGATTGGATTTTATCTATCAGAAAATTTCGGAATTTGGCTCGGATAAAAAAGTGAGTGCCAGTGAATTGGCGGATGAACTCGGGTTAAGTCGTGCCAATGTGAGCAGTGATCTGAACCGTTTGTGGAAGGAAGGCAGAATCGAAAAGGCAGAAGGCAGGCCAACCTTGTTCTATGCCAAGCAAACCAATGACACGTTATACCGTGCCGAGACATCGCTGGACAGGCTGGCAAAGGCAAATAAAAGCTTGATAACGCCGATTGAGCAGGCAAAAGCTGCGGTGCTGTATCCGCCACGGGGGATGCACTGCCTCATTTTAGGGGAAACAGGAGTGGGCAAATCGGGATTTGCCGGCTTGATCCACGAGTTTGCTATCGACATCGGACGTTTGGAAAAAGAAGCGCCGTTCGTCGTATTCAACTGTGCTGATTACGCCAACAATCCACAGTTATTGTACAGCCAGCTGTTTGGAGTGAAAAAGGGAGCGTACACGGGGGCCGATAATGACCGGAGGGGGCTTGTGGAAAAAGCCGACAGGGGCATTCTCTTTCTCGACGAGGTCCATCGTTTGCCCGCAGAGGGTCAGGAAATCTTTTTCACGTTCATGGACAAGGGAATCTTTCGCAGGGTAGGAGAGACAGAGGTAGAGCGGACCGCGCAGGTGCAAATCATTTCAGCGACGACAGAAAACCCGGAATCCAGCTTGCTCAAAACGTTTATTCGTCGCATCCCCATGGTGATCAAGCTGCCTTCTCTCGTGGAACGCGGGATGGAAGAGCGGTTTGGACTCTTGATGAACCTTTTTCGCGAAGAAGCGTTTCGACTGGGCCGTGAAATTCAAATCTCAGCGACTGCTATCCACGCCTTTTTGTCGTATCACTGCCCTAACAATATTGGTCAACTTAAAACGGATATCCAGCTGACTTGTGCCAGTGCCTATGCGGACTTTATCTCATTGAAGAAAAAGCAGCTGAAGGTGGCTGTGCAGGATTTGCCGCATCATGTGAAGCAAGGCCTGCTCTTGGCAAAGGAACGGAAGGCTGCGCTGGAAGAATTGGTGGGGACCGACCACAAGTGCTTTGTCGTACAGCCTACACAGGACAGCATTTCGGTCGAGCGGGAGCCAGAGGATGCGACAGACAGCGTCTATGAAAAAATCGAGCAAAAAATCCATGAGCTTCGCAATCAGGGAGTCAGCGAGGAAGAGCTAGAGTTTGATATCGAGAACTATTTTACGCGTTTTATTAAAGGTGTCCATCAGCGTATCAACAAGGACGACATGTCACGTATCATTGACCCGATCATCATCCATCTGGTAGAGGATATCGTACGCTACGCTGAAGCCCGACTGGGGAAGATTTTGAGCCAGAAAGTCATTTTCGGGCTCGCCCTGCACATCCAGACCTCCAAAGAACGCCTCGCCCAGGGAAAACAAATCACCAATCCCCATATCAACAGTGTCCGAATCAAGTACAAGAAAGAGTTTGCTGTGGCGCTGGAGTGTGTCCGCATGATCGAGGAAGCCATCCTGATGGACTTGCCGATCGACGAGGCAGGCTACCTCACCATGTTCTTTGTGCTTGATGACGAGAGCATGCAGCAAGAGCGGGAAACGATTGGCGTCTTGGTCATCACGCATGGGAGCGGAGGCGCAACAGCCATGGTCGATGTCACGAATCGGCTCCTGGTCACAGAGTATGCCAAGGCGATCGATCTGCCCTTGGAAGAAGAATACATGAAAGTGCTGGAGCAAGCGATCAAGCTCGCCCGTGAAATGGGCTCGGCTGGATTGCTGTTGCTGGTAGATATGGGGTCGCTTTTAGGTTTTGGAGAAATCATCGAAAAGGAAGTCGGCATTCCGGTCAAAGTGATTCCCATGGTGAGCACACCCCATGTCATCGAGGCTACGCGAAAGGCAATGCTGGGACACACGCTGGAAGACGTATACCGGGATGTGAGTACCCTCGCGTTGTTACAGAGGGAAGAGCAGACGAAGGAACCGGTCCGCGAGCATGCACCCGCTCTGGCTATTGTAGCGGCATGCTTGTCTGGAGAGGGCAGTGCCTTGTTTTTGAAAAAGATGCTGGAGACTCGCCTGCGCTATGACAATCAGCTGCTAGAAATCGTGCCGCTGCAATTGATCGACAAGACACAGGCACGCAAGCAATTGAAGCAGATCAAGGATGAACGGAAGGTGCTCTGCATTGTGAGCAACTACATGCTGGATAAAGACCTGCGCTGCTACGGGATGGATGATGTGCTGAACGGCGAGGCTCTGCAAGACATTCAGCAAATGATCGACTTTGAAGAAGCGTTTGTGAAAATGGTCGAGACCCTGAAAGAGCATTTGACGATGGTAGAAGGGCAGCGAGTGCTGGAGGATGTGAGAACGAGCGTTGCACGGATGGAAGAGCGGCTGCACAATGTTCTTGTCTTTGATACGAGAATTGGGGCCTATCTGCACATATGCTGCCTGATTGATAGACTGAAAGCTGGTCTCCCTACTGTCGCCTACTCTGAAAAGGCAAGCTTTCTCGATGACAACAAAAAGCTGTACAGCGTCGTTCGTCATGAGCTGCAACCGATCGTAGATCACTACGAGATCAGCATGAGCGAAGACGATGTGTGTTTTATCATGAACTTCTTTTTGCACAATAAAACACTAGCGTGATTAGTGTTTTATTTTTTGCTTTTAGGGAGCGAAAAGCTAAACACTAAAGCGCTTACATCGAAACACACTTACTTGCCGCCAATTAGGTGGAAGAAGAAAATCGGCCATTGACGGGGATCTGTATGTAAGCGCATACAAAAAGGGTGTTTTGGCACGCAGCTTGCTATGTAGTAACAGCATATCGAAGGTGAAGGGAGGGAGTAGGATTGAATATTTTGCTGTGTTGCAATGCAGGGATGTCTACTAGTCTGTTGGTGCAAAAGATGGAGCAGGCAGCCAAGGATAAAGGGTTGAATTCCAGGATCTGGGCTGTTTCTGCGGACGAAGTCAAAAGACACATCGATCAAGCCGACGTACTCCTTTTGGGACCTCAAGTGCGCTACAAGTTAAGTGAAATGAAAAAGGAGGGGGAGGCAAGAGGAATTCCTGTAGATGTCATCAGGACGACTGACTACGGTACGCTGAACGGAAAAAATGTGCTGGAGTTTGCGCTTCGTCTAAAAAAATAGAGGAGGGTGCGTATGGCGGGATTTATTTCTTTTCTGGAGAACCGCGTCATGCCGGTTGCTGGTCGGATCGCGGAACAAAAGCATTTGCAGGCGATTCGTGACGGAATCATTTTAACCATGCCTTTGTTGATTATCGGTTCGATCTTCCTCATCATCGGCTTCATTCCGATACCAGGCTACAACGATTTTATGAGCGGAATATTCGGTGACAAATGGCTTACCAAGCTGCTGTATCCGGTGAATGCCACCTTTGACATCATGGCTTTGATCGTCAGCTTTGGCGTCGCCTATCGGCTGGCGGAAAAGTATAAGGTCGATCCGTTGTCAGCAGGGGCGATCTCGGTTGCTTCCTTCTTGCTCGCCACACCTTACACAACGATGTTCACGCCTGAGGGAGCCAGCACCGCAGTAGAAGTGGGAGGCGTCATTCCGGTGGCGCTGATGGGCAGCAAAGGCTTGTTCGTCGCCATGATCCTCGCTCTACTGTCCACTGAAATTTACCGCAAGATCATCCAAAAGAAAATCATCATAACGATGCCGGACGGTGTGCCGCCTGCTGTAGCCCGCTCATTCGTGGCCTTGATTCCCGCCTCTGCCGTGCTGCTGGTCGTATGGCTGCTGCGCATCCTCATTGAAAATACTTCGTTTCAGAGCATCCACAACATTGTCTCCGATCTGCTGGTCGGGCCGCTGAACGCACTGGGAAGCAGCATGTTCGGCGCGATCATTGCCGTACTGTTGGTGCAGCTGCTTTGGTCGCTTGGCTTGCACGGAGCGGCCATCGTCGGTGGTGTCATGGACCCCATTTGGCTCTCACTGATGGACCAAAACCGTGCCGTTTTCCAGGCAGATCCCACGGGTGAATTGCCAAACGTCATTACCAAACAATTTTTTGATCTCTGGATTTATGCAGGTGGCTCAGGCGCGACCCTCGCACTGGTGGTCCTCATGATACTCCGTGCACGCAGCGAACAGATGAAAAACATCGGCAGGCTGTCGATCGGGCCAGGGCTGTTCAACATCAATGAACCCGTAACGTTCGGGATGCCGATCGTCATGAACCCGCTGCTGATCATCCCGTTCATTTTGGCGCCTATCGTGCTGGTCATTGTCAGTTATTTGGCCATGTCACTGGGCTGGGTAGCAAAGCCGAGTGGTGTCGCTGTCCCATGGACGACTCCGCCAATCATCAGCGGCTACTTGGCGACAGGCGGAAAAATATCCGGCAGCGTGCTCCAGCTGGTCAACTTTGTCCTATCGCTTTTGATCTACTACCCATTCTTTAGGCTGTGGGACAAACAAAAGCTGGCGGAGGAACAAGCCGAATCTACCTCGACCGAAACCTCCGTTCCTATGTAAATCTGTCAGAGAAAGGATCTGCCATGAAACTGATTGTGAATGCGGACGATTTTGGCTATTCAAAAGGCGTCAACTTAGGGATTGTAGAGGCGCACATCGAGGGGATCGTTTCATCTGCCACGATGATGATGAATATGCCGGGGGTGGAGCATGCTTTTCATCTGGCAGCGGACACCCCCGCTTTGGGAGTGGGCGTGCATCTGGTTCTCACTTGCGGTTCACCATTGGAAGCGAATGTTCCTACGCTGACCGATGAAAACGGGTTGTTTCGTCGAGGTCAGGCCCATCTGGCAGAAGCTTCAGCCGAGGATGTAGAGCGTGAATTCACAGCGCAGGTAGAGCGGTTTTTCCGCACGGGGCGAAAACCCACCCATATCGACAGCCATCATCACGTACATGCGAGGGAAAACATTTTGCCTGTCGTATTGCGTCTGGCAGATCGCTACGGACTCCCTGTCCGGTATCCGTGGGCCTTTGAACAAGGGGAACGCCCGCATACGTCACCGATCCATACCACTGAAGGCTTTTCTCATCATTTTTACGGAGACGATCTGACAGTCGATGGGTTGATTGCGATTATAGAAGGTCTCTCTGGCAGTTCGACAGCTGAAATTATGACCCATCCGGCGTATGTGGACGAGGAACTGCTCAAGGGCAGCTCCTACGCGATTCCCCGCACGAAGGAACTGCAGATCCTGACAGCACCAAAAGTAAAGGAGCACATCAAGCAGAGCAAGGTACAACTCGTGACCTTTAACGAAATCAGATAGGTGGAGATGGACGTGGACCATACAGAAGTGATCTTTCAACTGATTCTGCACGGAGGAAATGCAAGGAGTCTGGCGATGGAGGCAATCGCCCTGGCGAAGAACAAAGACATGTCTGGGGCACAAAAAGCGTTGGAACAGGCGGGAGAAGAGTTGAGCAAAGCCCACCAAAATCAGACGGCCTTTATTCAAAAAGAAGTGTCCGGTGAAAAGACAGAAATCAGCATGCTGTTGATTCACGCGCAGGACCATTTGATGAATGCCATGACGATCAAGGATTTGGCCAGCGAGTTTGTCGAGCTGTATGGCCATATTCACGAGAGCAAGGGGGCGGAAGTGTGAGCGGAATCAAGATTGTAACCATAGGTGGAGGCTCCAGTTATACACCTGAATTGGTAGAGGGTTTTATCAAACGGTACGATGAATTGCCTGTGCGGGAATTATGGCTGGTGGATATTCCGGAAGGGGAAAAGAAGCTCCAGATCGTGGGAGCGCTGGCCAAACGAATGGTGGAAAAGGCAGGAGTGCCTATCGATATTCATCTGACGCTGGATCGCAGAAAAGCATTGGAGGGCGCGGATTTCGTCACGACCCAGATTCGTGTAGGTCTGCTGGATGCGAGGGTGAAAGACGAAAAGATTCCATTGAAATACGGGGTCATCGGGCAAGAAACGAATGGGCCCGGCGGTCTGTTCAAGGGACTGCGCACGATTCCCGTAATCATGGACATCTGCCGCGACATGGAGGAGCTCTGCCCGGATGCCTGGCTGATCAACTTTACGAATCCTGCGGGAATGGTGACCGAAGCGGTGCTGCGTCACACCAACCGAAAAAAGGTCATCGGTCTGTGCAACGTACCCATCGGCATGAAAATGGGTGTGGCTTCCGTCATGGCAGTCGATGAGTCGCGCGTACACATCGATTTTGCAGGGCTGAATCACATGGTCTTCGGCCTGGGTGTCTACGTGGACGGAGAAAATGTGACATCGCAGGTGATCGACAAGCTCTCGGGAGAACAGTCGGGCATCACCATGGAAAATATCCTGGATCTGGGCTGGGACAAAGATTTTATCAAAGCATTGGGAATCTTGCCTTGCCCGTACCACCGCTATTACTACCAGACCCGTACGATGCTCGAACACGAGCTGGAAGAGGCGCAAAAGATCGGAACACGTGCCGAGGTCGTGAAGAAAGTAGAGGAAGAATTGTTTGAGTTGTACAAAGATCCTGATCTGTCTATCAAGCCGCCACAACTGGAAAAACGGGGTGGAGCTTATTACAGCGAGGCTGCCTGCAACCTGATCTACTCGATTTACAACGACAAGCGCGATATCCAGCCGGTCAATGTGCGTAATAACGGAGCAATCGCGAGTATTCCGGATGATTCCGCCGTCGAAGTGAACTGCGTGATTACCCGAGAAGGACCGATTCCTCTCGCAGTCGGCGATTTGCCTGTACCCGTGCGCGGTTTGGTGCAGCAAATCAAGTCGTTTGAGAGAGTGGCGGCAGAAGCGGCAGTGACAGGGGACTATCATCAGGCACTGTTGGCTATGACCATCAATCCGTTGGTTTCCACCGATGCAATCGCCAAAAAAATTCTGGACGAAATGCTGGAGGCCCATAAAGATTATTTGCCCCAGTTTTTCAAGCCTGTCTCATGAGTAGAGGCGTCTTCATCGAGAGGGCAGCAGCACGAGCTACAAGCTGCCCCGGATGATATCAAGCAGTTGGTTCAGTTTGTGACGGATACCAATGATCAGGATGGTGTCGTGAGCGTGGTTCGCAAATTTTTAAATGCTAAACGGGAGGGAGGGAGTCAATGATTCGGATCAATGTCGAAGTAACCGTCAGTGGCGGTCTCCATGCACGTCCCGCGTCTGTTTTGGTCCATCTGCTCAATCAGCACCAATCGTCCGTGAAAATGATTTACAACGGAAAAGAGGCGAACGGCAAGAGCATCCTCAGCGTGATGGCACTCGGTGTAAATGCCGGAGATGAACTGACGTTTGAGGTGGACGGATCAGATGAGCAGGAGGCTGCAGCGAGCATTCAACAGTTGTTTGAACGAGATTTTGCCGTATAACAGAACGGCTAGGGGAAAAGAAAAGCCAATCACCGAAGAAGGGTGATTGGCTTTTGGTTGTTTTGAGGAGGACTAGCGGCGAAAGGTAACGATGACTTTGAAGTAATCACCGTCAATATCGATCTGCAGCTTGCCGCCTTGCAGCTCGACAATACTTTTTGCGATAGCGAGGCCGAGACCCGACCCTTCGGTATTGCGCGATTGGTCTGCACGCTTGAAGCGCTCAAACAGTTCATCGGCAGCAAAATCGATTTCGTAGGCAGATACGTTTTTGATCGTTAGAATGACTTCATCGTGCTGTTCGACCAGGTCAATATGAACTCTCGTATGCGGCATGGAGTACTTGAGGGCATTGCCAATCAGATTCTCGAATACGCGCCATGTTTTCTTGCCGTCGAGAGGGGCGTAAATTTTTTGCTGCTCGATATTTACGCGGAAGGTCAGTGGCGATTCTTCGATTTTATCGCTAAATTCGGCGATCGCCTGGTTGAGCAAGGAGGAGACGTTAACTTGCTCGATGTTCAATTCTACCGATCCGCTTGCCGTTTTAGCTGCCTCGAACAGGTCATCGATCAAGACCTTCAGACGGTTGGTCTTCCGTTCGAGGACATCGACGTAGCTCTTGATGTCTTCCTTGGTCAGGTCTTCCCGTTTGAGCAGATCGACGTAGTTGATGATAGACGTGAGCGGTGTTTTTAAATCATGGGACACATTCGTAATCAGCTCTGATTTGAGTCGTTCGCTTTTCATTTGGCTTTCCACCGAACGCTGCAGTCCCTGTTTGATGTTGTTGAGGGAGTGAGCGAGATCTGCCAGTTTGCCGCGCGGCTTTTCCACGATCGCCGCATGGAGATCTCCTGCAGCCATCTGGGAGGCACCGAGCAGGACTCTGTTCATCAGCCCGATGCGTCGGAAAATGTAGGGGAGCACGCATAGGGCATAGAACATGCAGTATAAAAAGGTGAGTATCAGTAATTCTTCAACGCGTTCGACAAGAGCGACAAAACCCAGAGCGATGCTCATCCCCAACCCAATGGTTAGTACAAAGATGAGGGCCACCTTGAAAAAGACGCTGCGGTTGGAATAGCTTTCTTTTAACAAGGTGCGTTGGCGAGACAGCAAGCTTCTTTGCCATTGCTGACGGAACACTTCGGAATCGTTGTACATGCTCCAACCTTCGACCACATACAGCAGGAAAAAGGCAGTCAGCGGGAGCATGACGATCAGGGTAAAGATCTGCTCAAAACCGATTGGGAAGGAGAAGAAGTTCATATCAAATGCAGTGATCAGGTAAATCAAGATAGCTGGGAACAACAGAATAATCCGGATGTCCAGTGGAATGCGGCGTAACAGCTCCAAGCTTCTTTGCACGATAGGGAGCTGCACTGCTCTTTGCGTGAAAGTGTACCGCAACAGCACGCCGCTAATCAGGAGAGTGAAGGCCAAGAGCCCGCATTCCACCATGAGGCGTTCCCGAACAGAATTGTAGTACGTAGCGTCTGCGTGTATTTGACTGTATCCATCTGGATCAAAAGGGACATAGATGACGCCTTTCCACTGCTTCAATTGGAAATCGCGATTCAGCCCCGAGAACATGCTTGAATTTGCATGAGAGTTTTGCGGGAATTGGAAGGCAAAGAGGGCGACATTCTTCAGTTCTGCTGCTGTCGGCTCTTGCTCGAGATTGGTATAGAACTTGTTTCGTTTTCCATCCTGTACGTAGTATTTAAAAGAGCTGTTGCGGAAGTTCAGGCTGTTTTTACGTTCCTCGTATTCCTCGTCTTTGGCGGCAACCATCTCATTCATGCTTTTTTGCCAGTCTGCCTGAATTCGTTTGGTTTCCTCTACGACGTTGTTCTCCTGTTCTGTCGTGAGTTTGGCCACTTCATCAGCCTTGCCAGCTCGCTGTGCTTCCTGAATGAGAGGAGCATATTGTTCAGCGATCTCTCGCTTTTTTTCGATTAACGATTGGTCGCGGTTCTCATTGATTTGTTCTAACGATTGACTGTCGATCTTTTCTAGCGGTCTTTTGTCTTCATAACCGGCAAAGCCTACATGAACACTCTCGATCAGATCCACTTCCGTATTCAGTTCATTGTAAAACGAGTAGCTGTCAAAGTAATAGTCCTCTTGCAAATACGCGCGATTCTCGTAAATGTCTACAACCGTGAGAAAAGAGAGACTCGTGGTCAGTACCAGGGCGAGGACGGCGAGCAGCGAGTAACGACTATTTTTCGATTTTGTATCCAATTCCCCATACCACCTTTAAATATTTCGGATCCTTCGGGTTGATTTCAATTTTTTCCCGAATGCGTCGGACGTGCACGGCGACGGTGTTCTCGGCATTGAGATAGGGCTCCTTCCATACTCGTTCGTAGATTTCCTCGATGGAAAAGACCCGGCCCTTGTTATCCATCAACAGCTCGAGAATCCTGTACTCGGTTGCCGTCAAACGGACATCATTGCCATCCACGGTGACCGTCTTCGTGCTTTTGTTCAAGGTCAGTCCGCGCACTTGGACCTCATCGTCTGTGGCTCTGTAGTTGCCCAGATTGGTGTAGCGGCGGAGCTGTGATTTTACTCGTGCTACCAGTTCCAACGGATGAAAAGGCTTGGTGACGTAATCGTCGGCCCCGACATTCAAACCCAGGATTTTGTCGGTATCCTCCGATTTTGCGGAAAGCATAATGATGGGGATGTTGCGTTCCTGACGGATTTTAAAGGTTGCCGTTATTCCGTCCATCCGTGGCATCATGATGTCCAGGATGATGAGATGGATATCCTCTTCCGATAGGATATCCAGAGCCTCCAGACCATCCCCCGCCTTGTAGACGGTGATCATCTCATTCTTGAGATAGATTTCGATTGCGTCCCTGATTTCCGGCTCATCATCGACGACAAGGACATTGTAATTCGTCATCATAAGTCCCACCTTGTGATTTCGTTCATAGTTCTATCTTACCGGTCAGTTTTAACAAAATAGCATAGAAAACTCTTACATTTTTCTTAACGAGTAAGAATTATTTAGCGAAACGTTTATGAATTCTGGAGCGCATGGCGAGGTACCTCAGCGTCCGCTTCTGGCATTACTTTGGTAAAATCATCCATCATCTCGCGGGCGCTCATCCTTGAGCAGGCCTTGATAGAGGTTTTCTTATAATATCGGAATGGATAAAATTTGAGGAGCCATTTATTTTATCAATAGAATGAAAAAAGTATGGTGATACCAACATAGCTGAGGTGTGGAGAAGCAGGTTTCCGATCTGCGCTCCGGTCTACACCCAGCGAAGAAGTTAGATTGTCCGCTCCACAACGATTCACGGGGAAGCGGTAAAGCAGTAGCCGCTTC
>JARDZO010000308.1 GCA_029240815.1 Brevibacillus sp.
GGACCATCGCTAGCAAGAGAGAGATGACAGCTCCACTTAGCGTAAGAGCTCCCATCCAGTCAATGGATTGTTTCGTCATCCCTTTCTTTTCTTTCAGTGAAAATGCCAGCAAGAAAAAAGCAGGAATGCCGATCAGAAGGTTGATGAAAAAGATCCATCCCCAATGCGACTGCTCGACGATCATTCCCCCAATGGCTGGCCCCAGGACACTCGATACCGCGAATACGGCGCTAAACAACCCTTGAAACTTCCCGATCTTTTCAGGTGGGTAGATATCTGCAATGATCGTAAAGGCAATGGGCATCAAAGCTCCTGCACCAAGTCCCTGGATGCCTCTGTATACGATCAGCTCGGTCATTGTTTGAGCAAAACCGCATAAGGCGGAGCCAGACAGAAAGAAAAACAACCCGACTAAATACATCTTCTTTCGTCCAAACAGGTCAGCCATTTTTCCGTAAATCGGCATGGTGGTGGTGGATGCTAACATATAGATGGCAAAAACCCAGCTGTACAGGGAAATCCCGCCCAACTCTTTACTTACGCTGGGCATTGCAGTTGAAACGATGGTTTGATCGATGGATGACAAAATCAACCCCAATAAGAGACCGGTCGTGATCAGTCGTACATGACGTGCTTCAGTGGACATAACAAAACGCTTCCCTTCCTTTGCATCATGCAATGCATTTTTTGCTGGCCCGCGGAAGCAGCAGATAAAATATATCGAGAAAATCAAAAAAAGAGTAGACTTATTCTTTTCTTGAAGTTATCCTATAGCTAGAGAACGCCCCAAATGGGGTGTTCTCTTTTTTTTGCCTTCAGACATAGGTGAGACCTAGATATAGCAAGCGATAAGAAACAAAAACGTGTGCAATCTGCTACGATAGGAAGTATCTTACAGTGGCTGAAGGAGGGAACGCAGAGGATGACGAAGGAAGGGTTTTCGAAGGATGGGCTCGGCCGTATGCATCGCGCCATGGCAGGATATGTGGAACGGGGGAAAGTGCCTGGGATCGTCGGGCTAGTATGGAGGCATGGTGAGGTCCACGTCGAAGCCATAGGCAAGCTGGCAGTTGACGGGGATGATCCGATGAGCCGCGATACCCTTTTCCGGATTGCCTCAATGACCAAGCCGATTATCGCGGCTGCAGCCATGATATTGGTGGAGGAATGTGTAGTGCGGCTTGACGATCCGATTGATCGATTTCTGCCCGAGCTAGCCAATCGACGGGTTCTGAAGCAGATCGATGGACCACTCGATGATACTGTACCGGCCAAGCGATCGATTACCTTGCGAGATCTTCTGACCTTTCGGCTAGGGATTGGGGCGGTGATGGCTCCTCCTGACAGCTTCCCGATCCAGAGGGCCATGAAGGAAGCGGGTATGGCTCCAGGAGCAAACCCGCCGTTACATGCCCCAGATGAATGGATGAAGAAGTTAGGTAGTTTGCCACTTATTCATCAACCAGGGGAGTCGTGGATGTACCACACCGGCTCTGACATTTTGGGTGTACTGATTGCCCGAGCTTCCGGTATGACGCTGGAGAGATTTTTGAGTGAGCGGATCTTTGAACCCCTCGGTATGAAGGATACCGGGTTCTATGTTCCTGCTGAAAAGGTAAAAAGGCTGCCGACCAGCTATATGACCGATCCCCGAACCGGAGAGCTCGTCATCCATGACAGCCCAGAGGATAGCCGGTGGGAGAATCCCGCCTTTGAATCTGGTGGCGGCGGTCTCGTCTCGACGGTCGACGACTATTTGGCTTTTTGTTTGATGATGTTGGGAAAAGGCAGCAACGGCAACGCTCGCATCCTTTCTAGACCGTCTGTTGAGCTGATGACGACGGATCACTTGACACCGGAGCAAAAGGCAGGGGCACGGGTCTTTTTTGAAGACCATAGCAGTTGGGGGTTTGGTGTCGGAATCAATACCCGTCGCAACAATCTGTGGTCGACTCCCGGTCGATTCGGTTGGGATGGCGGCGTAGGTACTTCCGGATATACAGACCCTGCAGAGAACATGATCGGAATTCTCATGACCCAACGACTCATGCAATCCCCTGAGCCACCGGGTGTCTTCGTCGATTTCTGGACGTCTGCCTATCAAGCATTTGCTGATTGAGGATTTCCTTCTCTCGTATGGGAGGGAGGCTCTATGTTTGCGCGGATGGCCTTTTTCACGCTGGAGCCAGGCAGCAGAGTGTTGGCTGAGAGGGCTTGAACGGTTATGGAAATATAAGGGATTAAATGCTGCAATCAAGTACGAAAGCTTGAAAACGAGAGCGAAAAAACACAGTCCGGTTGGTAGTCCGGGCACATGGACCATGGCCCTTCATACATGTCCCATGTCAGTAACCTTCCCCCCTCGGGATGTCCGTCGTCCTCGTCATTCGTAGAGGGGGAGTTTGTGTATGAAACTGACTGTGTTCTTTGACGGTCAATTTTGGGTAGGTGTAGTAGAGGAATTTGTGCATGGCAAAGTAAAAGCGGGCAAGTTTTTATTCGGGGCTGAGCCGAAAGATCAGGAGATTTTGGAGTTCGTCCAGAATGAACTGGATCGTCTGACAGACCGTTTATCACAATCTGTGGAGACGGGTCGCCCGATCCAAGAGCGACGGATCAACCCCAAGCGGCTCGCGCGTCAAGCAGTGCGTGAAGTGGGGCAAAAAGGCATTTCCTCTTACGCCCAGGAAGCATTAAAGCTGGAGTATGAAAAGCGGAAGAAAGAGAAGCAGGTCTACTCCCGTCAGCAGAGGGAAGAGATGAAGGACCGAAAGCGGGAAATCAAGGTGCAAAAGGCGAAGGCCAAGCATCGTGGGAAGTAGGCGACAACTTTTTTGTATATAGCACGGGGCCCGTGAACACAGGAGTGTTGATGGGGTCCCCCTGGTCCTTCCAATATTGTTGTTGTTCCACTCTAGAGGTTCGCGCTGCTAACTTAAGTTGGGTTTTGTTGGAGATCAATCGATCCACACGCGCCTAATGCTGGGTGAATCGTTTTCGAAGGAAAGCTGGTATACATCTGGATTGGAGAGGGCTTCCCATTCCTTGAACCCGATATGGTTATCGAAATACTTGAGAAGAAGCGAGATCAGGTTGCCATGGGATACGATGACCGTGTGCTGATTCGCTCCGTTCAATACCTCGGTGACCACGCTACTCACACGACTCATGGCAGTCCGACTGGATTCACCGCCAGCGTAACATAAGTCCAGATCGTCGAAAGTTTTGCGGAGCATCTCGTACCAGTCGGGAAGATCCTGATCAGACAAAATTCTCTCCGTTAATCTTTCATCCAATTTTATCTCTATTCCTAGCTTGTCAGCCAAGGGTTTGATGGTATGTTGTGCCCTTTCAAAAGGGCTGGAGATGATAGAATCGATCTCCTTTCCTGAGAGGAATTCAGCGAGCTGCTCTGCCTGTTTCACGCCAAGCTCCGTCAATGGAGCGTCAGGCTCCTGCCCTGTTGCTTTGCAATGACGAACGATATAGATATGCTTCATAGAGGGTATTCTCCTTTTACACGGAAGTGATCTTGAGTCATCCATCTACCAATGAATCAACTTGCGTTCACGAAAGAAACCGCCATTCGGCCCATCTTCACCGAGTGTCGCCAACCAAACAGCTGTATCTGCTCCTTGCATGACAGTTTGTGGCGCATCTGCTCCGCCCATATCGGTCTGCACCCTGCCCGGACAGACAGCGTTCACTTTGATCCCGTAATCAGCGACCTCTTGCGCGACCAGACAAGTCAGGGCGTTGAGCATGGTCTTCGAGGTGCGATAAGCAGAGGACGAACCCTTCAGACCTAACATTCCTTGCAGGATCTCGAAGGCTCCCAAACCGGATGAGACATTGACGATCCGCCCATATTGATTGGCTCTCATGAGGGGAACGGAAGCTTGAATCATCCGCATCGCACCGAAAAAGTTGGTTTCAAAAGTTTCTCTCATGACAGATTCTTCTACCTCCAATACAGAAATTCCCCTATCAAGAATAATCCCTGCATTATTTACGAGGACATCGAGACGACGGTACGATTTTTCTACTCGCTCGATCATTTTACAGATACTCTGGGCATCGTTTACATCGAGTACTTGTAACGCAACAGATAGCCCTTCTCCGAGTAGCTCGTCAACGGCCTGTAGTCCTTTCCGCTCATCTCGACAGGCAATCAACACTTGCAATCCTTCTACAGCCAATTGCCGAGCAATCTCCCGTCCGATTCCACGGTTCCCGCCTGTAACCAGTGCAATGCGCTGCGGTGTATGGCCCATTTGATTTTTCATTTAACTGTCTCCTTTATTCAAGATCTTTTTCCAGCTTGCCAGACAATCTTCCAAATGCAGTTCGGCTTTGCGTAAGATATCAATTTGTTGTTTGATTTCTTCCAGCTTCTTTTCTCCAACAATAATGGCATTGGGGAGGCACTCCTGTTTCATTTCCTCACCAAACGCACAGTCAAAAAAGGGGAGAATATCCGAAGTCTGAAGACCAAGACTGAAGTAAAGCTGGATGATTCTGACTCGCTCGATATCAGACTCATCAAATTCGCGGTAGCCATTTTCCAGGCGGTTTGGTTTCAATAATTCTTTTTCTTCGTAGTAGCGCAGGGAACGAAGACTCACTCCCGTTTTTCGAGAAAGTTCACTGATATGGATAGGAATCACTCCTTTCCTTGCTAGCTCTTATCCAGAATGGTAAACCATCACATCGTGTGAAGGTCAAGGAATAAAAAAAGATAGAGCTTCAGCGGTTTGTGCTGAGAGCTCTATCTTTTCGACGTTGGGCTGTTCTATTTTATTCAAACGAATACGTCCAGAAACGCTCCGTCCCAAAACGGTCCTGAATTTCTTTGGATGTATGATCGGTACTGTTTAACAACTCAGCGACTTGGAACTGGGAACGATGCGCGAGAATGGATTGTACTTTTTGTGGTAAAAACTCTTTCACATCAATGAGTACATCCGGATGGCCGATCCCCTGCTCCAGGTTTTTGGCAAAGGCTATGCAGTAAACAGTAGGTCTCTCGTCTTTGGGTAGTCTTCCTACCGTGCGAATCACAGCGGCTCCGGTCGCATCATGATCCGGGTGGACACTGTAGCCCGGATAGAAGGTAAAGATCAGCGAAGGACGCACTTCTTTGATCATGTCGTTGATCTTTGCGTCCAGCAGATCCTGATCCTCAAACTCAATCGTCTTATCGTGAAAACCGAGCATTCGCAAATCCTGTATGCCGATCGCACGGCACGATTCTTCCAGCTCACCCTTGCGAATGGACGGGAGCGTCACGCGTGTGGCAAAGGGCGGAATTCCCATATTTCGACCCATCTCACCTAGCGTCAGGCAGGCATAGGTGACTTGAGTACCGTTCTTTATATGCTTGGCTAACGTCCCCGATAACCCAAATGCCTCGTCATCCGGATGAGGCAGCACAACAAGAATATGTCGTTCCATAGAAAAATTCATCTCCTCTTCCCTCTAAAAGGGCTGCCGGCTTAACTGCAAGGATACGATCAATTTGCCCTGATTGTCATGACCTGCCATGATCAATCGCTCTGGTTCGCTTTCTTCATAATGAGTTAACCCTTCGGAGTAAACCCATCCATGTTCCATCTTTAAGCCGACCCGATACGGCCCGCTTTCGGATATCGACCCATGAGAAAAGCGAATGATGGCATTGGTGATGAAGGTTGCGGCTGGATGCTTGGAGCTATCGAAATGGGCGGCATAGGCTCCCGTAGTCATCTCGAGATGGATATACAGATCTTGATCTTTGAGATTGTCAATTCTACGCTGTACTTCGGATTGATTGATAAGCTGCATCTTGGTGCCCCCTTATCTGAGAGTTAGGAACAGCGACCTACTGCTTCTAACATTAGAAAACCTCATCTCTGATGTCAAGACGGTCGGAGAGGGTGAAGTGTCTGGGAACCCGCAAGCTTACTTGTGATCCCTGACAAGACTCGACTGCTCTGTTCGAAAAACTTCACGTGTACATTCAATAAAAGCCTGGAGCGGCGGGGTCATCCATTTGTCCTTGTGCCAGGCGAGCTGAGTGTAGAGGTCATTCTCTGACCACTGCCAGGGCAGCTCCACCAATTGACCCGCTTTTAATTCTTTATCCACTGCCATCGCTGGTAATAGAGCAATGCCGATGCCTGCGATGACGCATTGCTTGATGGCCTC
>JARDZO010000059.1 GCA_029240815.1 Brevibacillus sp.
GCAGGTTTCCGATCTGCGCTCCGGTCTACACCCAGCGAAGAAGTTAGATTGTCCGCTCCACAACGATTCACGGGGAAGCGGTAAAGCAGTAGCCGCTTCATAAAGCGTTGTGTGTGACTTTAATGCCATGGATGACGGTGTTCCTTCTGTTTCACCTCAATTTGGTTGTAAGTAATTTGGAACCCCCATGTATCCCAAGCTACCGTTCTTCGTACCAATGTCCCATATAGGGCACCGTGGAAAGCTCCTGGGAGAAGGCAGGTGGTAGAGTCAAGGTTGGCCGAGGAAAAAGGAGAAAAAGCGAAGATCTTTGGGGCACCAGCCGAAGCGTTTTCTCCTTTTTCCTCTCCTCCACTGCAGTCTGACCACATGCAAAAAAGGACGCAGGTGAATTTCCTGCGTTTTTCTTAAATGTTTACCATTCTGATGAGGGGCAGCCAACGTCAGAAGGTCCGTGAGGTTTCTTCTCCCTAGCGAATGAGGTAAGATGTGAGGAAGAATAACAGGAAACGGTGATTCATTTGCTAGAATGGACAGGGGAACGCATCATTCCAAAACTGATGAAGCCAACGAACGGTATGCTGCTAGAACATATTGCCCGCTATTACTTCGCTACCCCGTATATTCAGGGCAGGGTGCTGGACATTGCCTGCGGTACAGGCTATGGTTGCCATATGGTAGCCAAGGACAGAAAACGCGAGCTGATCGAGCTGGTCGGAGTGGACATCGACGACGAGACGCTGGCTTATGCGAATCGGGAGTACCACCATCAAAAGATCACTTATCAAAAAGGTAATGCGATCGATCCCCTGCTCCCTGAACAATTGGGGCAGTTTGATACCATTTTGAGCTTTGAAACGATCGAGCATGTAGAAGATGATCGGTTGTTTATGGACAATCTGTATCGGATGCTCAAGCCTGGTGGAGTACTGGTCCTGTCCAGTCCATTTGGCAGAGGAAGAGGACAGCAGACGAGTGAGCCGTTTCATTTCCATCAGCTGACGCCTGAAGAATTCGAAGAACTGTTTGTCCGCTTTTCAAATGTGGAGATTTATTACCAACGAGGCGTGACCTTTGAGAAGCCTCGAGATGGTGTACGGTATTTTATCGGAATGGCTGTTTGCACAAAATAATGCATACGGCCGTAACAAGAATGGAGATGGCTAATCTGGTTGACTTTTTGGCTTTAGGAATTCGCAAAGAACTACAGGATGCATTAAAAGAAAATGGAATTACCGAACCGACACCGGTCCAGGGCCAAACAATCCCTGTCGCACTCACGGGAAAAGACGTGATCTCTCAGGCGCAAACGGGTACGGGAAAAACGCTGGCTTTCGTTCTGCCTATTTTGGAGCAGGCCGATCCTGAAGCTACGCATGTACAGTCATTGATCCTCACGCCTACGCGGGAGCTAGCCCTGCAGATCACAGCGGAAGTGAAGAAGCTGACGGAAAAGCTCGATGAGATCCATGTCCTCGCCGTTTACGGGGGACAAGATGTAGCGCGCCAAATGAGAAAGCTGGTAGGCAAAAAACAAATCGTGATCGCTACACCTGGACGACTGCTGGATCATATGAGGCGGGGAACCATTGATCTATCGACCGTATCGACCCTCGTCCTCGACGAAGCGGACCAAATGCTCCATATGGGTTTTCTTCCGGAAGTGGAAGAGATCATCGGACAGACGCCGTGGGATCGGCAGACGATGCTGTTTTCTGCCACGATGCCTGCACAGGTGCGCTCGCTGGCCAACCGCTTTATGCGACAGCCAGAGGATATTCGTGTACAAGGCAAACGTATCACGCTTGATGATATCAAGCAAATCGCCGTGGAGACGACCGATCGGGGCAAGCAATCCACGCTGCGCAGCCTGCTCGATGAACATCGGCCGTTTCTGGCTGTCATCTTTTGCCGCACGAAACGCAGAGCGAGCGCGCTGAATGCCGCCCTCCAAGGATTTGACTATATGTCAGACGAGCTGCACGGCGATTTGTCACAGGCGAAGCGGGAAGATGTCATGAGGCGTTTCCGTGAAGTGCGCATTCAATTCCTCGTAGCAACCGATGTGGCTGCTCGTGGTCTGGATGTGGAAGGCGTCACGCATGTGTTTAACTACGATATCCCGGAAGATGTGGATAGCTATATCCATCGGATCGGTCGGACAGGCCGGGCGGGGGAGCGGGGGATTGCCTTTACGTTGGTAACACCAAAGGATCGCTCTCAACTGGAGATGATCGAAAAAGGGATCGGAATGTCGCTCGAGAGGCAAGGTAGAGAGACGGCAGAAGGGTCACAGCCACGCGAGTCTAAGTCAGAAAAGCCGAAGCGAAATGAGAATAACCAACGTGGAACAAAGCGCGATCAACCGAGGGGGAAGGCAACCGAGCATAAGGGTAGCGGTTTTGGGCGGAAGGCGAAAAGCGACGATCGTCAGCAGGGTAGCCGCGATCGAAAGCCGAAGAACGGCGAACGTCAGCAAAGTGGTTTTGATCGAAAGCCGAAGAGCGGCGAGCGTCAAAACGACCGCATTGATCGCAAATCAAATGGAAATGACCGTCAAAACAATCGTTCGGGTAAACCGACAGAGGCGAAACGGGAGGCAAAAAGCTCTGACCGCAAGCCTGGTCGTGCCGATCGCGACCGTTCATTTAGCAGCTCCAGCCGTGAATCCAACCGCTTTGACAGCAAGCGTGGGAAAACAGCAGGACCAAAATCAAAATCTCAGAAACCGCCAGCAAACAAAACGCTCAAGAAGCCTACACGACAACGATAACGCCACAAGACCGTACCAGCCTTTATCCAGGTGGGTACGGTCTTGTTTTTTTATACCAAGTCGGGAAATACGCGTGAACGTGTCAGAAATCGTACGCCCTCTGGTCCTTCGAGAGAGAACATGCCGCCACGTCCGTTTACCACGTCGATGATGAGCTGCGTATGCTTCCAATACTCGTACTGAGCTTTTCCCATGTAGAACGGGCAGCCACCGATTTCTCCCAGCAGCACATCCTGGTCGCCGATGAGGAATTCGCCCAGTGGGTAACACATGGGGGAACTGCCATCGCAGCAGCCCCCTGACTGGTGAAACATCAAGTCGCCGTGCTTGGCGCGAAGCCGTTCAATTAATTGCAGGGCCGCTTCGGTAGCGAGTACTTTTTCCTGCTGGCTCATTGATCAAAAGAATCCGAGAGCCTGATCGCTGTAGCTGACCAGCAGGTTTTTGGTTTGTTGATAATGACCAAGCATCATTTTGTGAGTCTCGCGGCCGATACCGGACATTTTGTAGCCACCGAATGCGGCATGAGCAGGGTAAGCGTGGTAGCAGTTGGTCCACACGCGACCTGCTTGGATCTCGCGGCCCATGCGATAGGCGGTGTTCACGTCGCGGGTCCATACGCCGGAGCCCAAACCGTAAAGGGTATCGTTCGCAATCGCGAGTGCTTCTTCTGTGTCCTTGAACGTTGTCACCGAGACGACTGGGCCAAAGATTTCTTCTTGGAAGATGCGCATTTTGTTGTGGCCTTTAAAGACAGTTGGCTGAATGTAGTAGCCGTCTGCCAGATCGCCTTCCAGCTGAGCGCGGTTACCGCCGATGAGGCAATCCGCTCCTTCTTGTTTACCGATGTCCAGATAGGAGAGGATCTTTTCCACCTGCTCGAGGGAAGCTTGTGCCCCGATCATCGTGTCAGTGTCGAGAGGGTTGCCTTGCTTGATGTTGGCTACACGCCCTAGGGCGCGCTCCATGAATGGCTCGTAAATGCTCTCATGGATCAAAGCGCGGGAAGGGCATGTGCACACTTCGCCTTGGTTGAGCGCAAACAGTACGAATCCTTCGATCGCTTTGTTAAAGAAGGCATCGTCTTTCGCGAATACATCCGGGAAAAAGATGTTCGGGGATTTACCGCCCAGCTCCAGCGTGACCGGAATAATATTTTGAGAGGCGTATTGCATGATCAGACGACCGGTCGTCGTTTCACCTGTAAAGGCGATTTTTGCGATGCGGTTGCTCGACGCCAATGGTTTGCCTGCTTCCAGGCCAAAGCCGTTCACGACGTTGACGACACCTGGCGGCAGCAAGTCACCGATCAGTTCCATCAGTACCAGGATGGAGGCAGGCGTTTGCTCCGCAGGCTTGAGCACGACGCAGTTCCCTGCAGCCAGTGCTGGTGCGAGCTTCCAAGTAGCCATCAACAAAGGGAAGTTCCAAGGGATGATTTGTCCCACGACCCCGAGTGGCTCATGGAAGTGATAGGCTACCGTATCGTTGTCGATTTCACCGAGCGTGCTTTCCTGCGCACGAATGGCGCCAGCGAAGTAACGGAAGTGGTCGATCGCCAGAGGAATGTCAGCAGCCAGTGTTTCGCGTACAGGCTTGCCGTTTTCCCATGTCTCAGCCGTCGCCAAAAGCTCCAGATTCGCTTCCATGCGATCCGCGATTTTCAGCAGGATGTTGGAGCGTTGAGCTACAGAAGTGCGTCCCCATGCTGCCTTCGCCTCGTGTGCCGCATCCAGTGCAAGCTCGATATCTTCAGCAGTGGAACGAGCCACTTCGCAAAACGCTTTGCCGGTAACCGGCGTCACATTCTCAAAGTATTCTCCATTCACTGGTGGTACCCAATTGCCTCCAATGTAGTTCTCGTAGCGATGTTTGAACGTCACCTTTGAACCGGCTTGGCCGGGCTGAGCATAGATCATGCGAACGCCTCCTCATATCTCTTTTAAGGTCTTTACGTTGGTTCTTAAAAGCAATACCCGTACCAAACGCAAGAGCCGCCATGTGACAGCGTTTTTAAAAGCTTGCCGAGGTAAGTGTGCGCTGGTTTGGAACAGAGAGTGTTCCACATCGGAACAACTAATAAATGGCCCACTCATGCTATAATGAAAGGGAATGATTTTTGAGGGAGGGAAGAGTGTTGTCAACGATTGTCCAGCAATCTTGGAAGCGCTGCCAGGAATCGAACCTCATTGCCACACAGAAGGCAAATGACCAGATCATTTCCACCAATCGAATCAAAGAAATCATTCAGGAAAATCACCCTCTGATTCGCGAAAGCTTACCTTTGTTCAACAAATTGTCTCCCTTCTTGCTATCGACGGAGCATATCGCCCTGCTGTCCGATCGCAATGGAAACATTATTCATACAGTTGGCGACCCCGTTTTTGCCGATCACGCACAAAAAGTGCAGCTGCAGATCGGTGCGAATTGGCAGGAGAGCAACAAAGGGACCAATGCCATTGGCACAGCCCTGATTTCCCAGCAACCGATACAAATACAGGGAGAGCAGCATTATTTCCGGGAAAATCAATTCCTCACCTGCTCCTCGGCCCCGATTTTTTCACCAGCGGGAGAGCTGCTAGGCGTGATTGATATCAGCACGAGAAAAGAATATACACATCCGTTTGCCCTGACGATCGTCTGCATGATTGCCGAGGCCTTGCAAAATCGCTTTTTGTTTGCTGAGGCGGAGCGGGTGATGACGGTGCCGACTTCATCCGGCGGGTCTCGTCCGCAGCAGTGGCTGCCGCTCGTGGGGCTGGATCGTGATGAGCGTATCGTGGGCGTGAATAGACAGGCGAAGCAAATGCTCGGTCCGGATGCGCTGGGAAAAGAGCTTGATCCGCAGCATGAGCGCGGTGGACGGATGTTGCAGGATAATCGGCGCAGGCTCAGGCCGTCTGCTCCGACTCCAATGAAAGCGCAAACGGTTCCCGTTTCGCTCAAGCCGTTCCCCCGGCTGTCGGGTTCATGTCCCCTTTTCCTCCAAGCCAAAATGCTGGCACAGAAAGCGGCGCAGGTCGATTTCCCTGTGATGATTTTAGGGGAGAGCGGTACGGGCAAAGAACTGTTTGCCCAGATGATTCATCAGACAGGACCGCGAGCCCACGAACCTTTCGTGGCAGTGAACTGCAGCTCGATATCGGAAAATTTAATCGAGAGTGAATTATTCGGCTATGAGGGTGGGGCTTTTACGGGCGCCCAGCGCGAAGGTCGGATTGGAAAGTTTGAAGCAGCTAGGAAGGGGACGATCTTCCTGGACGAAATCGGTGATATGTCACTGCGGGCACAGGCTGCTTTGCTCCGTGTCTTGCAGGAAAGAGTGGTGACGCCTGTCGGAAGCAATCAGTCCAAGCCCATTCGTGCCAGAGTGGTTGCGGCTACTCACAGACATCTGCAGGATGAAGTCAAGGCAGGACGTTTCCGCGCGGATTTGTATTATCGGCTCAAGGGGGTTTTGGTCGAACTGCCGCCTTTGCGAAAGCGGAGCGATATTTTGGAGCTAGCCAAGAATCAGATCAAGCAAATTGCCCCAGATCGCTCTATCACCCTAACCAAAGAGGCACAAGCTATGCTCACTTCTTATTCTTGGCCGGGCAATGTTCGAGAGCTACAGGGTGTACTCATTCAGGCAACCTTTTTGACGGATGACGATGAGATCGATTGCGAGCATATTCAACTCGAAGGTTTGGAAGAGGAATCCTCTCTATCCGAGATTGGCATGATGTCCTTGCGGGAGACCGAATGCCAGGCCATCAAAAAAGCGCTGTACGCCAGCAGGGGCAATATCAGCCAAGCGGCAAAGCTGCTCCAGATCGGCCGAAATACGTTGTACCGAAAAATGGCGGATTACCGCATTTTGTCACAGATAAATCAGGAGGAACTATGATCGCCCTATACAGGCTGGACAAAGAGCTGGAGAGAAAAATAGCTGCACTGTTGGACAACAGCGGTCATCCGATCGGGTATTTTTATTCGATCAAGTCTATCATCGATCAAATGATGAATCCGTTTGTAGTCATCACCACAGAACCGTATGGGGATGAGCTCGAATCATTTTCGTTGCCGGTGGTCTGCCTCTCCATCGATATGGACGACGTGAAAAAGGTCTGGGAGCGTGTACGTCAAAAGGAAGTGGTACAACAGGCAATCGTCGTTTGTGGTTCTGTAAAAGAGAAGCAGTGGCTGGAACGGGAACATATCCTGGGACCGAACGTGCTGGGAGAGACGTGTCATTTCCAGCTGCGAGAGGATCTGCAGGAGAGTCAGGAGCACGCCACGTACTTGATGCCGATCTGGGGCAAACATCTGCTGCCTGAAAAGCCGCCGAAGGGCGAGTGGCATCCGATAGAGCCTTCCCTGTCCACATTGCGCCGGGCAGTACAGCAAGCTGAATCGCTGATGACCTACACCAAAGATCGACTCCGGGAGAAGCATCTCATGGAAGCGGTAGTCAATTCAGCACACGATGCAGTCATCGCTGTCGACCGGCACAGTCAGATCACACTAGTGAACGAGCATGCCAAAATGCTCTTGGGACTTTCCGGAGAAGTGCTGGGCAAGCCGATTACAGACTACATACCCCATTCCGATATGCTGCGGGTATTGAAAACTGGTCGTCAGGAGCTGGGAGATGTAGCTACTGTTCTCGACCGTTCCATCGTCATCAACCGGATTCCCGTCATTGTAAAGGATCAGATCGTAGGAGCCGTATCGAACTTCAAAGAAATCAGCGACATTCAGAAAATGGAGATGTCACTGCGTAAAAAGCTGCATGAAAACGGATTGGAAGCCAGGTATCGACTTGATAGCATCATCGGTTCTTCACCTGAGCTGGTCGCCACGAAAGAACAGGCGGCCATGTTTGCCAAAACAAATGCCACTGTTTTGATCACGGGTGAGTCGGGGACAGGCAAGGAATTGTTTGCCCAAGGGATACATCTGGAGAGTACGCGGGCAGTTGGTCCGTTTTTGGCGGTAAACTGTGCGGCTTTGCCAGAGAGCCTCCTGGAAAGTGAGTTGTTTGGCTATGAGGATGGAGCTTTTACTGGTGCCAAAAAGGGTGGAAAGCCCGGACTGTTTGAGCTGGCGCATGGTGGGACGCTCTTTCTCGATGAAATCGGAGAGATGCCGCTGCGCATTCAGGTTCTGTTGCTCAGAGTGTTACAAGAGCGCCGGGTAAGACGCGTAGGCGGGGAGAGGATCATTCCCATCGATGTGCGGATCGTTGCAGCGACCAACCGCGATCTGGCAGAAGAAATTGAACGGGAGCATTTTCGTGCAGATCTGTACTATCGGATCAATATGCTGGGGCTCGATGTCCCGCCATTGCGGGAACGTCTTGCTGATATTCCGCTGCTGGTAGAAAGCGTGATTCTGGAGCTCAATGAGCAGCATGAGCAAAAGGTCGACCAAATCGACGAGGAAATCTATCGTCTCTTTCAGGAATATCGATGGCCCGGAAATGTAAGAGAGCTACGAAATGTGGTAGAACGGATGGTGTTGTTGTCAAAGGGAGGAAGAGTCTCCCGGGAAAACGTCGACTTTTTGTTTGCCAAAAAGAAAATGAGTATTCCTCACGCTCTGGAAGTCGCTAAAAATGGAAGATCGGAGCCGGAAGCGGTGAAGATCGTAGCTGCTTTGCAGCAAGCGAAACACAACAAAACGCTTGCTGCGAAGGTACTGGGGATGGATCGGACTACGCTGTGGCGCAAGATGAAACAATATGATATCGAGTGAGCGAAGTGTTGCAACGTTATGTTGCAACACTTCGTTGTTTTTGCGAACAATCGGCAGGATGCGACATTTTTCTACGCCTGTTATGAAAGCGTTTTACTAAAAAGTTGCCTCGTTATCGGGTTGGCACCAAATGTGCATAAGCCTAGTGTCAGTATCGTCAAAAAATTTTGATCATTCTAAGGGGGGAGACGATTGCTTCACTATTCAATCGCGGTGATTCCGGGAGACGGAATCGGTCCCGAAGTAATGGACGAAGGGTTAAAAGTTCTAAAGGCAATAGAAGAAAGCCATGGTGGTATTCGTTTTGCCAATGATGTGATGGATTGGAACTGTAAGTATTACCTCACGCATGGCAGGATGATGCCGGAAAATGGATTGGATACATTAAAAGACTATGATCTAATCCTGCTAGGTGCCGTCGGAGCTCCAGAAGTGCCCGATCATGTGTCTGTCTGGGAATTGATCCTGCCAATCCGACGCGCTTTCCAGCAGTATGTAAACCTGCGCCCGGTAAAACTGCTCCGAGGGTTGGAAAGCCCCTTGCGCTACAAGGAACATGCCGATCTGGATTTCGTAGTGGTCCGGGAGAATACGGAAGGCGAATATTCCAACATGGGTGGCCGGATGCATCAGGGCACGCCTTATGAAATGGCCGTACAGAACAATGTGTTTACGCGATACGGTACCGAACGCATTTTGAAATATGCCTATTCTCTCGCGGAAAAGAAGCCGAAAAAGAGATTGACGGCAGCGACCAAGTCGAATGGAATTAATCACTCGATGCCATTCTGGGATGAGATCGTCAAGGAAATCAGCCAGGAGCATCCAAACGTCAAAACGACGCTTTATCACATTGACGCTTTGGCTGCTTACTTTATCACTCGACCTGAGTCATTTGATGTGGTTGTAGCCAGCAATTTGTTCGGTGACATTTTGACTGATCTGGGAGCAGCGATCGTCGGCGGTCTGGGACTTGCTCCGTCTGCAAACATCAATCCCGAGCGCAAATATCCTTCGATGTTTGAACCGATTCACGGCTCTGCCCCAGATATTGCGGGGAAAGGAATCGCCAATCCGATTGCCCAAATCTGGAGCTTGAGCATGATGATGGACCATCTCGATCTACCAGAAATCAGTGCAGTGATCATGAATGCGATCGAGCAAGTACTCGTGGATGGCAAGGTGTTGACTCCCGATCTGGGTGGAGGGGCAACAACGAAAGAATTGGGAGACGAAATCGTTCGCCAGATCTATCAGGCAACCAAATAGAAATAGAGGGAGGCAACGGGAGAATGGAAACGAAATCATATGATCTGTACATCGGTGGCGAGTGGGTAAAAACAGACAGCTACATCCCGGTCTATCACAAATACACAGGTGAATGTATCGCTCAGATCGCAAAAGCTGAACAACATCATGTAACGGATGCAGTAGAAAAAGCCTCGAAAACCTTTAAACAGGACAGCCTTACTCCATTTCAACGCTACAAGATATTATTGAAAGCGTCCGAGCTGATGGAAGCACGTCGCGATGAGATGGAGCTCTCCCTGATTCGTGAAGTGGGCAAAACGCGCAAGGACGCGATGAACGAGCTGGACAGAACGATCAATACACTGCGCCTGTCTGCCGAGGAAGCAAAAAAGATTCACGGCGAAATGATCCCTCTGCAAGCGACAGAAGGCTCTGAAAATCGCCTCGGCTTTACGATTCGCGTACCAAAGGGTGTCATCGGTGCGATCACGCCGTTCAACTACCCGCTTTTGCTCAGCACGCATAAGATCGCTCCGGCTATTGCGGCAGGAAACACGCTGGTTGTTAAGCCTGCTACGGTAACTCCGATCGCGACGTTCATGCTGTTGGAGGTGTTGGAAGAGGCGGGATTGCCAAAAGGCTACATCAACATCGTCACAGGAGCAGGCAGTCAGGTGGGTGAGTGGTTACTGGACGAAGAGCGTATCGCCATGTACACCTTTACCGGATCGGGCGAAGTCGGGCGTCATATCAAAGAGCGCAGCGGCATGCGTCCCGTGGCATTGGAGCTAGGTAACAACTCACCGAACATCATCCACCTCGATGCGGATCTGGAGCTGGCAGCTCGTCAGACGGCAGCACGCAGCTTCCACAACGCGGGTCAGGCTTGCATCGCGGTGCAGCGCATTTATGTACATGAAGACGTCTTCCAGGAGTTTACGAACCTGTACATCGATGAAGTGAAGCAGCTGAAAGTGGGAGACCCGGAAGACCCAAATACGGATGTAGGACCAATGATCAGTGAAAAAGAAGCCAGTCGTACGGAGGAATGGGTACAGGAAGCGATCAGCCAGGGGGCAACATCATTGCTGCCCGTGAAGCGAGAGGGTGCGTTGTTCTACCCAGCTGTGCTTGTCGATACCAAGCCAGAAATGAAAGTCGTGTGCCGCGAAGTATTTGCACCTGTGGTAACGATCATTCCTTACAACGATCTGGACGATGCTTTTGCACAGGCGAACAACTCCGAGTACGGTCTTCAGGCAGGCATTTTCACACGTGATCTGAACATTGCCATGAAAGCGGCGCGCGTACTGGAATACGGCGGCGTAGTCATCAATGACGTTTCAACCTACCGCAATGACGTTATGCCTTATGGCGGAGTCAAAAACAGTGGACTTGGCAAAGAAGGCCCTCGATATGCAGTCGAGGAAATGACAGAAGAACGGATGGTGGTGATCAATCTATGAACGGACAACTTTTGGCAGGAAAAACCGCTATCGTAACAGGCGCAGCATCCGGTATGGGAAAAGCCATCGCGACGCTTTTTGCCGAACAAGGAGCGAATGTCGTTCTGGCGGATTTGAACAAGGGAGCAGCTGAACAGGTCGCAAAGGAATTGCCTGAAGGAAAGGCCCATCCTGTACAAACGGACGTATCTGATGATCAGAGTGTGGCAGCACTCGTCCAGGAAACGGTCTCCACATTTGGCTCGATTGATGTGCTCGTCAACTGTGCTGGGGTGCCTCAAGCATTTACACCGATCGAGGAGCTGAGTCTCGAACAGTGGGACAGAACGATGGCGGTCAATACCAAATCGATCTTCTTGACGACCAGACACTCCGTTCCTCACATGAAAGCTGGCAACAAAGGCAGTATTATCAACATCGCATCGATCGCAGGAATTCGTGCTCGTCCGGGGCTAAATGCGTACTGTGCCTCCAAAGGTGCGGCAATCATGCTGAGCAAGGCGCTCGCGATTGAGCTGGCCCCATACAAAATTCGGGTGAACGTCATCAATCCGGGTCCGGCAGAGACACCTATGCTAGGCAAGTTCATCAACGGAGACGACGCAGAAGTGGAAGCAGGCAAGAAGGATATTTTTATCAGCAGCGTTCCGCTCGGTACACTGATCCAACCGGAAGATATTGCCCAAGCAGCTCTTTATCTGGCTTCTGATCTGTCCAAGATCGTAACAGGTGAAGTTATGAACGTAGATGGCGGAAGAGGGATCTAGTCAAACGTTAAAAATTTTCATATTATTAAATGAATTCAATTGAAAATAAAAAAGAGAGAACCAGGGGGAATTAGAGAGATGTTGCGAAAAAAATGGAGCTTTCTATTATCAGGGATCATGTCAGCGTCCTTATTGCTGACAGCGTGCGGAGGAGGCGGCGGGCAAGCTGCTCAGCCTTCCGGGCAGAATGGCGGACAAGCTGCTCAGACGGAAGCGCCAAAAAGCGACGGACAAACCTTTGTATTTAAAGCTGGTCACTCGCTGACAGAAGATCACCCGTATAACCTGGCGCTGAAAAAGATGGCAGAGGATGTAGAGAAGCGCTCGAACGGGAAAGTGAAAATCGAAGTATATCCACTGAGCCAGCTGGGTGCTGAGCGCGAATTGACTGAAGCGCTTACGTTTGGAACAGCAGATATGTCGATTACTTCTACTGCACCAGTGACCAACTTCTATTCAAAATTGGGCGTACTCGACCTGCCGTTCCTTTTTGAGAGCCGTGAGCAGGCATACAAAGTCTTGGATGGAAAAGTCGGTCAAGACATCCTCAAAGACTTGAGCAGTGCAAACCTCGTAGGATTGGCTTGGGCTGAAAACGGTTTCCGTCACATCACGAACGGAGCCAAAGACATCAAGACTCCGGCTGATGTTAAAGGGATGAAGATCCGCACGCAGGAGAACCCGATTCATCTGGCAGCTTTTGAAGCATTGGGAGCAAAACCAACCCCGATGGCTTGGACAGAAGCACTGACTGCTCTGCAACAAGGTGTAGTAGATGCTCAGGAAAACCCGGCGATCGTTGCTCAAACCTACAAGCTGTACGATTCTAAGCAAACGCACATGTCCTTGACCGGTCACGTATACTCCGCTGCCCTGATCTTGTTCAGTAAACCAGTATGGGACAAGCTGCCTGCTGACGTGCAACAGCTGATTTCCGAAGAAGCAGTAAAAGCAGGTCAGTACGAGCGTGAACTGATGATCAAAATGGAGCAGGAAGCCATCACCGATATTAAATCGAAGGGCGTAGTAATCACCGAAGACGTGGACAAGCAAGCATTCCGCGACGCGATGAAGCCTGTGTATGATAAGTTTTCTGGTCAATTCGGCAAAGAGCTGGTTGACGAAATCATGAATACGAAATAAACGACAGAAGGGAGAAGAGCAGGAGCTTTTCTCCCCCCTTTTCCCTGAGAAAGGAGAAATCGTGTGGGCACCCTTATTTCCAAAATAAACAGTCTTACTCGTTTCATCGTCATTGCGCTGCTCGCTGTCATGGTCGTAGCGGTTTTCCTGCAGGTGCTGTTCCGATTTTTCCTGGACCAGCCACTTGCTTGGACGGAAGAATTGGCTCGTTACTTGCTGATCTGGATCACTTTTCTCGGTTCGGCATACGCCATGGCCATTAAAGCGCATATTGGTACCGAATATATTCAGAAGTTTTTGTCACCTCTGATGAATAAGGTCGTCCTGAGTATTGCTGCGCTTCTCAGCATTTTCTTTTTTATAGTCATGGTTCAACAGGGGTACGCCTTGTCAGCTCGAAGCATGACACAGACATCCCCCACTCTGCTCGTTCCCATGGGTTACGTCTACATGGTGATTCCGATCAGCGGTGTTTTGCTCATCATGAACGTTCTCCATGTAACTTGGAAAGATATCACCGGGAAGGAGTGAATCGATTGTGGGTACTGTGCTCTTTTTAACACTATTGGTTCTCCTGATCATTAATGTCCCGATTGCCGTTGCATTAGGGCTTTCAGTGGTTGTTGCCTTTATGGTAGAGGGAAACATCCCTTTGCTGGTCGTCATTCAAAAAATGTTCAACGGGACGGACTCCTTCCCATTGATGGCAGTTCCATTCTTTTTGCTCGCTGGTAAGCTGATGGAGACAGGCGGTATTTCAGCGCGGTTGATTCGGTTTGCCAATACGCTGGTAGGGACTCTGCCAGGAGGATTGGCGATTGTGGCGGTTATGGGTTGCACGTTCTTTGCCGCTATTTCGGGCTCTTCAGCAGCGACGACAGCTGCTGTAGGGGGCATTCTCATCCCGCACATGGTCAAAAAGGGGTATGACGTTCGTTTTTCGGCTGCGCTGCATGCAGCGGGCGGGACGATCGGCGTTATGATTCCGCCTAGCGTTCCGATGGTTTTGTACGGAGTGGCAGCAAGTACTTCCATTAACGATTTGTTCATTGCAGGGATTGGACCGGGTATTCTCGTTGCGATCTCGCTCATTGCATACTCGTACTGGATCAGCAAGAAAAATGGCTGGGGCGGTGGAGAAAAACATTCGCTTGCAGACATTTGGAAGGCTTTCAAAGACGCCATTTTGGCGATTCTCATGCCTGTTATTATTTTGGGTGGCATCTACGGTGGTATTTTCACTTCTACAGAAGCAGCTGTTGTAGCGGTTGTATATGGTTTGGTGGTAGGGTTGTTCGTCTACCGGGAAATTAAATGGAAAGACTTGGGAGAAATTTTTGCGGGTTCGGCCAGTATGACAGCAGTCATCATGCTCATTATTGCGACGGCCAACGCATTCGGGTTTATTATGACCAGGGAAAATATTCCTCAGGAAATTGCCCAATTCATGCTGGGGATTACCGATAGCATGTTTATTACACTGTTGATCATCAACGTTTTGCTGCTCATCTTGGGGACGTTTATGGAGACGGCGGTTACGATCATCCTTATGACGCCGATTTTGCTGCCGATCACCACTGCGCTGGGAATCGACCCGGTGTTGTTCGGGGTTATCATGGTCGTCAACTCCGCGATTGGTATGCTGACGCCGCCAGTGGGACTCAACTTGCTTGTAGCTGGAAATATAGCAAAACTTCCCAACTCAGCGATTGAAAGGGCGGCTATTCCATTTCTGATCCTCATGATCGTCGATTTGATGCTCATCACATACGTACCAGAAATTAGCTTGTGGTTGGTTAACTTGAGTAAGTAACGAGGAGGCGGTATTCGTGGATTACATTCAACACTTAAAAGACTGGTTGGGTGACGAACGTGTCACGACGAACCCAACTGTCCTCGAACACCACAGTCACGACGAATCGTATCATACGCCGCACTTGCCTGACGTCGTAGTGTTTCCGCAGACTGCCCAAGAAGTTAGCCAGATCATGAAACTGGCAAGCGAGAAGCACATCGCTGTCACACCGTTTGGTTTGGGAAGCAGTCTGGAAGGGCATGCCATTCCTTATCATGGCGGTATCAGCTTGGATTTTTCGCTGATGAATCAAGTGTTGGAAGTGCGTCCGCAAGATTTTCTGGTTCGCGTGCAGCCTGGTGTGACGCGTACGCAGCTCAACAAGGAATTGAAAAAGCACGGGCTGTTTTTCTCCGTTGATCCAGGGGCAGACGCTACACTAGGCGGAATGGCAGCGACGAATGCGAGCGGAACTACATCTGTTCGTTACGGCGTAATGCGCGATAATGTACGCGATCTGGAAGTGGTATTGGCAGATGGTCGCATCATCCACACGGGAAGCATGACAGCGAAATCCTCGTCCGGTTATCACCTGACAGGGCTCTTCGTAGGCTCGGAAGGAACGCTCGGGGCATTTACAGAATTGACCTTGCGCGTATACGGAATTCCTGAGGCAACAATGGCGGCGCGAGCTTGCTTCCCTACCGTACAGGATGCAGTAGATACCGTAGTGGACATCTTGTCAGCGGGTATCCAGGTGGCGCGAATTGAGCTGATCGACGAACGCTCCATTCGTCAGGTCAACGCATACAAGGAAACGAGCTATCCAGAAAACCCCACGCTTTTTATCGAGTTTCACGGAAGTGAGCAAGGCTTGCAGCACGATATTGAATTTGCACAGAACATCGCAGGTGAGCACGGATGCTCCGAGTTTCTGTTCGAGACGGACTCCAAAGCGCGTGCGCAGCTATGGGATGTGCGTCACAATATGGCGTATGCCTTTATCCACAAATCTCCGGGGAAAAAGATGATGGTGACAGATGTGTGCGTTCCATTTTCTGAGCTGGCAGGAGCTGTCGTTGACGCCAGACAAGCCATTGATCGCTCGGGCTTGGATGGAGCGATTCTGGGGCACGTCGGAGATGGCAACTACCACGTCATCCTGATGATCGACTTGACCGATCCGGCGGAAGTGGCGCGTGCCGAAGAACTGAATGCTCATTTGGTCGAATATGCGCTGAGCCGAGGCGGGACATGCACCGGAGAACACGGTGTCGGGGTCGGAAAAGCAAAATACCAGCGTATTGAGCATGGAGATGCCCTCGATGTCATGCAATCCATGAAGCACGTATTAGACCCGACTGGCATTCTGAATCCGGGGAAAATTTTCGGAGCGTAACTTTCATGACCTACAAGGCCTGTACTCTGTGTAACCTACAGAGTGCGGGTTTTCTTTTTTTCCCCAAAAAGGGGTTCGGGGGAAAGGAGAAGCGACTACAATGTGGAATGTAGAAGTTGGTCATGAAACAACGAATTCACCGATTGCAGGGAGGCACGCATGAAGCCGATTGTCGAGATTGCCAAGACAGCAGGTATCGAAGAGCAGGATCTGGAACTGTACGGAAAGTTTAAGGCCAAATTATCGGATGAGCTTTGGGAAAAGGTAAAGGACCGTCCTGACGGGAAACTGATCCTCGTGACTGCGATGAATCCCAACCCGGCAGGAGCAGGAAAAACGCTTACGACAATTGGGTTGTCCCAGTCGCTGAACGCCTTGGGGAAACAGACAATAGCCGCACTTCGGGAGCCGTCTCTCGGTCCGTGCATGGGCATAAAGGGTGGAGCCACCGGGAGTGGTCAGGCACAAATTCTCCCGGCTGACGAAATCAATCTTCATTTTACAGGGGACATCCACGCCATCACTTCAGCACACAATTTGTTGGCTGCCATGATTGATAACCATATATTTCATGGGAATCCTCGCCGTTTGAATCCAAAGAAAATCGTATGGAAACGAGCCATGGACATGAATGACCGTGCGCTGCGTAATATCGTGGTTGGTTTGGGCGATGGAAACGGAATGTCGCGGGAAGACGGATTTATGATTACGACCGCTTCTGAAATCATGGCGATTTTGTGCTTGAGTGAAAATCTGTCGGATTTGCGAGAGCGCCTGAATAACATCATCATCGGCTACGATTTTGACGATGAGCCTGTTCAGGCAAGGGAAATTCATGCAGTCGAAGCGATGTGTGTCCTATTAAAAGAAGCGATCAAACCAAATCTGGTGCAGACCATTGAAGGGACACCTGTCCTCATTCACGGTGGGCCGTTTGCCAACATTGCGCATGGATGCAGCAGCGTCATCGGCACGAAGACTGCGCTCAAGCTGGCAGACTATGTCGTGACAGAGGCTGGGTTCGGAGCGGATTTGGGAGCAGAGAAATTTTTTGACATCAAATGCAGAAAGGCAGGTCTGACTCCTGCAGCCGCTGTGGTCGTCATCACAGTGAGGGCATTGAAATACAACGGCGGCGTCAAGGTAGCCGATCTGGCTGTGGGAAATCTAGAGGCATTGGAGCGTGGCTTTGCCAACGTCCGCCGACATATCGAGAACCTGCAAAAGTTCGGGGTACCTGCAGTGGTCGCGATCAATCATTTCACTACCGACACGCAGCAAGAAGTAGATGCGGTCGTAGCGCTCTGCCAACAGTTGGGTGTAGAAGCGGCACTTTCCGACGTCTGGGCTGAAGGCAGCAAGGGCGGGATTGAGCTGGCAGAAAAAGTGGCGCGTGCAGCCGAAATGCCATCCACCTTCCGCTTTCTTTATGAAGAGGATTTGTCGATCCCGCAAAAAATCGAGACGGTTGTAAAGGAAATTTATCGTGGCTCTGGTGTGGTTTTTTCACCGTCTGCCCTCAAAACCATACAAAAGATCGAAGAAATGGGGCTCTCTCATCTTCCGGTCTGCATGGCAAAAACGCCTTACTCATTTACCGATCGCGCTGATGTATTAGGCGCACCGACAGACTTCACTATTTCTGTGAGTGAAGTGCGCATATCAGCGGGAGCAGGATTCATCGTCGCACTGACAGGAAGTCTGGTCACCATGCCGGGACTGCCGAAAAGGCCGGCCGCTGAGTCGCTGTATGTGGATGACGAAGGCCAAATTGTGGGATTGAGCTAAACGAAAAATAAAAAGTTATCAAGCTGACACCTGTACGAGGGGTTGTCAGCTTTTTTGCTGTTCCCATACTTCTCGGGGAGCAATCTGGGCAAATGGGCGAACATACCTGTTGCCCATGACATATGCATATGTGGTAGGTAAATTAGTGAAAAGTGGGGCTGAAAGTTGAATGACTCTGTATCTCGATTACAAATCACCTTCCGTACAATACTTCGATGATGTAAATAGAAACAGGCTGTTTACCAAAGATCTGCAAAACTACATCAACGTACTGTCAACTCAAACGCTGAACTCGTTGGACAACTCGTCCATTCTTGATATTTTTATGAGCCAGGGAAATGTCGTGGAGCCGCATTACCATCAAAATGCTGCTGAGCTCGTGTACTGCGTTTCTGGAGCAGCCAATGTATCCTTTATTAATCCTTTTACGAATGAAGTATCGACGTATCCTATTACCCCTGGCCAGGTGACCAACGTCCCTCAAGGGTGGTGGCATTGGGAAGTCGCTACTGCAGACAACACTCACCTGATCGCCATTTTTAACGCGCCGATACCTGAGGTGATCCTCGGGTCTGATATTCTGCGATTAACGCCAAGCAATATCATGGCTCACACATACTGTCTGAATGAAGGGCAGTGGAGAGATGCCATTTCTCCGATCCAGATGTCGACCTTCATCGGGCCTCCTGCCAACTGCTATCAAGGACATATCCAAGGTCAAGCTTTTCAACAACCTCAAGCATATGGCTACCAGCTGCCCTATCAGCAAGTACCGGTACCTCCACAGTATGGATATGGACAGCCACAGGGATCGCCGTATGCGCCACCGCAAGGGATGTATCAGCCGCAAGGAAATTATCAACAGTATTGGTGAAACTGGTATCCTAGTCCCCGTAAAAACTGGTCAATGGGCCAGTTTTTTTGGAACGTTTGCATGGACAGATAGCTAGCTAGTTGTTATTTCCTTTTTTATTAAGAGATGGTACCCTTATCCATAAACATCATACGGAGAACGTGAAAGAACGGAGGAGAAGGCATGGGGTTGTTTGACGGCTTGATGGGAAATGCATCAGAAGTCAGTGTAGCCGATGCACAAGACGAGTTTGGCCACATCCTGGCGAGAAATGAGCGGATTGAAAAAGCGTATAAATTGATTCGAGACCTTTTTATCTTTACGGATAAACGGTTAATTCTGATCGACAAGCAGGGACTGACTGGGAAGAAAGTGGAGTTTCATTCCATACCTTACAAAAGCATTACCCATTTCAGTATAGAAACCGCAGGGAGTTTTGATTTGGATGCCGAACTCAAAATTTACATCTCGGGCAGTCAGGTGCCGCTGCAACGGCAATTCAACAAGAATCTAAATATCTATGAAGTGCAGAGCGTGTTGGCCGATTACGTGCTGAAGTGAGTAAAAAACGCAAGTGTATAGTTGTGATAGAGCTGATTCCTATGGAGAGAAGGGATCAGCTCTTTCCTTTTTTATACGTCTCGCTAATTAAGAAAAGGTTTATCTGCGTGGATAGACGGGTAGTTAAATATTCGTGGACAAATGTGGAAAAAGATAGCTTTGATTCTGAAAGCGATTGTAAAAATTAAACAAAAAATATCTACTATTTTCCACATTGTGCTATAGTACTTTTAGCACATATAAACGACAAAAAATGACAAGGGCAAACCTGTTGAAAGGCAGGGACGCAAAGCCACGGGTCTAAGGCGGCATACATGATAAAGCTGCTAAGATCGCCGGGTTGCCAAACCGTAAGCGCACAGGGCTGTCGGATGGCAGTCTTTTTTTGTTGTCAACAAGAGGATAGGAGGAACAAATTCCCGATGAAAGCAAGCTTAAGGAGAAAGTTGATTGTCGTCATGTGCCTGCTCTTGGTCATCAGTTTGGCTACCGTTTGCGGTGCCAGCTATTGGAGCTCCTCGAAGCTGTTGGCTTCCAGTCTGGACAAAGAAGCTGAATTAGCTGCGAGCAACCTTTCCATCCGAATTGACAGTTTCTTTCAAGAAAAAATTGGAATCGTTGAAACCATTGGAGAGATGATTTCATCCGATAACAATTTTGAGCATGACCTGAAGCTGATTCAAGAGGCCCAAAAGAAAAATCCAGAATTTGAGACGTTCTTCTTTTCTTATGACTTAAGTGGCAAAAAGGTCATCAACTTTAAAGGAGAAGAGACGAATCCATCTGACCGTCCGCACTTTCAGGAAGCTGGCAGGGGAGAAGGGAAAATCATTGTCTCTGAGCCTGTCATTTCCCAGCGGACAGGCAATAACATCGTGACTGTCATCGTTCCGTTGATGAAGGAAAACCGCCAATACGGTTATGTCGGCTCCACCATTCCGATCAATGAAATTCAAAAGACTGTTTCCGAAGAAAAATTCGGGGAAAGTGGTTACGCCTTTTTGGTCAGTAAAAAAGGGACGTATATTTGGCATCCCAATACCGATCTGATCTTGAAGGAATCGATGCTGAATGCAAATATCACCGAGCTTCAAACCGCGTTTGAAGCCATCCAGCAAGGCAACCATGGAATCATTCAATACCAACAGAATCAAATCGCGAATTTTGCCTCGTTCGCTAGCACCAAAATGAACTGGGGCGTATTCATTACTGCTCCTACAATAGAGCTGCATGCTCCAGTAAATGAGTTGTCAATCAAACTTCTTGTGATCTCTTTGGTCGTTTTAATCATCGGCATCTTGCTCGTGTACTTCTTGGCTGTCCGTTTGGTCAAACCGATCCAGCGTTTAAATCATGTGGTCAATGTCGTGGCTCAGGGCAATTTGACGGAGACGGTGACTGTGGAAGGGAAAGATGAGATCGCCGTTTTGTCCCGTGACTTTAACCAAACGGTGTCCCACTTGAAGGACTTGATTGAAGGCGTTTCGCTGTCCTCAGATCAGGTGCTGCGTTTTACACAGGAAGTCTCAGCAGGCATTGAGCATGCGACTGAAAACGTAAGCCGGATTGGAGCGTCAATCGCCCAGATTTCCGGAGGGGCGCAGGCACAAGCCAACAGTTCTCAGGAAGTTGCATTGTCCATGAATGATATGGCAGCAGGTATTGTGAAAATCGCCGAGACATCCTCGCATGTCTCTGAGGCGGCACGAGAAGCAACTGAGCAGGCTGAGCAAGGAACGGCTGTCGTGGAGCAAGCTGTACGTCAAATGGGAAGCATTGGCGATGGAACGAGCAAAGCGGCAGAGGCTATTGAACGTCTGAATGGTCGTTCCAAAGAAATTGAGGGAATTCTCGATACCATCAGTCAGTTGACGTCACAAATCAATTTGCTTGCGCTGAACGCTTCGATCGAGGCTGCACGGGCAGGCGAGCATGGACGCGGTTTTGCCGTAGTGGCTGGCGAAGTGAAAAATCTGGCAAATCAATCCGAAGAATCCGCATCCAAAATTGCAAAGTTGATCGGTGAAATCCAGCAAGATACCCGCCATGCGGTTGACGTGATGAATGAGGGCAATCAAAACGCACAGGAAGGCATTCAACTGATCGAAGAAGTGCGCGACATCTTCGCACATATTCTCGATTCGTCCCGGAATGTTGCTGGACACATTTTGGAGGTTTCTGCAGCATCCGAACAAATGTCTGCAGGATCCCAGCAAGTCAGTGCATCCGTCGACGAAATGCATCAAATTGCCAAGCACGCCTCCGATGATGCCCAAACGGTAGTGGAAGCGACAGCGGAGCAGCTGCAAGCGATCCAGGATATAGCAGAATCCGTTGAGCGGTTAAACACCGTAGCAGAAGAACTGCAGCATGGTGTAGGCAAGTTCACCCTGTAGGACCAAGTCCCTTGTGAAAGGGGGGATGCGATGCAAGGGATGAGGCA
>JARDZO010000060.1 GCA_029240815.1 Brevibacillus sp.
GTGATTACTTGTAGCGTCTACGAAGCGTATGACAAGGTTATTGGGCTGCGCAATTAAATTCTATGTAGAGCCATTTTATTGTGGGACATTGCGCCTTTTGGGATTACGAATGTAATCAAATGTGCAGAATACTGAAACTATCTCGGAAAAAACGTAGAAACTTTGACATAAATAGAAATGAGGGTAGAATCATGATAAAAATAAGGAATGTGGAATATATCACTGGTAAACTGGCAAAAACACTCACAATCAGCTTGATCACGGTACTCACGTTGACCGGTTGCTCGGCAAAAGGAGATATTCCCTCTGCAGCCCAGACGAAGGAGCAAACGAAGACTGAGAAAGAAGTCTCAATAGATCAACAGTTGATTCAATTAGAGAAGGACTTTGGAGCACGTCTTGGAGTTTATGCGATCGACACCGGCACAGGTCGGACCATCACTTATCGTGCGGATGAACGCTTCGCTTACGCATCGACCTCCAAGGTTTTAGCGGCAGGCGCCGTGCTAAAGCAGAACTCCATTGAAGGACTTGAGAAACGTATGACCTATACCAGCGGCGATCTGGTGTCCTATTCACCCGTCACAAAAGAGCACGTAAAAACAGGGATGACACTAAAGGAACTCTGCGAGGCCGCAGTTCGTTATAGCGACAACACTGCCGCAAATCTTTTGTTTAAGGAATTGGGTGGCCCCGAAGGCTTTCAAAAGAAGCTTCAGCAAATAGGAGACAATGTTCTCATAGCAGATCGCTTCGAGCCTGAACTAAATGAAGCTACTCCTGGCGACACTCGTGATACAAGCACACCGAGAGCTCTCGCTACCACTCTTCAGGCTTTCACACTTGGCGAGGTTCTACCGGCTGACAAACGTTCGATCCTCACGAATTGGATGTTAGGGAATGCGACAGGAGACGAGCTAATTCGTGCAGGCACTCCGAAAGACTGGGTGGTCGGTGACAAGTCTGGAGCAGGTAGCTATGGAACGCGCAACGACATCGCTGTTGTTTGGCCGCCTGATGGCGATCCCATCGTCATCGCGATTCTATCCAGTCGAGATACCCGCGATGCCAAGTATGACAATGCCCTGATTGCACAAGCTGCCAAGTTCTCACTCGACGCTCTGCAATAAACACGAGTAACGATGCATGAAAAGGCTCGTAAATTGCTCATTCGGCAATTTGTGGGCCTTTCGAATCGAGCGCTCTTATAGTACTCTTGCCTTTATGATCATTTGTGTTTTGTCACTAATTCCTTTCATTTTACATACAGGATGGCGAGACTTCCCAAGGAACAAAGCACAGGGAGAAAAGATTACCATTGGTTCAAAGAGGGAGATGAGTAGCATGTTCATTACTCATATGGTAACAAGCTTTATCGTGTCTTCTTTTAGCGTTGCCGTCATCATGCTGACTAAAAAGCTCTTTCGAAAGCAGCTCTCTGCAAAATGGCACTATAATCTATGGTATCTGTTGTTTATTGCACTAACGATTCCTTTTATACCAACCCATTATTTTGCTTTTGCAAATGATTTTTCTCTTTCTGCTTTCAACCGATATGATGGAATGGGACCTACAACTCCCCGTACGGAAAATCAAGTTACAGGTAACGTGAATTGGTTGGAGGACTTCTCCATATCTGTACATCGTTATACTCCGGCAGTTCTAGATGATCTCTTAGCGATCATATGGATGGTTGGCATGCTGCTTTTAGCTGTACCAGCCGTATATGCCTGGTTGAGAATCAAGCATATTCAAAGATCTACCTCCCGCTTGAAAAATAACGACATCTTACGGCTGCTGGAAGAGTGCAAGCAGCATCTAAATATATCCAGAGAATTGATTGTAGGGGAATCACCGCTTGTCAAATCTCCTATGATGTTTGGACTACATAAGGCTTATGTGGTATTTCCGATTCATTTCAACGAATGGCTAACGATGAATGATATCAAATACGTGATTTTGCATGAACTGAATCACTATAAAAATAAAGACAACGTGACGAATTATCTGATCGTTATTTTCCAGCTTTTATACTGGTTTAACCCGCTTGTTTGGATTGCTTTTAGAGAAATGCGATTGGACCGAGAAATTTCCTGCGATATGGATGTTCTAAAATCATTAGACGAGCAATGCTATGCGGAATATGGAAATACGATCATTACTTTTGTGGACAGAGTATCAAGGCAAAAGAATTTCGTCTTTGAAAATCAAATGGCCAGTTCCAAAGAGCAATTAAAAAGGCGTATTCAAAAGATCGCGTCCTTCAAAATGGAGTCAAAGCAGTTGAAAAAGAAGAGTATAACTATTTTTATGCTGGCAAGTATCGTCGTTGCTAGCCAGATTCCACTCATTACTGCCATCGCCAGCGACAATCATTATTATCAATTTAAAGGGGACAGAACAGATTACGAGGATCTAAGCTCATATTTTGACGGCTATGACGGCAGTTTTGTATTATATGACATGAATGCCGATCATTTTAGTATTTATAATAAAAAGAATAGCGAATCAAGAGTTTCACCGAATTCCACATACAAGATTTATAGCGCGTTATTTGCTTTGGAGTCTTCTATCATTACAAAAGAAAATTCAACCCTCTATTGGAATGGTGAGATGTATCCTTATGCTGCCTGGAATAAGAATCAAAACTTACATACAGCGATGAAAAGTTCCGTAAATTGGTACTTTCAGGAGCTGGATAAAAGGTTTGATAAGGACAGCTTACAGGCCTATCTGAAACAAGTAGGTTATGGGAATGAAAATCTGACGGGTCGAGGAGACCAATTTTGGATGGAATCTTCATTGGAAATTTCTCCAGTGGAGCAGGTTTTACTATTAAAATCACTTTATACGAATCAATTCGGATATACAGATAAAAATATCCAAACTATCAAAGACTCGATCAAATTAGAGGAGAAAGATGGTGCGATCCTTTCCGGTAAAACAGGCACAGGCTCTGTAAATAACAAAAATATAAACGGCTGGTTCATTGGATATGTAGAGAACAAAAAGAACACCTATTTCTTTGCAACAAATATACGAAACGAAGATCACAGCAACGGAAGTACGGCGGCAAAAATAGCATTATCTATTTTGAAGAAAAAAGGCATTTACTAAAGGTTTGTAGAAGGAGGTGAATAAGGGTGGCTAAAAAAGTACCCGGTATCTCTGAAGCAGAGTGGGAAGTTATGAACGTGCTTTGGGAGAAGGACCCGCAAACGGCTAATGAAGTCATTCACTCCTTGCAGGAAAGAATGGATTGGAAGCCTAAAACCATACGCACCCTTTTGGATCGTCTCGTTAAAAAAAAGGTGGTAGGGGTAAATCAAAATCAAAAGGTGTATACTTTTTTCCCCTTATATACGCAAGGAGAATGCCAACAAGCAGAAGCGCAGTCTTTTCTTACTCGAATATACGGTGGGACAATGAAGTCGATGTTGGTTCAGTTCATCGAGGAGGAATCGTTAACGGAAGAGGACATCAAAGAGTTGCGGTCGATTTTGGATGAAAATCAAAAAAAATAAGAGAACATGGATACAAGTGAAAACACGCCTATCACGGCGTGTTTTTTGTATGCAGGCGTACTTACATAAACAAATTCAAAATAGTTACGGAGACAATGGAGCAAGCTCCTTATTAAATCTAAGGGAGATTTCTTTTCAACGAACAACATGATTCGGAATTGTCTGCACAATTTTGTTGACAGATAAAAAAGCCACACGTATAATTTGAGGTAACAGCAATATTGATCAACAATATTGTCCAATAATAATGAGCGACATATAAAAAGCATAGGGAGGTGTTCTGCTGCCATGAGCGTACCGACAGATCAGATGTCTTTAAATGGGGCAGATCGAGTGAAGCAGTTCCTCACATTTCTAGGTGAAGGGGAGAGAAACGGTCTGTGGGACCAATTAGATATCCAAGACTTGCAAGCGCTTTCTGAAATCGCGATCAAGCTGTATGGGTATCGAATCGAGAAACTGTTGACGACGGAGCAAAACGCAGAGCCATTTATGCCCGTTCCTAAATATAATACGGTCCCGGATACGGAGGCCATGATGTTTATTAACGGTCTGATGGAAAGCAAGCACATCGAGCTGTTCGAACTGCAAATGTTCAAAAATTTCTGATGAAACCAAGTGAAATGTACAGGAGGGGACAAGGATGGAGCATTACGTATGTGAGCGAACCGAACTGGAAGAAAGAAAGATGTACTACGTGGCTTTGGAGGGGCTGGAGATTGGAGTCATCTTGGTGAATGACCAGATTCACGCGATTGAAAATACGTGCCCACATTTTGAGGGACCTGTCTGTTTGGGGAACGTGTCAGAGCGTGTCCGCATGAGGATGGACGAGAACCGAATGAGCGAAGGCGATTATCACTCCAAGGAAGAGATGAATGTCGTTTGTCCATGGCACGGTTTTGAATTCGACCTCAAGTCCGGAGAGTGCATCGCGGATCCCAAGTTTGTTTTGCGGAAGTTTAATCCTCATATCAAAGAAGGCAAAGTATACATCACTATTTGATCGCGAGGGAACGTGGTTCCATACACGTGATTTCTATACAGGAGGGATAACCGATGAAGATCGATTTAAGCTTAGAAAAGAATTTTCTGGACAACGCTGAGAAGCAGGCACTAGCACGAGGCCTGTACGACATTCCAATTGTCGATGCAGACTGTCACTACATGGGCACTCCAATGAATGTGATCGCTGAATATGTGGAAGAGCCTTACCGCAGCCGGCTTCGCGTACATAGCAATGGATCCAAACACATTTACGTGGACTTGGGCGATCGCACCATGGCTGGACGGATGAAGAGCATACCGTTATTTGTGCGAAGCAAACTGCCAGAAGGCGAAATCATGCCAAAAGAAATTTACCCTCTATTGCAGAGCAGCCAGAAAATGGCGATCGATTACAACATCGTGTTTCCTACAGACCTGTTGACACTGGGCGTTCATCCCGATTCGGAGATTGAGGTGGCGATCGCATACGGATTTGCCCGCTGGATGACCGAAGAAGTGCTGCCGCAGAACGATGCGATTAAAACGATGCTGTATTTGCCGTTTTCCAATCCAGATGCTTGTGTGAAGATTGTCAAAGAGTTCGGCGGGAAAAAAGGGGTCGTCGGTTTCCTGGTGACCAGCTTGCGTTACCAGCCTGCGCATCACAATTCCTACATGCCGTTGTACAAGTTGCTGGAAGACCTGGGGCAGCCGCTTGCCTTCCATACGGTTTCGCACTGGATGGAGAGACCTTTCCAGCAGTTGAATCGTTTCTTATCGGCTCATGCACTTGGCTTCCCGCTGTATAACATGATCCAGGCGACCAACTTGATTATCAACGGCATTCCGGAGCGCTTCCCTGACTTGAAATTCATCTTTATTGAGGCCGGGGTATCGTGGATTCCGTTCTTGATGATGCGATTGGATACAGATTACCTGTATCGTCAGTCAGATGCACCATTCTTGACGAAGAAACCGAGTGAATACATGAAGAACTTCTACTTTACGTCGCAGCCGCTGGAGTATACAGAGAATATCGGGATGATGAAAGAAATCTTCGACATGTTCGATGCTGAAAACCAATTGCTCTACGCTTCTGATTACCCGCACCAAGACTTTGATACACCTGCGTCGATTTACGACATTCCGTTCTTGAGTGAAACCGCAAAGAGAAAAATATTAGGCGGGAATGCTCTGAAGTTCTTTAATATCACCAATCCTGTTTTGCATGCCAAAATTCGCAGAGAAGAAGCACTGGCTGCATCAGCAAGGAAATAAGGATAGTGCGTGTTCACTCAAAGCTCTCATGTTGTGAGGGCTTTTTCTTTTGCTCGTTTTGATAAGAAACAAAAAAGTAGACTTAGCATGCAAGTCTACTCTTCCATTTTTTCTTTTAGTTGCAGGTTGGCTAAAAGGGGAAATAGCAGCTGTAACAGCTTTTCCTGTTCTTGCTCTTCCAGACCGTCAAATACCCATTTCTGCTTGTCCCAATACTCTTGTAATTGGGCGGGGATGAATGTCTTTGCGTGGTCAGTTAGTTGGACGAGGGAGCTCCTGCGGTCAGTTGGATCCTTCACACGTTGGACAAAGCCATCTTGCTCCAGACCATCGATCAGTTTCGTGATATTCGTTTTCGTCACGTTTTTTTGCTGGCTAATTTCGGTCATCGACAGGTTCTGACCTTTTGAACGGAACAGGAGGAGGAGCGTAGAAAACTTGGCGTGGCTCAGCCCAAGATCCATAGTGTGCTTGTTTAGCTGAAAAATAGTGAGGTTGTAAGCACGAGCGAGAAGGATCGACAAGGCAGCAGAGGATCGGTGAATCCCCGGTGTGACTTCTTGATAAGAGTCGAGGATGCTGCTCATCATCTGTTGGACCTGAAGTGCCTGCTCCGTAACGAGCTCCTTTTCCAGCAGGGGAGACTCCTCCGAAGATTTCTCTTGCAGGGCAGCGATCAAACGGCATAGCAGCCAGAAGAGATCCTCCTGCTCTTCACTTGCCAGACCGTCAAACATCCATTTTTGCCTGTCCCAATAAGCCTGCAAGTGCTCCAAAATGACTTCAATCCCTTTTTGCGTCAAGTGAATCAAGGCGCTTCTGCGATCATTCGGATCTTTTTGCCGCTCCACGAAATGATCTTTTTCCAACGCATCCACGAGGTTGGTGATGTTCGTCCGAGTGACATGCTTCTGCTGGCTGATTTCGGTCATGGTCAATTGGTGTTCGCGTGTACGAAAAAGGAGAAGCAGGGTAGAGAACTTGACGTGGGTCAGCCCATAGGAAAGGGTATGCTTGTTGAGCAGGGAAATGGACAGCTGATGACTCCGCGAGATCAGGATGGGCAATAATGCCGATGCCCGATGAATGCCAGGGGAAACCGTATGATACGTGTCCAAATTTGCATTCATCTTCCGCTGTAATTCACCGACTAGCTGGATTAGATCGGGGTTGACCATTTGGTACATAAGAATTCCTACCTTTAGCTTAGATTGTAAACGGGTTTACCATTATCGACATCGTAACATAGGTAGGGAAGAATGAACAATTGAAAGAGCCGTTTTAAACGAAAATTTCTGAATAATCATTCGATCTTGTATTGACAGTCGATTTTCCCTTCGTTAAGATAAAATTAAATTAGTAAACAAGTTCACTATTAATTCGTTCACTAAATTAGTAGTGCGTTCCATCAACCTTTTTGGAGGGATCTACCTATGGGTATTCGAACTGGACAACAGTACAAGGAAGGCTTGCGTTCAACGCGCGAGGTGTACATCAATGGCGAACGAGTAACGGATGTCACTCAATATCCTGCATTTCGCCGGCCAATCGATGCGATTGCCAAGCTGTACGACATGAAGCACGATCCTCGCTATACAGCGACACTGACCTATCCTTCTCCGACAACAGGAGATTTGTGCGACATCTGTTTCATGCCTCCCAAAAACGCCGATGAACTCAGGAAAAAGACAGAGGCGTACAAACTGTTCGCCAAGTCTACGTACGGTGTCATGGGACGATCACCGGAGTTCATGAATGCGCACATCATGGGTATCGCCGAGAGCTCCAAGTTCTTTGGAAAATGGGGACAGCGGTTCGAAGACAACATGAATCGGTATTTTGAATACGTCAGAGAAAACGACCTTTTCCTGACACACGCTCTGGGGACTCCGCAAATAGACCGTTCCAAAGCATCTCACGAGCAACGTGACCTGTTCTTGCATCTGGGAGTGAAGGAAGAGACGGAGGAAGGCATCATTGTACGCGGCGCCAAGCAACTGGCAACGATGGGACCGATCACGGATGAGCTACTGGTCTTTCCAAACGGGCGGGCCTTTAAAGAAGGGGATGAGCGTTACTGCATGGCTTTTGCGATTCCCGTTTCGACGCCCGGACTTAAAATGCTGTGCCGTCAACCTTTTGTGCCACATGACGATCGCAACGTTTACGATCACCCATTCAGCAGTCGATTTGAAGAGAATGATGCCATGGTCGTTTTCGATGATGTTCTCGTCCCTTGGGATCGCGTCTTCTTCTATAACAACATCGAAGCTGCGAATACGATGAGGTTCAACGCAGACGTTTCCATCCATGCAACACACCAAGCTACAGTTCGGAAACTGGTGAAATTCGGGATGGCAGCAGCGATTGCGAGCAAATTGACTGATTCCGTCAAGACAAATGTCTTCCCTCAAGTCTCCGAGCGCGTAGGTATTATTATCGCGATGCTGAAATCGCATGAGTCCGCCCTGTTTGCCGCCGAGCAATGTGGAGAGTACAACGATAACGGAAACTGGAGACCGAACAAAGACTTCCTCGAAGCCCAAAACATCCTGTACTCCAAAAACAATGAACTCATTGTAGATCTGATCAAGCAAATGGGTGCTGCCGGTCTGATGCTGACCCCATCCGGTAACGATTTCTTCGGACCCGAAAGTGAAAACTTCCAATACTATTTCAGCGGTGCCAACAGCGACGGCTTCCATCGCGTGCAGATCGCCAAAATGGCGTGGGATTTCTTCGGGGATGCAGCGACTCAGCGATTGCTGCATTACGAGCGCTTCTATATCGGGGATCCGATGTTTTACGCAGCAGGGTACTCCAACCGGGCGAATATCCGAGAATGGATGGATTTGACAGACCAGTTGCTGGCTGAAGGACGCGAACAGTTTTCAGCAAAAGTACAATAAGGAAGGCGGGATCAACATGGATCCACGTGAATTGCGCAACACATTCGGAAGATTCGCGACGGGTGTTACCGTTGTCACTTTTCAGGAAGGGGAAGAAGCTGGAGGCTTGACGGTGAACTCTTTTACATCCGTTTCCATCGATCCACCCCTGATCTTGGTATCGATCGACCGAAGAGCTCGATCCCATGATGTCTTACTACAAAAGCCGTTCGTGGTAAACATTCTGGCAGCCGATCAGGAAGCAATCGCATGGCAGTTTGCAGGAAGACCCCAGCAGGACTTGGAGATTACCTGGGAGCAGACAAATGCAGGTCCGCGTTTGGCAGGGACACTCGCTCATCTGGAATGTGAGCCGTGGCAAGCGTACGATGGTGGTGACCATACACTGATTGTTGGGAAAGTAACGAAGTTCTCGTATGAGCAGGGAGAAGCACTTGGGTTCTACTGCGGAAAGTTCCATAAGGTCGCAATCGCGTTGTAAGCAGCAAAAAAGCGGACAGAGAATGTCCGTTTTTCTGTCTTGGCATGAACACAGCAATCCAGAATAAATCCACCCATTTCAGAGTGCTATAATGGGAACGAACATACCCAATAACTGGATGGAAGGATGATTGAGGATGGCAACACTGAAACCTTTCCTATTTTCGGAGGATTCCAGAGCACAAGCGGAGTTCTATATTGGAGCACTCGGCGGGGAGATCCAGTCTGTTATGACGTATGCTCAGGCTCCGGATCCGAATGATGCGATCAAAGACAAAGTCATGCACTTGTGTATGATGGCCGGAGGGGTAAACTTCTTCATGGCCGATTCCCTCGATCCCCTTACGCGGGGGAACGGCATTAGCCTGAATCTACAGTTCGAATCTGGAACCGATGGCCGTGAAGCGTTCGATAACCTTGCGGCAGGAGGAAATGTCCTGCATCCTTTAGAACCAGTATTTTGGGGCGGTATGTACGGTCAACTGGAAGATAAATACGGCGTCATATGGATGATCAGCTGCGAAACGGGAGAATGCTTATCCTGACAAGAGGTGGGCTTCCATGGAAACGAGTGCACATGTCAGATAAACGTATAGCCTAAAAGGGCCGTTAGGGTAAACTCCCTGACGGTTTTTGTTATGTGCATATTTCTCATTTGGTCTTGCCTATCGACCATACCGATAGACATATGGAAAGTTTGATTTGGACGAATAAAGTTTTTTACAGTACGATTTTGGCAAGATAGACAGAAAGGAACAGAGCAGATGAAACCAGAACAGCAGCCAAAACGACTTACGGATACGGAAAGAAGAATGAAATTTCGGGAAATATTGGGACGCAGACAGTTGTCAGTGATGCCGGGTGGGTTCAGCCCATTGTATGCCCGTGTCGCGGAGGAAGCAGGCTTTGAATCCTTTTTTCTGGCAGGTTCGCAGCTTTCCGCATTCTTGTACGGTGTCCCTGACTCGGGCATCATCGGATTGCGCGATCTGGTGGACCATGCAAGGCATATGGCCGCGCGCACGAATATTCCCATTTTTATTGATGCCGATACTGGCTTCGGCAATGCGGTAAATGTGCACTATGCAGTAGAAGAATGCATTCGCGCAGGAGTAGCCGGACTTCAAATAGAAGATCAAGAGGCTCCCAAGAAATCGGGCACGAGCGCAGGACGAAGATGTATTTCGATAGACGAAGCGGTTGGGAAATATCGGGCGGCAGTCGCAGCTCGAGACGCACTGGACCCATCTTTTGTGATTTGCGCGAGATGCGATGCTTTAGGTGCTGAAAACGGTGGATTTGAAGACGCACTAGAACGCTGTAACGCTTACGTGAAAGAGGGTGGGGTAGATTTCATTTGGTTGAATTCCGTACAGTCGCGATCGCAGTTGGAACGAGCTTGCAAAGAAATCGCAGCGCCTATCTTGATGATATGGGGTGGACCGGAGCCAGCCCCGACCTTGGCGGAATACGAACAATTGGGGGTTCGGATCGCTCTTTATCCGACACTGGCTGCATCGGCGGGATTGCAGGCAGCTTGGCAAGTCCTGCACAATTTTAGACATCGTGGTTCAGAGGCATTAGTGGAGTGGGGAGCTAGCGTGAATACCAGCCCTTGGGGACGCGCGTTTCTAGATGAACTAGTCGGGGCAGCGCATGTACGAGAGTTAGAGGAACAGTTTTTGCCCAAGAGCAATCGCAGAAATTATGAAAGCACATGGGGACATAAAGACGTTCTCTCCGGTGTTCTACAGCGATTGGAATGAAGGATTCAATCAGGTACACTTTCCCCATTCCTTTCCTACGCAACGATCTGCTATCATTTGCTTTGGACAATAAGTAGATTTGCGTTGCAGAAGGATGGATGAGAGAGATGGCAATCAATTTCTGTGTGTCATGCGGTCATTCCATGGAGGCTCGCACGATAGATGGGGTAGAACGGAAAGTCTGTACTTCGTGTGGGAACGTTCATTGGGGAAATTACAGCATTGGAGTAGGGGCACTCGTTTTTAAAGACCAAAAAATGCTTCTCGTACGTCGAGCACAAGAACCGGGAAAAGGCAAATGGACCAATCCGGGGGGCTACATCGAACAATGGGAGCCTATTGAACAGACGGTCATTCGGGAGGTCTTTGAAGAGACGGGAGTTCGTGCCCATGTCAAAAGCATTGTGGCCCTGCGAGATCAACCGCGGAGCATTCACAACGTGTATATCGCTTTTGAAATGGATTATATCGAAGGTGAACCCGAACCAGATGGTGTAGAAGTGGATCAGGCAGGCTTTTTCTCGCTGGAGGAAATTCAGGAAATGGAAGTGGCTAGTTTTACACGCTGGCTCCTGGATGTGGCTCTCCACGTGAAGAAAGAAGGTCTGACGCTCGACCTAAAAGCGACTGTTCAGGGAAATGGTGACGTTTATTTCAGAATGTAACCGATAGTAAACGAATCAAATATAAGGCGATCCAAGCTCCGCCAAAAAAGATGGCAGAGATTTTGGTTTTTGGAGCGCAAAGCAGAGGCTGATCTAGATATGATCGGCCTTTTTTCTATCCCCCTAGTAAAAAAGAATGATTCTCTTAACGAAAAGATTCATGAAAAAATTACCAAATACTCATTGACACTAATAATCATTATCAATTATTCTGTACCTGCAACATGTGATGCAAATGATTATCATTATTAAAATCTTTTCAGGAGAGAAGGTGCCTATGATGATTCGTTCAAACATGGAGTTCAGCGGTGCGAGTTCGTATACTTCTGAGTCAATTGTTTCGTGCGTAGGGAATACACCCTTGGTTCATCTGAGTCGTCTATTTGCCCACCACGAAGTAGAAGTTCTCGCCAAGCTGGAGATGATGAATCCCGGTGGTAGCATGAAGGACCGTCCTGCCCGTTACATCATCGAGCAGGGATTGAAGGATGGCGCCATTCATAAAGGGACGCATCTGATCGAGAGCACCTCCGGCAATCTGGGTATTGCCATTTCTATGATCGCACGTGTCTACGGATTGGCTTTCACTTGCGTGGTAGACCCAAAGATTACCAAAACAAACCTGAATATCATCAAACAGCTCGGGGCTACTATCGAGATGGTGCAAGAACCAGACGATCAAGGCGGCTATTTAAAGACGAGAATCAAACGAGTAAAAGAACTGGTGGCAATCACTCCGGAAGCCTACTGGATTAATCAATATGCGAATGAAAAAAATTGGAAGGCCTATTATTACGGCACGGCGAGCGAAATGGTAGAACAAGCAAACGGACGAATCGATTACCTAGTCATGGCCGTCAGCACAACCGGAAGTATTTTGGGAACGGCCAGAAGAATTCGTGAGGCGAATCCCCATGTAAAAGTGATTGCCGTAGATGCTGTCGGGTCTGTCATCTTTGGTGCTCCTCCTGCTCCACGCGAGCTGCCGGGGATCGGATCCAGCCGTGTTCCCGAACTCCTCAGCAGGGAGGAAATCGATGAAGTCGTTTACGTAAATGACGTCGAGTCCGTCAGAGGATGCCAAGACTTATTAGCGTTGGAAGGGATTTTTGCTGGCGGATCGTCGGGTTCCGTCATCGCGTCCATTCAAAAGATCATCGCGTCATTGCCTGCCGGCTCACGAGTCGCGACTATTTTGCCTGATCGAGGCGAACGTTACCTCGATAGTGTTTACGATGAAGCATGGGTACAAAAGCTCAACCATTCAGTGGTATCTGTATAAGGAAAAGGAGAGGAAGCATACGATGTCTAGCAATCACTCCATTTTATATCTAAGCAAATCTGATATTGCTCAACTGGGAGGAGACTCATCCGATCTGTACGTCACGGCCGTAAGCAGAGCGTTGGAACTCCATGCAAAACGCGATTTTGTCCAACCGTTGAAGCCATATTTGCGCGTCAATGAAAAAGAGGGACATATCGCAGACCGAATCATCGCGATGCCTGCTTATGTCGGGGGGGAAGCTCCTGTGTCCGGCCTCAAGTGGATTGGAAGCAAGCACGACAATCCGAGCAAACGAGGGATGGAACGTGCGAGTGGACTCGTGATCTTGAACGATCCAATTAGCAATTATCCCATCGCGGTGATGGAAACGAGCTTGATCAGCGGAATGCGTACAGCAGCCGTGACCGTCATCGGCGCTCGATACCTGGCAAAAAAAGGATTTGAACAGGTAGCGTGCATGGGATGCGGTGTCATTGCCAAAATGCAGCTACTGTCAATGCTCGAGCAGTTCCCGCAAATGAAAACGATTCATCTATTTGATGTCAATCAAGAGTCTGCTGGTCGGTTAGGCAATCAATTACGGGAGAAGTCACCTCAGGTCGAAGTGGTTATCGCCCCAACGGCAGAGGAGGCAGTTCGGGAAGGGGAAGTAGTGATCACGTGCACCGTGGTAGACAAACCGTATCTATCATATGATTGGCTGCAAAAAGGGGCATTTGTGAGCAATATTTCCATCATGGATGTTCATAAAGAAGTGTTTCTCAAGGCGGATAAAGTAGTGGTGGATGACTGGGAACAATCCAACCGGGAGAAAAAAGTCATTAACCAACTCGTCGTAGAAGGAACGTTTTCCCGCGAGCAGCTGCACGCAGAGCTGGGAGAAATATTGATCGGGACAAAGGTGGGACGAGAATCCGATGAAGAGATCATCCTATTAAATCCGATGGGGATGGCGGTAGAGGATATCGCGAGTGCCCACGAGATATACCGAAAAGCGGTAGCAGAGAGCGTCGGTACACGGTTACCTCTGTAATGTGGGGAAAGGAGGGACAACCGTAGATGGAAATGGATTTGATAGAAAAGAGCATTTCTTTCAAAAAAAGAGCAGAGCAGATCGTGTTTTGCGACTTGATCAATGCGCTGTTGCAAGAAAATCTCGCTGGATTTGTTGATCATGCACAGGTTGGGTTCGAATGGATGGGCCCCTCCCATCATGAATGCAGAGTTTTACAGGAAGGAGAGCAGTATTTCCGCTTACCGGTTGATACCGAGCGCAGCTTACTCTTTCACGTCAAAATCCAGTCTTATATTCAGCCGTACAAAATAAGCCGGTTTCCTGTGTTATTGCTGAGCAAGCATGAAGGAGTAGAGCTCGATCCTATAACGTTTATGCAAGCATTTGCGGAGGCTCTGTCGTCGGATGAGCGTGAATCGGCCATGCCAAATTTGCAAGATTTTCAAAACGAACTGAGAGATTCGATTCAGCATACAGCATTGTCCTTGGAGGCGATGACGGAGCATCTAGAGAATCGCAGCGTTCTCGAAACCTCTCTCGTACACGTGGAGCGGTTCTCCGCCTTGCGAGATCGTCCGTTTCATCCGACATCACGGGCTAAAAGAGGATGGAGCGACGCTGATTATCAGCGTTATAGCCCGGAGTATGGGGGAACGTTCGGTTTGGATTGGGTAGGAGTGCGCCGGGACCACATACAAGCGAGCGCAGATAGCGATATTGCGGATTTCATTCTGAATGAATCGGAAAAGGAAACATTACGCCAGGCTGTCGATCAGGTCGGAGTGAATGAGAAAGACTATCTACTATTTCCCGTCCATCCTTGGCAGATGGAGCATATTCTACCGACTCACTATCACACAGAGATGAAGCATCAGATATGCGTACCGATCATTCGGGGGCTGGGAGAATTCCGTTCTACTTCTTCTGTTCGTTCCATGGTTGCCGCGAGTACTCGAAACTATCATGTCAAAGTGCCAATTGGCATTTATTCTTTGGGGGCTTTGCGGCTTCTTCCGCCTAGGTATCTTAACAACGGAGCAAAAGGTCAGAAGTTACTCCATCAAGTCATGGAAAAAGATAAATGGCTGCAGGTGCACCTCCGTTTGTGCGACGAGACGAAATGGTGGGGCTATCATGATCCAGCGGGAGATCCGTTTAGCGATAAGCCAGGCCACCTCGCTTGCCTGATCAGGGAATATCCCCTCGATCTCTTGGACGATCCAGAAGTAGAAGTCATCCCGATGTCTGCTTTAACGGTAGTAGATATGAACCAGGAAAATCCTGTGTTTGCTCAATGGTTAGCCAAACGATTTGGCGACGAACAAGGGGAACACCAGGTGCTTGCGCTGTTTCGGGAGGTTTGCAGCGTGTTTATTGGCACCTCGCTTCGATTGTTCCGCTATGGAATCATGCCTGAAATTCATGGTCAGAACGTTATGCTGATCATTCGAAATCATCACGTAACGGGATTGCTACTACGAGACCATGACACCATTCGCTTGCATCTGGATTGGATGGAGAAAGAGGGAGTAGGAGATCCCGCCTATGTCGTCAAGCCAGGTGCTCCAAACAGCTTGATAAACGAGACACCGGAACAGCTGCTCGCCTATTTTCAAACGCTTGGGGTACAGGTCAATCTGTACGCGATAGCAGATGCTTTGATTACCACGTATTCCATTGAGGAAGCGGCTTTCTGGGCGGAAATCAACAGCGTCATACTTGAAACGTTACTCGAACATGACTTTCCTTCTTCGGTACGTAAAGTGCTTGAAGCGCAACTCCTTGCAAGCGAGAAATGGCCCATTCGCCTCCTGTTGACACCTCTTTTGAAACGCATCGGTACTGGTGGGGGGAGCATGCCTGCAGGGGTCGGGACAACGAGTAATCCGATTCGGTCATTTGAAGAACAAAATGGATGATCCGATAGAAGCGAAAAGACTGGATCACAAGCAAGCCTCCCTCGTTGGCCCGCTTCAGCCTCAAAGAGCCACGGCGTGAAACAAAGGTCGTTACTCGAGTGAATTTGTCGATTCCTCGTGCGTCCCGGGAAATGCTGCGGCACCGCAGAATCAGTAATTTTCTTGTTGCCGGGATTCTGGCTCAATGGGCATTCGTGTAAATGGGTGTTTCGTTTCTAGCGGCCGCCCCTTGGTTGGCACTGCGTACTTGTCATCCCCTGGCACATGCCGCTCTACCATACCATCAAAATGAGGTGAAGATTGAGTGACACTAGATACCATGACAATCGGGCGTAATCAGGCACAGACGGCAACAGTCGAGCGGTTATTCAATGCATTCTTGCGAGAGACAGGTGTATTCGATCCTACAGTGCCAAAGGATTCCGACGCTCATCTGGCAGATATCCCTGCGAGTATTGTGAAGGAATGGGGGAGAGAGGGTACACCGATGCGTATCGTCCTTCCGTTAACAAAGGTGGATGTGATCGGCTCGGTTACCTATGTATCGGCACTTGGCCATCATCGGTATGGAAGCGCATTTTGGATCGTCCAGAAGAATGCGAAGACCTGCACCTTGGTTCAGCAGGCGAAGGAATTGGCTGAGCCATTGTTACAGGAACTCGCGGAGTCTGCATCTCTGCCTCTACATACGAGCGAGCTGGTCGCAAGGCTCCAGAATCAGATGGAAAACTCGATTCAAAAGACGATCACCTACGTAGGACATGGCATTCGGGATGGACGCTCCTTTTTCGATTTGGAGGGTGCCGAGCGATTTATTACGGCTGAGCAGTCTCTGGTGTTTGGTCATCCTTTTCATCCGACCCCCAAAAGCTCACAGGGCTTTTCGGAACAAGATATGGCCCGGTATGCACCAGAAATGGGAGCTTCATTTGCTTTACACTATTTCGCATGCGCTCCTGAACTCGTGAAAGAATCTTTCCTGAATGAGAAATCGTGCGATGAAGGCTGGATTTCCTCAGAAGTGAGTGAAAGAGCCAGGCAAATATTAGAGCCTGCACAGCTTCATTATCGATTGATGCCTTGCCATCCGTGGCAGGCTGAACACGTGAAAACCTGGGAAGTGACGCAGGATTTAATTCAGAGAGGATGGCTCGTTGACTTGGGACAACTCGGGGATGAAGTCTATCCGACCTCTTCTGTGCGCACCGTTTGGGACCCGAAGCATTCCTTTTTCTTCAAGCTGCCGTTGAATGTGAGAATCACGAACTTTATCAGAGTCAACCCTCTTGATCAATTGGAACGAACGATGGATGCCAGCCGAGTTGTCTCGTTTCTGTCAAAACGCTTGCCGTTTGCCAACTTTACGATCTTGCACGAAGCCGGATATCGCTCGGTTGCTCCGTTGCACGTATCACCCGAAGAACGTGAGAAGCTTACAGAGAGCTTCGCTGTGATTTGGAGAGAGAACCCTGTTATGCTTCCGATCGAAAAAGACGTACCGATTGTTGTCGCGGCAACATTGGAACAACCACCTCATTCCGCCGAGCCGCCGATCATGGCTGCCATCCGTTTAGCTGGAAGTCACCATCCTGAACTCACACATCAGGAATGCTTGGAAAAGTGGCTTCGACAATATCTCGAAATCTCGTTGGTTCCGCTATTATGGTTGTTTGTCAAACATGGAGTCAGCATGGAGGCACACGTTCAGAATTCTATGATCGCATTACAAGATGGGTGGCCTGTTCATTTCTATGTACGTGATTTAGAAGGGGTGAGCATCGGGAGAGAACGAGCTTTTGAGCAGGAAATGTTCGACAACTGCCTGACGGAAAACAGCCCCGTTCTTTACACAGAAGAAGATGCGTGGAACCGATTCAAATACTATGTGGTCGTAAATCATGTTGGACATCTGATTCATGCGATGGCCTATTACGGATCGATCCCGGAAGAAACGTTATGGCGACAAGTCGCTGAGGTCATTCGGACAACGGATTTCTATCAAAGTGGAAAAGTAATCCTGGACGATCTACTAGAATCGGAGGGCTTGCCTGCCAAGGCCAATTTGATCAGCAGCTTTCAGCAACGCGGGGAAAGGCCATTGTATGTAACGATCCCAAATCCGCTGGAGCATTCAAGGGGGAAAGCATGACTCTTACACGCATCAAAAGGATAGATGACTTTGTTGAGCAGGCTGTATGGGTAGAAGCAGCCATTCAGTCCGATCAATATGTTGACGTACGTAGAAGAATATTTCGACAGCTGGTAGAAGCATTGCTCTATGAGAGTATGATTGCTGCCGAGACTGACGAGATAGACGAGGAAATCGTGTTCCGACTCAAAGCCGAAACAGAAGAGGGAGAGCCTGTCACCTACAGTTGCCGTGGACAACGGCGAATGACATTCGGCCGAATCCGGCTATCTCACGTACCGATCGTGCGTACGTGCGGTGGAATCAGTACGGAGGCAGATTCGCTTGCACAATTTCTCCTAGAAATACGCCGGTCGCTTGGAGCAGACGAAGATCGTTTGGCCATGTTTATTACCGAGCTAGAGCATACACTCCTGAAAGACACACTGGCCCAATATCAGCGTCACTTGGACGGCGGATCGTACCAAACAGATGACTACGACGCGCTCGAAGGGGACATCACGGATGGTCATCCGTATCATCCAAGTTATAAATCAAGAATCGGTTTTGATTACGTTGATGATTATGAGTATGGACCTGAATTTAAGCAAGAGCTTCGTCCGCTCTGGTTGGCGGTAAATAAGAAATTCGCTCACTTCTCCCTCTCAAAAGAGCATGAGTATCAGAGCTTTATTAACGAGGAACTGGGGGAACAGCAGATGGCCGCGTTTTCCCAAACCATCCGAACGAAAGGCCTTGATCCGCATGATTACTACTATGTCCCCATCCACCCATGGCAGTGGAAGAACATTACGATCCCGTCCCAAATGGAAGATTTGCGGGAAAATCGATTGATCTTGCTCGGCACGTCACGCGACATCTATCGACCACAGCAGTCCATTCGTACGTTGGCGAATGCGACATCTCCACAAAAAGCGTATGTGAAGCTGGCGATGAGTCTCGTGAATACCTCGACGGGACGCATTCTTGCTCCCCATACGGTAATGAATGCTCCTGCTATTTCTGACTGGCTGCATGAGATCGTCAAGTCAGACACCTTTTTACAGGAGGAGGCAAGAGTGATCCTCCTGCGTGAAATGATGGGGATTTCTTATGTCCATCCTGCGCGTGCAGAGTTGGTCCAATCCAAAACCTACGGTGTTTTGGGATGCATCTGGCGGGAAAGCTTGCACCGCTTCCTGGAGGAGGGGGAACAGGGGCTGCCCTTTAATGGACTTTGCTCCATGGATGGAAATGGCAGACCTTTGATCGAACCGTGGATCGAACGTTATGGAGCTGAAGAATGGCTGACTCAGCTGTTTGAGGCAAGTGTACTGCCAATTGTTCACATGCTCTACGCGCACGGAATTGCACTGGAATCGCATGCGCAAAACATGGTGCTGCTGCATCGTGAAGGATTGCCAGTACGAATCGCGCTAAAAGACTTCCATGACGGCATCCGCTTTTCAAGGAAACACTTGGCTGACCCGGAAAAATGCCCGCCATTACGGGGAACGCCAGACTACCATGCTCGCGTGAATCGTAATTCGTTTATCGAGACAGATGATCTCGATGTCGTTCGCGATTTTATGCATGATGCGTTTTTCTTTATCAACATCGGTGAATTGGCCTTGTTGATGGCTGACTCATTCGATTATTCGGAACAACGCTTTTGGGGTCTCATTCGCCAGGTGCTGCAGAGATACCAGCAACGCAACCCTCATTTGTCTGAACGCTTTTCTCTCTTTGATTTGTTTGCTCCATCCATTGAGGTAGAGCAATTGGCCAAACGCCGACTGTTTCCAGATACGGAGTTGCGCGTGCACAAGGTTCCGAATCCATTGGGCGCCTCTATTTAATATCGTTACGAGGGGAGAAGGAGCGAATTGCTAAAAGAAAATACACTTAAACAAAAACTGCGTGAAGGGAAAACCGTTTACGGATTGTTCTGCTCCCTTCCATCTCCAGTTGTCGTCGAGATGATCGGTTGCGCGGAGTTTGATTTTGTCATTCTCGATACAGAGCACGTCCTGATCAACCCAGAGACATTGGAAAACATGATCCGGGCAGCAGAAACCGCTCATATCACACCATTGGTGCGTGTAGGAGATTCCCAGCCGGGGACGATCTTGCGTGTATTGGACAGTGGGGCGCAGGGTGTGGTTGTACCAAACGTCCAAAGCAGAGCGGAAGCAGAGAAGATCGTCCAATACAGCCGTTACTATCCTTTGGGGACGAGGAGCTTGAATAGCGGACGCCCAGGAGCTTTTGGCAAGAATGATCTGGTCGCTTATATGGAACGTGCCAATGAAGAGATCATGGTCGTCCCAATGATTGAAAGCAAAGAAGGAATAGAGCACGTAGAAGAGATTCTCCGTGTGCCAGGAATTGATATGGTGCTAGAAGGCGCAGCAGATCTCTCGCAGTCGTACGGTCGACCATGGGAGACTCGAGGCATCCTGGTGAAAACAGCTCTTCAATCCATCCAATCTGCCGCCCATCGTCATCAAGTACCTTATTGCGCCATTCCACGTGCGATCGAAGACCTGGATATGTGGCAAGAAAAAGGGGTTCACGCGTATGTACTGGGAGATGAGCGAGGAATCGCATTTCGCGCCATTCGAAATCAGTTGGATACATTTCGCGATCGGGAGAAGGGGTTCGTGAAAAAGGAGAGCGATTATGAACCGAGTCATTGATACGATCAAACAAGCGCAGGCAGAAAGTTCCAAGCCATTTTGCGCGTATCTCTACGATCTCGACCATCTGAAGAACCATATCAAACCAAAAACGGACTCCCTTCCTGATTCTTGCCAGCTGTTTTATGCGATCAAGGCAAACTCCGAACCGGTGATTCTTCGTGCACTCGCACCTTATGTCCATGGATTTGAGGTGGCTTCGCTCGGCGAAATTCATAAAGTTAGAGCCGTTTCCTCTGAGATTCCCATTCTCTTTGGCGGCCCGGGAAAAACGGATGAAGAGATCGATGGAGCTATCGAACAGCGGGTCAGCCTGATCCATGTGGAGAGCATCCATGAGCTGCAAAGGGTGGACTTCCTAGCGAGAAAACGCAGAGTAGTGGTCCCTATTCTATTGCGAGTAAATTTGCGAGGGCCTTTTCCATCCGCTACTCTCGCCATGGCCGGCCGTCCCACACAATTTGGGATCGATGAAGCGATGATGCAAGACGCCATACGTATGGCGCTCTCGCTTGAAGGAATAGAGCTGCAAGGCTTCCATTTCCACTCGTTGTCCAATAATTTAGATGCTGGCAAACATGTGGAGCTGGTCTCGTACTATTTGCAGATCGTGAACAACTGGATCGCTGAGTTTGATCTGAATATTTCCTATCTCAACGCTGGAGGTGGAATTGGGGTCAATTACGCTGATCTGGAGCAACAATTTGATTGGGAGCTGTTCGTACACGGCTTGTCATCCGTCGTAGAAAGCGCCTCACTATCTGGAATACGTATTTTGTTCGAATGCGGCAGATATGTGACTGCGTCTTGCGGGTACTATGCGGCAGAAGTACTGGACATCAAAGAAAACCATGGCAAAAAATACGCTATTATTCGTGGAGGGACACATCAATTCCGGCTGCCATCTTCTTGGCAACATAGCCATCCGTTTACGGTCATTCAAACACAAAAATGGGCATACCCGTATGCTCGTCAGGAGCATGAAGAGGGGACTTTGACTGTGGTTGGACAGCTTTGCACCCCAAAAGATGTGTTGGCTACCGACGTATTCGTATCCAGGCTTCGAGTGGGTGACATCATTTGCTTTTCCTATGCAGGTGCTTACGGATGGGCGATCTCTCATCACGATTTTCTCAGTCATCCGCATCCGGAGCATATTTATTTGGAGGAAGCACGCATTCTGTAGTGAGGAGGAATTCCGATAGTGAACCATGTTTTGTCTTCCATACAGGTCATAGAAAGCAATCAAGTCTGCTTGCATGAAG
>JARDZO010000309.1 GCA_029240815.1 Brevibacillus sp.
GCAATGATCGTTTTTACGCTAGTGATTCCCGAGCTGAATGCCTACATTACAAAGCAAGCAGCTCTGCACGGAATCCCAGCCATTGATGTCATGGGGCCACTCATGCATACGCTGCAAAGCATGCTGAAAGAGCCGCCAACAGGGAAGCCTGGACTGGTTCGGCGTTTGGACGAGGAGTATTTCCGCAAAGTGGACGCGATTGAATTTGCCGTGAAATACGATGACGGACGTGACCCGCGCGGATTGCTTCGTGCTGACGTTGTTTTGATCGGGGTCTCCCGCACATCGAAGACACCGCTTTCCATGTACTTGGCCAACAAGCGGCTGAAAGTGGCAAATGTTCCGCTGGTTCCCGAAGTGGAGCCGCCAGAGGAGCTGTTCCAATTGCCTCCTGAGCGCTGTATTGGGCTGACGATCAATCCGGAGCAGCTGAACGGCATCCGTACCGAGCGGCTGAAAGCGCTGGGTTTGACGTCACAGGCGAATTACGCAAATCTGGATCGGATCGCGGAAGAACTTGCCTATTCGAATAAAATTATTGAACGCTTGGGCTGCCCAGTCATTGATGTTTCGAAAAAGGCAGTGGAAGAAACGGCCAACATCATTTTGGAGATGATTCGCAAAAACAACCTCCGGAACGAAAAGAAATAGGCCAAAAGAAGGAAAATGACGGTTTTTGTAGAAAACGAGTAGGGCAGGAATCACGATCTTGCCTTGTGACGAGCGTTTATTGCATGCGGAAATGTGGAAAAGTAGAAAAGAAGAAAAGAAGTGCGATCATAAGAAGGAAAATGACGAATTTTGACGAACTAAATAATCTCGTCGTTCGATTCTCCTGAAAAGGTGGATAGTGATGGCTGGTCACACTTCTGATGAGTTTGTTAACCAAGTGCGTGCCGCTGTCGACATCGTAGACGTTGTAGGAGAGTATGTACAGCTGAGAAAAAGCGGTCGTGCCTTTCTCGGTCTATGTCCATTTCACTCTGAGAAGAGTCCTTCCTTTAACGTGAATGCGGAGCGACAGTTTTTTCATTGCTTTGGCTGTGGAGCAGGCGGAGATATCTTTTCCTTTTTGATGAAATTGGAACAGTTAACTTTCCCTGAAGCACTCCACAAACTGGCAGAGCGTGCCGGAATTGCTGTGCAAGAACCACAGCATGAAGAAGCTTCTCCAGAAAAACGGGCGAGACAAGCCATGCAAGAAGCGCATCAGCTTGTTTCAAAGCTGTACCACTACGTGCTGACTGAGACTCCGTATGGTGTGGAGGCTATGAAATACCTCACCAAACGAGGAATGTCCCAGCAGACGTTAACCGAGTATCAAATTGGGTTTGCCCCGGATTCGTGGGATTTCGTCACACAGTTTTTAAAAAAACGGAATTTTTCCCAGGATCTGATGGTGGAAGCAGGCTTACTGGCAAAAAGCGATGCCGGAAAAGTTTTTGACCGTTTTCGCGGTCGAGTCATGTTCCCCATCCACGATTCCCAAGGAAATGTCATCGGATTCGGCGGTCGGTTATTGGACAACACCCAGCCCAAGTCGCAGCCCAAGTATTTGAATAGTCCGGAAAGCCTCCTGTTTAACAAAAGCGCCACCATCTTCAATCTTCATCGTGCCCGCCCGTATATTCGCAAGAGGAAACAGGTACTGTTGTTTGAAGGATACGTTGACGTGGTGTCGGCGTGGCAGGCTGGCTTTATGCAAGGTGTTGCCACTTTAGGAACGGCGCTGACTGAGCAGCAAGCTCGAATCCTTCGGCGGAATGTGGATTCGGTCGTTCTCTGCTATGACGGAGATGCAGCCGGTCAGGAAGCAACAAGCAAGGCGATTCACGTTTTGCAACAGGCAGGATTGATTGTGCGGGTAGCGCCTTTACCACAAGGCATAGACCCGGATGATTACATTCGCCAGCATGGGGCCGAAGCGTTTTCCCAGCAGGTATTGTTACAGGCAATGCCGATTACGGCTTTCCGTTTGAAACATTTGCGGAGCCAGTACGTAATAAATGATGAGACAGATAAAACGCGCCTGATTGCAAAGGCGGTAGAAATCATCAACGAACTGGACAGCCCGGTGGAACGTGACTTGTATCAGCGGCAATTGGCAGATGAGTATTCCCTGACTCTGGGTGATTTGAAATGGGAGTCAAAGCGCGCTTATAAACAGCAAAAAAGTGAGCGCCAAAGGGATAAAGTATCGCCAGCATGGAATAATAGTATAAATAATGGCAAAGTTACGCTCGCGAAAACACTGCCACCCGCTTATCACACGGCTGAGCGCATGCTGCTGTACTACATGATGAGGAATGCGGATATTGCCCTCCGTGTGCAGCAGGAATGCAGCGCCCACTTTCAAGTGGATGTACATGATGCGTTAGCCGCCTACCTGTATGCATACTACGCAGAGGGAAACCCGGAAGACCCTGGAAAGTTTATACATTACGTGCAAGACGAATCGTTAAAGCAATTAGCCTCGGGATTGGCCATGATGGAGTGTAAAGAAGACGTATCTGATTTAGAGATCGGCGACTACATCAAACAAGTGAATAACTACCCGAAGCGTGCCGAGTTGGAACGATTGCGCGAAGAGCAGCGGAGCTTACACCTCCAAGCGGCCGCAGCGGACAGCGAGGATGCGCGCAAACAACTGGAAATTCAAGCAGCCATCACAGGGATGAAGATTCTTGAATTGGAAAATGCTTTAAAAGAAGGGTAGGAAACGTGGCTCGCTGTCGTACAAGGAAATTACCGATCGGCTCTCAGGTTTTGAGCAGGATTCCGATCAGATTGATGAGTTTTTTGAATATCTGGGTGATCAAGGCATTGAGATAAATAACAACGAAAACGAAGACGACGACGAAGAAGTAGATCGAATGATCATCAAAGACGAGGACAACGAAGAATTCGATTTCGACGATCTCTCTGTTCCACCCGGAATCAAGATCAATGACCCTGTAAGGATGTACCTGAAGGAAATCGGTCGTGTGCCTCTGCTTTCCGCCGAAGAGGAGATTAAACTGGCCCAGCGTATTGAGCAGGGCGATGAGGAAGCGAAGCGCCGTCTGGCTGAGGCCAACTTGCGTTTGGTGGTTTCCATTGCCAAGCGTTATGTAGGGCGCGGGATGCTGTTCCTGGACTTGATCCAAGAAGGAAATATGGGTTTGATCAAAGCGGTTGAAAAGTTCGACTACCGCAAAGGCTATAAGTTCAGTACGTACGCTACGTGGTGGATCCGTCAGGCTATCACCCGCGCGATTGCTGACCAGGCACGTACGATTCGAATTCCTGTGCATATGGTGGAAACCATTAACAAGCTGATTCGGGTATCACGTCAGCTTCTGCAAGAGCTGGGCCGCGAACCGATGCCAGAAGAAATTGCAGAAAAAATGGATCTTACACCGGAAAAAGTTCGGGAAATCATGAAGATTGCTCAAGAGCCGGTTTCGTTGGAGACGCCGATCGGGGAAGAAGACGATTCGCATCTGGGAGATTTTATCGAGGACCAAGACGCGTTGGAGCCTTCCGATGCAGCCGCTTACGAGCTATTGAAAGAACAATTGGAAGACGTACTGGATACGTTGACCGACAGGGAAGAAAACGTTCTACGCCTGCGATTCGGTCTCGATGACGGACGCACACGTACCTTGGAAGAAGTGGGAAAAGTATTTGGCGTGACGCGTGAGCGGATTCGTCAGATCGAGGCTAAAGCATTGCGCAAACTTCGTCATCCAAGTAGAAGCAAGCGCTTAAAAGATTTCTTGGAATAACCGATATAAGTAATATGTGGCCTACGTAAAGCCTGCGTAGGCTTTTCTTTTTCCACCAATCAAGACTGTTTTCGTCGAAAGTAAGGAGGGGCCGCGTGGACGACCAGCGCAAACGAACCATTATAGCAGAGATCGAAAACTGGCGGAGAAATCATTTGCTGCCTGAACATTACTGCATTTTCCTATTAAATTTGTATACGGAGGGAGACCGCCCCGAGGCTCCGCCAGTCGTGGCCAAGAGTGAGAGGAAGAGGTCGGAAGCGGTTGCGAGCGCGGGCTCAGGAAGTGACAAAGGAGGCGCTGCGTCCGTCTCCTATTCTTACGAGACGAGAAATCTTTCTCCCGTGACAGGCAAAATGGTAATGGCTTGGCTTCTTGGTGCCTTTGTCATCGCTGGTTTGATCTTGCTTGCTTTTCATTTTAACCGTTTTCAAACCCCAATGCAAATTACCATCTTTGCCTGTTTCGCACTTGTTTTCTATATTCTGGGACTTGTCTTTCGACGGTCTGCTCCTCCATTGACGCATCTATTTTTAATCCTATCCTTTTTGATTTTAATTGCTGGTGGAGTCTATTGCATTACGCAGCTGGGTGGATCCCATCCGATGATCTTGTTCTACCTTGGTTTAATTTGTGTTCTGCTATGCGTGAGTGCATTCGTTTTTGGGTACACGTATTTGCTTTACAGCGGAATGCTCGGTCTGGCTTTGCTGTATGGAGTCGCCACAGTAGAGCGGGTTGGCAATGATTATTCATGGTGGCAATCCGAACTGTACTGGGTGCCGTTGGCTTGCTTACTGACAGGATTAGGCTTTCTCATGAACAGCGGCAACCCGAAATGGGCAGGGGTTTTTGCTGTATGCGGTCTAGCAGCTTTTTTCGGAGCCGAGATTCAATCGTTATACATACCAGATGCCAAACGGGATTTGATTCAGTTATTACTGTTCATCAAGGTGTTTTTGGCCTCGGCCATGTTCTTCTTCACTCGTACATACTGGTATTCGTGGTTGCGTCTGTAGATGGGCTTTTCTTTGGAAAAGCCCGTTTTCATGGGTGCAACTGTTTGCTAAAATCGAAAAGGGTAGAGAAATTGAGGTGATTTGGATGGATAACAAGTGGAAAGTCCTCATCGGGATTTTGCTCGCGGTCGTTTTTCTTGGGGGAGAAACAGCTGCACAGCTTATGGGTGTCAAAACCTATAGCTTAGGGTACATACTGGGAGCACTCTCTTTTATTGGAGCCATTCTACTGGGAGCACGCCGACAATAGGCGTGTTTTTTTCATTTGCCAAATAGCATGCTTTCCCAAGTTTCCGAATATTCATCACACAGACCGACAACTATGGTGTATAATGGTAGGAGTATTCTGAACAAACGCTCAGTCGAATTAACGGACATGCTTTTACTACTACTATAAAGCGCTTTCAAGGGGGTTTAAAAATGAACTATGATTTGACCCAGGAACAGCTTATGTTAAAGAAAATGATTCGGGAATTTGCCGATGAAGTCGTGGCGCCAGGGGCAGATGAGCGTGATAAGACAAAGCAATTTCCTGTAGATGTATTTAAACAGATGGCGGAATTGAATTTGATGGGACTGCCTTTTTCCGAAGAATACGGAGGAGCAGGCGCAGATTCCACGAGCTTTGCGATTGTCACAGAAGAGCTGAGCCGTGCGTGTGGTTCGACGGGGATTACTTACTCCGCTCACATTTCATTGGGAGGTGCGCCACTTTCCTTGTTTGGAACAGAGGAGCAAAAGCAGACGTACCTTTCTAAAATTTGCTCAGGTGAGAGCTTTGGAGCATTCGGTTTGACAGAACCAAATGCAGGATCGGATGCAGGGGGTACCAAGACGTCGGCTGTCCTCGATGATAACGGATGGCTTATCAATGGCTCCAAATGTTTTATTACCAACGCTTCCTACGCATCTTTTCTGGCACTGACGGCGGTTACGGATAAAGAGAAGGGTGCTCGAGGCATCACCGCATTTATCGTACCGACAGACTCTCCTGGTTTTACCGTTTTGGCGAATTACGAAAAATTGGGACTGCACAGCTCTAACACAACAGAACTTGTTCTGGAGAATGTGAGAATTCCAGAAGAGAACGTGCTGGGTAAACAGGGCGAGGGCTTCAAACAATTTTTGATCACCCTCGACGGTGGCCGCATCGGGATCGGGGCTATGGCAGTGGGGATCGCCCAAGCAGCATACGATAAAGCATTGCAATACGCGAAACAACGGACCGCTTTCGGAAATTCTCTCAGTCATTTCCAGGCAATCCAGCACAAACTGGCAGACATGGCGATGCAGATCGAATTGGCCCGGAATATGGTATACAAAGCGGCCTGGCTCAAAGATAATGGACGTCGCTTTACGAAAGAAGCAGCGATGGCAAAGCTGTATGCATCCGAGGTCGCGATGTCGGCTACGCACCAAGCCATTCAGATTCACGGTGGATACGGATACATGCGTGAATATCAGGTGGAGCGCTTCTTCCGCGACGCCAGACTGCTGGAAATCGGAGAAGGAACGTCAGAAATTTTGCGCAATGTGATTGCACGCGAGATCGGTTGTTAACGATTGACAGATGGAATCCCCGCTTACATCAGAGCGGGGATTTTGTCGTTCTTTGCGCAATGGTTATCAGGCATTTAGCATTGGGCATTCGCTCCCAAATAGGGTAGAATAGGGGGAACGGAAGGTGAAGAGAGACATGACATTTGTTACAATTTCTAAACGTCTGGAGACAATTGCCAGCTATTGCCCCAAAGGAGCCCGCGTCGCCGACATCGGGTCGGATCATGCGTTATTGGCTTCTTATTTGCTTCTAAAGGGGATTGCGTCGCACGTCATTGCAGGCGAACTGAACGAAGGACCGTATCAAGCGGCCCTCAAGCAAATACATACGTTGCAAATCCGCGACCGCGCTTCAGTGCGAAAAGGGGACGGTCTGGCCGTCTTGCAGCCTGGAGAAGTCGATGTCATATGCATCGCGGGAATGGGCGGACAACTTATCGCGTCTATTTTAGAAGCAGGAATGGACAAGCTGAATGGGGTAAAACGACTCGTCCTTCAGCCAAATGTGGGAGAAGAGGCCGTTCGCCGCTGGTTTTTGGATCACGGCTGGCAACTGATTGCCGAGACGATTCTAGAAGAAGACGGAATCATTTATGAGATTGTAGTGGCAGAGCGTGGTGACGCTACTCTGCCTTATAAAAACAAGGAACGCTCGAAAGAAGAGCTGTTGCGAGTAGGGCCATTTCTCTGGGAACAAAAGCAACCGGCTTTGAAGCAAAAATGGCTGCACGAACGGGAAAAGTGGGAAAAGGTACTCGCACAACTGAGTCGCTCGGACAAGCCGGAAGCAGCGGAGCGGATTAAACAGATCAAGGAAGAAGTCGATTGGATAGATGGGGTGATTGCATGTTTGCACACGGACAGGCCGTGATTCAATATGTGGAGCGTCTTGCACCTAAGTCGTTAGCGATGGAAGGGGACAAGATCGGACTTCATGTTGGGACTTTGCAAAAACAGGTTAAGAAAGTAATGATAGCCCTCGATGTGCTGGAATCTGTCGTCGATGAAGCGATTGCTGAGGGAGTAGACTTGATCGTCGCTCACCATGCTGTCATTTATCGGCCACTCAAAAACATCCGCACGGATCTGGCAGCAGGACGAGTTTTTGAAAAGCTGATCAAGCATGACATTGCCGTATACACCGCGCATACCAATCTCGATGTGGCTGTTGGGGGGATGAATGACTGGTTGGCAGAAGCGATCGGTCTGACCAAAGTGGACGTTCTCGATGTGCTTCAACGGGACACGTGGAAGAAGCTGGTGGTCTTCGTTCCTGTCACTCACCGTGATGCGGTTTTCCAAGCCATTTCAGAGGCAGGTGCAGGCTGGGTCGGTAATTATAGCCACTGCTCGTTTCAAACGGAAGGGACGGGAACGTTCTTGCCGAGGGAAGGGACGAATCCGTACATCGGTACAGCAGGAAAACTGGAGAAGGTCGAGGAAGTCAGGCTGGAGATGGTAGTGCCTACCTCCAGACAGTCCGTTGTCGTCAAGGCGATGATGAGCGCTCATCCTTACGAAGAAGTGGCATACGATATCATTCCACTTGAACAGGCGGGCCAGGGCTATGGGATCGGACGGATTGGTCTTTTGCCAGAGCCGATGACTTTGCGTGAGTTGGCAGAGTTGGTAAAAGAACGCTTTGCATTGAAAGGCTTGCGTGTAGTAGGAGATCTGGATGCGCAGGTGAAAAAGGTAGCGGTGGTCGGTGGCGATGGCAGCTCCTTTGCTTCCAAAGCCATTTTTAAAGGCGCTGACGTGTACGTAACAGGCGACATTGGCTATCATACCGCACACGATGCGCAGGCAGACGGACTCTCCATTATTGATGCAGGCCACAATATCGAGAAGATCATGAAGCAAAAGCTGGCGGCTTATCTGATCGAACAGCTGAAAGCAAACGGCTACGAGACAGAAGTGGTCGCATCTACCGTGCACACCGATCCGTTCCAATTTGTGTAAGAGACCAGGCGTAGGCTAAACGGTCTTTTGTCTGCCAGTTGAAGTGTAGGAGGATTGCATGTGCAAAAACTATTACGGACGATTTCTTGTACTCTTCTTGCTGCTACTTTGATGACCCCCGGTTTTGCCTCAGCGGCTGGGGGCTTCATGCCGTATGGAGATATCAGCAAGCATTGGGCAAAAACATCGATTATTCGCGGAGTTCAAGCGGGACTATTCGCGGCTGGGAGCAAGGCTCCACTCTTTCATCCAAATCGTGATATGACAAGAGCAGAATTTGTGGCGTTGATCGACCGTTTATA
>JARDZO010000061.1 GCA_029240815.1 Brevibacillus sp.
TTGTGTCTCCCCTGTTGTGATGAATATAGTACAGCATACCACTCTGACATGTGTGCTACTACCATATGCGTAGTTTAAATTTCTTGTACTCCGCGAATGTCGCACCTTCCCTGGGCACTTTTCATACGTTGAGAGAGAGAGAAACGCCTAAGGCAGGAGGAATTTCATTGGAAGAGCAAACAAAACAACTTCTGGACTGGAGCCAGTGGGGACGCCAATGGATCGAACATTTGAGAGGACACAAGAAATTAAATCGAGAGCTCGAGCGTCATTTGCACAAATTCGAAGAAACCTTTACTCAGCTGGGCAGAAAGGCAGCACGTCTGAATTCGAGCAAGCAGCCGGATGAGCTCCCCCAATTGGTTGCACGTGCGGAAGAAGTCCAGGAGCAGTTTCACCGTTTCCTACGCCTCGTGCAACTGAATGAACAGGACCTCGCTGAGGCCGTCGCGACTCCGGTCTCTTATCCCCCGCAACGCGAACCTGTGCCAGTACCAGTCGCTCGCCCCTTAACCGCTGGACGCCATACACTCCCTCCGCTGCCTTACGCTTACAATGCGTTGGAACCGTTCATCGATGCTGAAACCATGCGCATCCATCATGACAAGCTGCACAAAAAGTACGTCGACGATCTCAATACGGCCGAGCTGAAGCTAGCCGAAGCACGCGCCAATGGGAATTTTGATTTGGTTCGTCACTGGGAGCGGGAGCTGGCATTTAACGGAGCAGGTCATTACCTGCACACGATCCTCTGGCCATCCATGAGCCCAGAAGGCGGAGGTGAACCAGGTGGAGATCTGGCTGAAGCGATCAAGCGGTACTTCGGCTCATTTGCTGCGTTTAAAAATCAATTTACACAGGCGGGGGGTAAGGTGGAAGGACCAGGCTGGGCTATCCTCGTATGGTCCCCGCGTGCACAGCATGTGGAAATCCTGACGGCCGAAAAGCATCAGAACCTCTCCCAGTGGGATACCATTCCACTGCTTGCACTCGACGTCTGGGAGCACTCTTATTTCCTCCAATACAAAAATGAGAGGGACAAATACGTCGATGCGTGGTGGAACATCGTCAACTGGCCGTATGTGGAGGAGCGTTTTTCACAAGCGCGCAAGCTGCGATGGCCACCGTTTTGAGCCTAGCTATAAGAAATGACAAAAGCCCCCACCTTTCCAGCTACTGCGGATGAGGAGGGGGTCGTTATTCCTTTCGGGAGCTGTTATTCCTCTTTCAGGCGAAGCTGACCGGCAATCGTTACATGCGCTGCACCCCCGACATGAATGACTGGAAGTTCGCCCGTATGTTCAACCGTTGCGTACAAGGTACCCGGCCGGCCGATCGCGTGCCCCTGGCCTATGACCAGATGGTGTACCTTTCCTTTTTCCAAAAATCCTTCCAGCGCCAAATACCCTGACAAAGCCCCATTGGCAGCTCCCGTGACCGGATCCTCTGGAATCCCGATCGCTGGGGCAAAATCACGCGTGTACACGTCGTAGCCTTCTGGCGCATTCCACGAAAACAGGTGCGTCGTCGTAATCCTATGCTGTTTGTTCAGCGCCTCCAATTCCGAAAGCAGCGGAACAGCACGGTCGATCGCCTCGTGCGTCCGGACAGGCACCAGTAAATGCAACCCACCGGTCGAAGCCAGTTTCATCGGATAGCGATCGTCCAGATCTTCCGGCCGAATCCCTACCATTCGTGCGACCTCCTCCCGATTCACATCGATGTCCTGAACGGAGGGAGCAATCTGGGTCATCGTCACCTTTTGCAGCTGACCCGCTTCGATGTCCAATGCGACGGGGATCAGCCCGACATTCGTCTCGAACACGATTGGTCTGCCTTTTTCCAGCCATCCTCTCTCCGTGGCCAATAGCCAGGAAGAACCCACGGTGGCATGCCCGCAAAAGTTGATCTCCGTCGTCGGGGTAAAATAGCGGATACGAAAATCAGCTTCCGGATGTTCACTCGGCATGAGAAAGGCTGATTCAGGGAGGTTTAGCTCGTTGGCAATCCGCTGCATTTGCTGTACAGTCAAGGTATCAGCATCTGGAACCACACCCGCAGGGTTTCCTGTAAAGGGATCTTGCGTAAAAGCATCCACGTGATAGACATTCACCAATTTCATTGTGATCGCTCTCCTTTTTATGATTCGTGTCTCTTCTCCTGTCATTTATCATAAATCTGGTACGATCCCGTGTAAAATGAGAGCTTTGCATGCTAGACATGATATTTCTTTCATGAAAGGACGAGAAGCATGACCTTGTTTCAAATCGAGGTATTGGTCGCCGTAGCGAATCGCGGCAACTTCACACGTGCCGGCGAAGACATCGGTCTCAGTCAATCCGGGGTGAGTCATACGATTGGCTCTTTGGAAAAAGAACTGGGCATCTCCTTGTTTGTACGCAATCGCAATGGCGTCCAGCTGACAGCAGCCGGCGAAGAAGTCGTCGCTTCTGCCCGAATGATCATGCAGCAATCTTCCCGCATCAAGCAGATAGCCTCAGAGTCTGTCGGTCTGCTGAATACGACGATTCGCATCGGCTCCTTCCCCAGTGCGACCGAGCATCTGTTGCTCCCTCTGATACGCGAGCTCAACAGCCTGTATCCTCAATTGGAGACTCGCCTATTTGAAGGGACGTATCCAGAAATCAAAGAGTGGCTTCGCACAGGAGTGGTCGATGTGGGATTTCACATCATGCCGGAAGACGAACTGGACGGAATCCCGCTCGTAAAAGACCCATTAAAGGCTGTCGTGTCTGTAAACCATCCGCTGGCGAAAGAAGAGTCCCTCACTTTCGAGCAGCTCGCTGCCGAACCTTTTATCATGCCTATGGCAGGCTGTGAACTCCTGTTGTATGGCGAATTTGGCAAAAGGAAGCTGCAACCGCAGATCAAATACGAGGTCGTAGACAATGCAACGATTCTCGCAATGGCTGAAGCTGATATCGGTGTGACCGTCGTTCCTGAGCTCACACTGCCGACCGCTTTGCCTCAGGTAAGGGTCATTGAACTCGCCCCTCCTGTTTACCGACAAATCGGGCTCGTGGTTCGCTCGCTTGAGGATAGTTCTCCGGCAGTCCTCGCCTTTTTACGGGAAGCCCAACGATACCTATCCACATCCAACTAAAGGACGTGTTTTCACTGTGAAAAAATGGTCGCTCTCTCTTCTTTCCCTTCTCCTTGTCGCCAGCATTGTCCTAGGACTTGTCGCCCAATCAGCTACCTTGCTGCCATTGATTAACCAGAGCTTTCTCTTTGGACTCTTTCTTTTGATTTTCGGTTGTTTGGCCCTCGTCATCCGCTCAGGCTTTTTCACCGCGTTCGTGCGAGGCTTCGCGCAGTTGAAGGACATGTTCTTTCGCAAGCCGCGCGTGCTGGACAGCGAGCTCTATTCGGTTCAAGATCCTTCTTTTCAACGAAAAAAAGAGGCGATCCTACGAAGAGGAACGTCTCTCTTGCTTACATCTGGGTTCGGTATGATCTTGTTTTCCCTCGTCCTTACTTGTTTCTATTACGCGTAAAGAAGTATCGCTCTCCTGTACACCGCTGCTCTTGTAGCCCATACCTCAAACACGTAAAGTCGCTCTTGTCATCAGAGCGTCTCTTTTCTATCTAGAGTGTCAGTTTTCGAACAAGTGACAGGCGACCCAATGCCCAGCTTCCGCCTCTCGCCAGATCGGTTCTGCTTGCGAACAACGCTCCATAGCAACAGGGCAGCGCGTCCGGAATCCGCATCCGCTTGGTTTGTTGGCCGGACTAGGCAGATCTCCTTGTAACACAATCCGCTCCCGTTTTATCGTGGGGTCGGGCACAGGGACAGAGGAGAGCAGCGCCTTTGTATAAGGATGGAGTGGTCTCGCGTACAGGTCGCGACTGGAAGCGAGCTCTACCATTTTCCCCAGATACATGACGCCGATCCGGTTAGAAATATGCTTCACCATCGACAGGTCGTGGGCGATGAACAAATAGGTCAGCCCTCTATCTCGTTGCAGATCCTCCAACAAATTGACGACCTGAGCTTGAATGGAAACGTCCAGCGCAGAAATCGGTTCGTCAGCAATAATGAATTCTGGCTCAACTGCCAACGCTCGGGCAATTCCGATGCGCTGACGCTGCCCACCGCTAAATTCATGCGGGAACCGCTGCGCATGATCTTTATGCAAGCCGACCAAAGAGAGCAGCTCTGCCACCCGTTCGCGACGCATACCCTTGCTGAGTCCGTGGATATCCAGACCTTCGGCAATGATATCTTCCACCGTCATGCGCGGGTTCAGGCTTGCCTGTGGGTCCTGAAAGATCATCTGGACATCGCGATTGAACTGCCCTGCTTCTTTTCCGCGCAGCTTGTGCACATTCTTCCCTTTAAAGAGCACTTCCCCGTCCGTATTTTCATAGAGCCGGATAATCGTGCGGCCGAGTGTAGACTTCCCGCATCCGCTTTCTCCTACCAACCCTAGCGTCTCTCCTCTTTGAATGGTAAAGGAGACGCCATCTACTGCCTTGAGCTCAAAATCAGCGCCGACAGCAAAGTACTTTTTCAGATCGCGAACCTCTAGCAGTGCCTCTGTCATATTCCCTGCCTCCCTGCGGCTACCAGCTCATCGATGCGAGGCGCACGCGAATCGTGCAGCCAGCAAGCGGCTCTGTGTTCTCCGCCAAACTCCGTCGTCACCGGCATCTGCTGATCGCAAATTTCCATCGCAAACTCGCAGCGAGCCGCAAATGGGCAGCCTTTTGGCGGATGGAACAAGTCAGGGGGCGTACCTTCGATGGGAACCAGCCGCTGTCTTTCCCCTTCGTCCAGTCGAGGTAACGAACGCATCAGTCCCCACGTGTACGGATGCCGCGGATTGGCGAAAACATCTTCCACCGTCCCTGTCTCCACCACGATCCCTGCGTACATCACAACCATGCGATGTGCGATCTCTGCCACGACACCCAAGTCATGCGTAATGATAACGACGGACAGCTCCTGTTCTTCCTGCAGTCGCTTCAACAGATCCAGAATTTGCGCCTGGATCGTCACATCGAGTGCAGTAGTCGGCTCATCGGCAATCACGAGCTTGGGCTGACAAGCGAGAGCGATCGCGATGACGACACGCTGTCGCATACCTCCACTGAACTGATGGGGATATTGGTCGATCCGCTGCTCCGGGTCCGGAATACCGACAAGTCGCAGCATTTCGATGGCCCGCCCACGCGCTTCTTCTCGCGTTACTTTTTGAGTGCGGACGAAGCCCTCTACAATTTGCGTTCCTACTTTCATCGTTGGATTGAGCGCCGTCATCGGGTCCTGAAACACCATGCCGATCTCGGTTCCGCGAATCGCGAGCAGCTCTTTTTTCGGGAGATTGCTGATTTCTCTTCCTTCAAACACGACCTTGCCACCGACCATCTTGCCCGGTGGATTGGGAATCAGCCCCATGATCGCTTGCGCCGTCACGCTTTTGCCGCAGCCGCTCTCCCCGACGATCGCAACCGTTTCTCCCTTATCGACATGGAAGGAGACGCCGCGAACCGCCTGCACTTCTCCGCCATACGTTTTAAAATTCACTTTCAAATCATCGATCACAAGCAAATGTTTGGTCATCGCTCTATGCTCCCCTCCGTTCCTAATCGCGCAGACGTGGATCGAGCGCGTCCTGCAAGCCATCACCGAAAACGTTGAACGCGAACATCGTCAGCGAAATCATCAACGCGGGGAAGAACAGCCGCCACCAGTCTCCGGTCAAAATAACGCCCAATCCGTCGTTTGTCATCGTCCCCCAGCTCGCGACCGGCGCCTGAACACCCAGCCCCAAAAAGCTCAGGAACGATTCAGCAAAGATCGCAGATGGAATCGTAAAAGTCAGATTCACGATGATGACACCAAATGTATTGGGGATCAAATGCTTCAGCAGGATGCGCGAAAACTTGGCTCCCAAGACTTGTGCCGCCAGGATGAACTCCTGATTTTTCAACTGGAGAATCTGCCCGCGCACCAGCCTCGCCATTCCTACCCAGCCTGTCGCCGAGAGCGCGATGATGATGGTCAAAAGCCCTGGTTCCATCACGACCATGAGCAGGATGACCACGAGGAGGTACGGCAAGCCGTACAAGATTTCGATGACACGCATGATGATGGTATCGATCCGCTCCCCACGCTTGCCACGTCCTGCCATATAGCCAGCGAGTCCTCCTACCGCCACACCAATGATCAAATCGATGAGCGCGGCGACCACACCGATGGTCAACGAGATTCTGGCCCCGTACCACGTACGCGCAAACATGTCTCGCCCGAGCTCGTCCGTTCCAAACCAATGCTCGGAGGATAGCTCCTGATTTTTCGTCAAAAGACTTTGATCCGAATAGCTGTACGGCACCAGATTCGGCCCAATGATCGCCATCGCTATCAGCGTGACAATGATGATAAGCCCCAGCATCGCCAGTTTGTTTTTGATCAGTTTCCTGATGACTTGCTGCCCATTACTGAGGCTCGGCCTCGCGATCACATTGGCCTGCGTGTTCTTGGTCAACGGGCGAAATAACGGGTCTATTCTTTGTTCCATCGCCACAGTCTATCTCTCCTTGTTGGTCAGCTTGATCCGCGGGTCAATCAGCGTATACGCGATGTCGATCAGGAAGATGGTGACGATCAGAATCGCGCTGTAAAAAATGGTCGTACCCAAAATAACGGGATAGTCCCGGTTGAAAATGCCATCCACGAAATATTTCCCGATTCCAGGAATCGCAAAGATCTTCTCTACGACAAAGGTCCCTGTGATCAGAGATGCGATCAGCGGCCCCAAGAAGGTGACAACAGGCAGGATCGCGTTGCGGATGCCATGTCTTACCACAATGAGAAAGGTAGGAATGCCTTTTGCCTCCGCTGTCCGGATGTAGTTCTGATTCATGACCTCAATCATACTCGCGCGCATATACCTCGTGATGACAGCGACGGGCCCAAAAGAGAGTGCGAGAGAGGGAAGTACCGTATGCATCCACGTCCCCCACGTCGCAACGGGGAAGATCGTCAGCTTGATCGCAAAAAAGTTGATCAAGAGCGGCGCCATGATGAAGCTGGGAACTGCCACCCCGAGCACAGCGAGTGCCATCGCCACGTAATCCAGCCACTTGTTTCGATTGAGGGCAGCAATGATTCCAAACGTGATCCCAAAAATCAAGGCAACCACGATCGCTTGCCCCCCCAGCCAAGCGGACGCTCCAAAACCGTCTGCGATCATGTCATTGACACCACGTGAGTCGGATTTGATCGAAGGTCCCAGATCCAGCATGACCAGGTTCTTCAAATACAACACATACTGTACTGGCAAAGGCTCGTCCAAGTGATACTTAGCTCGCAGATTGGCGAGAATTTGCTCCGGCAGCTGATCGGATTCGGAAGCAAATGGGTTGCCCGGAATGGAATGCATCAAAGAAAATGTCAGCGTTACGATGATCCACAAGGTGACCAGCATCATCAAAACGCGTTTTACCAGATAGTTGGACATGAAGCGCCTCCTTGTTTATTTGGCAAGCTCGCTGATGGCGTCCGCATAGATCGCCATCGCACGCAGCAGGTCGTCGATTTCGGCGTATTCATCCGTGAGGTGCGCCATGGATTCCTTGCCTGGAAAAAGAGGGCCGAACGCTACTCCCTCGCTCATGATTTTGGCATAGGTAGCTCCACCCGAAGAGAGCAGGTCAGCCGGCAAGCCCGTATGCTCCTCATATACGCGTGACAACGTCTGGATGACGGGACGGTTTTTTGGCACATAGTGTGACTTGGAAGTGCGGAGGTGGGAGATCTTCCAGCCGAGCTCATCCACTCTGCGCTTGAGCTTTTCCACGTACTCCTCGCAGGAGACAGTGGCAGGATAGCGGATATTGAGACGCACGCTCCCACCGTCGCTTCTGCAATACCGCAGAATGCCCGGATTGACTGTCAATTTTCCAGATACCTCATCCTCACATGCGATGTGCAAATTTTGGCCGTAGTAATCCTCATGCAGCACTTGGCCTAACACGGATAAGAACGAATAATCAGAAGCTTCAAACGGCAATGAGAGCAAGAAGCGCGCAAGCAGTGTACCTGCATTTTTCCCTTGCTGAGGCACCATCCCATGCGCAGGCCTGCCATGGAGGCAGAACGTTACTTCTCCTGCTTCCGAAATGTCTACGTGCCCTGTCGTCACCTCTGCGCCCAAGAACGCCTCCCAGTTCGTCATCATTTCTCGCTGCCATTCTGCTGTCATGGCTTGTCCTACGTTTACCACCGCAGTCGCCTTTTCCGGTACACTGTTCCCCTGATCCCCTGATACAAAGGAAAGAAGTTGATAACCTTCAGCCACTCCATCCTGCTCTCGTACAGGGAGAGCCAGGGTCGGATTGATTTGTCCTTTTTCGGCGTACGTCATTGGAAATGAGGAATCTGGTGAAAACCCTACCTGCGGAACCTTGTCGTGCTCGGCAAAATGCTTCATGCAGAGCCAGCCGCTCTCTTCATCCGTGCCGATGATCAGCCGGACCTTTTTGGATAAAGGCAGTCCAGCGTCCTTTACCATCTTCAAGGCGTAGTAGGCTGCCAGCGCAGGTCCTTTGTCGTCAATTGCGCCGCGGGCATAGATCTTGCCATCACGGATATCCGGTTTAAAGGGAGGAGTCGTCCAGCCATCTCCCACTGTGACGACATCGATGTGGACCAGCACGCCGATCTCTTCTTCTCCCTCTCCGAATTCAATCACCCCTGCGAAGCCGTCCACATTTTTCGTACGAAAGCCGTCTGACTCTCCCCGCGCAAGCAAATATTCCAGTGCCTGTGCGACTCCCTCGCCAAAAGGCTTGCCCTCCGTCGCGGTGCTCATGTCCTCGATGCTGTTGATGGACAAAAACGATAGCAGCTCTCCCACGAACCTATCTCGTCGTGAGAGCGCCTGTTGCTTCCAGTACTCACTCATGCACACCCTCCTCTCATCATTTCTTCGATTGCAAAAAGGCGAGGAACGATTCCCCTTTGGAGGAAATCTGGCTGCCTTGTCTTCCTTTGCCAACGTGAATCAGCTCGTCCTGCTGGAGCAATTTCAAACGATAGCGAAGCTGCTGCGAAGAAACTTGCAGACCTTGTTCCTGTAGCTGCTCTACGAGATTGTACCGCCCTTGTCCCCCTTGTTGGAGCTGGTGCAAAATGGCTGTCATTTCCTCCAGAAACCCGCGCTTTGCATATTCGGAAATCATCCCTTCGCACTCCTGATCCATCACAGCTGCCGTCAAAGGGTCGTGTGAAACTTCACGCAGAAAGGGAAGATGAAAGGCGTACGCCTCATCGTCTACGATGTGCGCCAAATACTCCACGACGTTTTCCAGCTCGCGAATATTTCCTGGCCAATCGTATTCGAGCAGGGCTTTCATCGCTTCGTTGGACAGCGTGAAAGGAGGACGACGCAAATCAAAGGAGTACTTTTTCACGAAATGGTCGACCAGCCACGGGATGTCCTCCGGGCGTTTTCGCAACGGCGGCAAATGAATCGGGAGGATGTTCAAACGGTAGTATAGATCAGCACGGAAGGTTCCCTCCTGCACCATTCGCTGCAAGTCCTGGTTGGTCGCCGCGATGACGCGAATGTCCGTGGGAATCACCTTGTTGCCTCCGACCCGCATGATTTGGCGCTCCTGTAACACGCGCAAGAGTCTGTTTTGAATGGCGCCGCTGGCATCCCCGATTTCATCGAGGAAAATCGTCCCCTTGTGGGCTAGCTCGAACCAGCCGATATGACCACCTTTTCGCGCCCCGGTAAAGGCACCTTCCTCGTACCCGAACAGCTCGCTTTCCAGCAAAGACTCGGAAATGGCTGCGAAATTGACACCCACAAACGGTTCTCTGCGGCGCGGCGAAGCATTGTGGATAGCCTGGGCGAGCAATTCCTTGCCTGTCCCCGTTTCCCCTAGCAGCAAGACTGTGGAATTGCTCCGGGCAATCTTGCGCGCGATCTGAATCACTTGCTGAAACGTGGCGCTCTCTCCGTAGATGTCGTCAAACTGGTATTTGGCTACGAGACCTTTGCTGTAAAGACGAATCCGGTAGTCGTGTTCCAGTTTTTCAATATCAGCCGCCTTGCGAAACAGGATCAGGCTGCCAAGAAAGCTTCCTTCCATCACAATGTGCATCTTGCGAAAAAAGTAGGTCTTGTTCGCCCAATCTATCAATACATCCTCGTTTTCCTCACATTGCCGGATGGATTCATAGAAGTCCTGCGGCAGGCACTCCGCTGACTTTTCCCCTACCACTTGGATCCCGTGCAGATTGAGAGAATCCACTGCCTTTTGATTCACAAACCGGACGATCTCGCTTTCATCAAAGGCGAGGACGGCATCCTCGATGCGGTTTACAATTGCCTCCAAATATTTGCTCAAGAGGTGTGCGTGCTGAATTTCCTTGTTCAATTCCTTGGTGATGTAGACCAACGACTGCATGGCTCTCGCCGTCACCTTTTGAAAATTGTCGCTGTTGAAATGAGCATAGATCGCAAGCAGCGTAGACAGGTCGATTACGCGAAATCCGATGTCTACGACTTTTCGGATATGAGCGGGAACGTGCTCGGCTTCCCCTGGTGTCACGGCAATCTCGACGTCTGGCGGATAGTCTGCACCTGGAGAGTACGGATACACCTCGAAGTCCATGCCAGATGCACGCAGAAGCTCTACGTTTTCCTGAGCTGTTTCCGGTGTATCACTCACCAACAGCACTTTGACCCCTTTTGGAATCTCCAGCATCTCTCGCAGATTGTGATAGGGAAGCATTCGTTTGGCGACAATCAGCTTGGACCCTTGAGGCAAATAAGACTCTACTTGTGCCACGATGCTTTTCGTCGAAAGTACGACCAGCGCCCCCGGAGTAATGGGACGAAACGGAAGCTGATCGACTCGAATGGCCTCAATGTGAATATCCTCCGAGATTCCCAGCTCGTGGCATTGGCTGACAACGGATTGCAAAAACTCATCCATTTTGGCTACGAACGTGACTGTTCTTTTCTCCATAGCATTCTCTCCATACTCTTCTTAGGTGATCGTCGTGCCAAAAAGGGAAAGAAGCATGATGGAAAGGGAAGACAAGAGCTCTTCTCAGGCAGCCCTTGTCTTCCTTTTTACCTACTTTTTCCCGATTTCCACCCATTTGTAATCGAGGGTTCCTACCGGATGGCGGATGATTCCTTTAATAGTAGACTGATCCATGTACACTTTAGTTCCAAAATAGATCGGTACAAGCGGCATGTCATCCATAAAGATTTTCTCCGCGTCGTGCATCAGCTTGAAGCGTTCAGTCTCATTGGCCGTATTGCGAATTTTTTCCACGATCGCATCGTAGTCTTTGTTGCTGTAGTTGATGCGGTTCCCCGGATGATCTGTCACGAACAGCTCCAGGTAGTTGACTGGATCGCCGTAGTCGGCTGGGATCGTGGAACGGGAGAATTGCAGCTTGCGTGCACGCTGATCAGCCAGGAACACGTTCCATTCTTTGTTCTCCAGCTTCACGTCCACACCGAGGCTTTTCTTGTACATTTCTTGCAGAACTTGCGCAATGGCTTTATGCGTATCGCTCGTATTGAAGGTCATCGTGACTGGAGGCAGCGTAGTCCAGCCCTCTTCTTCCATTCCCTTCTTCAACAAAGCTTTCGCCTGTTCAATATCATTATCCTTGAAGAAGTCCCCACCTTTTTCACGGAAGTCTCCTCCTTCAGGCTCTGGGAAGCCCAATGGCACGTGTGCGAGCGCAGCTGGTTGCTTTCCTTGCACGACGTTGTCGATTAACGTCTTGCGGTCGATGGCAAGCGCAAAAGCCTTGCGCACATTCGCGTTGGTAAACGGTGGCATCGTGGTGTTCATGCGATAGTAGTAGATTGACGCTTCCGGCTCTACCTTGGCTTCCCCGGAATCAATCAAATCCTTTTTCATATCGATGGGAACGGTCTGCACCATGTCCAGCTGACCCGTCTTGTACATTTGATATTGGGTATTTTCGTCGTTGACCATGACCCAATCGATACCCGCGAACTTGACGGAATCCTTATCCCAGTACCCGTCGTTTTTCACTACTTTCACGGATTGGTCATGTACCCAATCCTCCATTTTGAACGGTCCATTCGTCACGAGGCTGGAGGCGTTTTCTGCCCATTTCGGGTTGCCTTCCACTACTTTTTTGTTGACAGGGAAGAAGGTCGGCTGTGTGATGATGTGCAAGAAGTAGGCGGCCGGTGCTTTGAGGTGAACCTCAAACGTCTTGTCGTCTACCGCTTTCACCTTTACACCGTCCGCATTCCCCTCGCCTTTATTGAACGCTTCACCGCCATCGATGTAGTACGCTAGGAAAGCAGAAGGGAACGCATTATTAGGGTCGAGAATTCGTTTAAAGGCAAACTCGAAATCTTGGGCTGTCACCGGGTCTCCATTGGACCATTTGCTATCACGAAGCGTAAAGGTATAGATCTTTCCATCTTCGCTAACTGTCCATTTTTCCGCCATCGCTGGTTGTGGCTTGTGATCCTTATCCAGTCGGACCAAGCCCTCCATCGTGGCATTCAGCACCTCGTTGGAAGTGCTATCGAAGCCTTTAGGAGGATCGAGTGAAGGCGGCTCTGTTTTCAGATTGAGTCGAAGCTTGGCCGTCATGTCAGCTTGTCCGCCCGAATCTTGTGCGGGTTGGCCAGCTGTAGAGCCTGTACCCGTTCCTTGCTGGGACGGTGCAGCTGATTGGCTGCAACCGGTAATAGCGAGTACAGCCAGAAGAGCGGCTGTGCTGAGAACCTTCCATCCTTTTTGCCCTTTCATTACGTAAGACCCCCTTTTTCTTTCTTACAGAATGTATTTAGATAAACAGCCCCCGAGTATAGGCGCCACTTATGCACGTAGAGAATGATTGACTGGCGCGAGCGTAAACACGGTCTCGATGCGGCCGACCGTCGCACCACTCATGTTTGTAATCGCTGGATTGGCGTAGGCAGCGAGTTCTTCGAGGGGCCCATCCGTTCCAATTCCCAGTTGGCGGAGCACTTCGTTTACGACAGGATTGATCGCCCGGGCGCCCCCATCCTCGATTTTCACCGCGATGCCCAGACCCGTTTTTCGATCCCCCAGGCAATAGACGGACTCCGCTCCAGCTTTTCCGACGATCCTTCCGCGGAATGCGGTCATCAGATCCGTACAGTAACGGTTGTTGCCACCTACCATTTCGGGATGAGCTGTCATGGCATCGGTAATTCGCTGAATCGCTTTTTGGCGGACAGGGTTGTCGACGACTTCAGGTTTCGCCAGCTTGGCAAAAGCCCAAGCGTAATGGGCAAGCGGTAATTGATGTACGGGCACTCCACAACCATCTGTCCCCATGTAGATCTTCTCTTTGGGGTACCCCGCGATGTCTTCCACTACCTCGAGAATCCGCTGTTGCACAGGATGGTCGGGCAAATGATAAGTAGTGACCTCCTCTCCCATGTGAGTGGCTGTGGCGATCATTCCGGAATGCTTGCCAGAGCAATTGCTAAAAACGGGCGTGAGTGGTTTTCCTTCGCGGATCAGCTGTTTGTAGCTCTCTTCGTCACGCGGCACGTGCGTTCCGCATTGCAGCATGGCTTCCGGTTGTCCGGCGCGTTCGAGTATTCTCATGGCCCGCGATCGATGGCGCTGCTCTCCACTGTGTGAAGCGCAGCAAAGAGATAAATCGGCAGGCTCCAGCTGGAATCGATCCGCTGTCCCCGTCTCCACGATCGGGATCGCCTGCAATGGTTTCATACTGGATCGGGCGTACGTGAGTCGATGCGGATCGCCAAAAGAATAAAGTAAAGTTCCATCAGGATGGACGACAGCGATATGGCCGATATGGGAGCTTTCCACCATCTCTCCCCGGTATACGTTGGCTACCACGTTCATAACAAGTCTCCTTTGACTGCGAAAGTTTGAATGTTTGTACTTTTCTTACTAAGCAAATAGCATGCCAAACAAGAAAAGTCGCAGACATTCTCGATTTCTCCGCTGTTTCCCAGAGAAAAGAGACAGCCAGTTCCTTGCACCGTAACCGAAACAGGCTAACCTATTACAGATAATAGGCTCATTCCACTCAACAACAGGGTGACATTTCGTTTTCCGCACAAAAAAGCACCCCACTCTCCCACTCTTTCGGGAAATAGGGTGCCTCTTTTCAAATGGCACAAGGGGTTATTCATTTAAGGGGCAAACCCTTTTTGGCTCAAATAGAGCTGATCGTCTGGAAACACACGTCTCAATCGCTCGTAGACGATTTCGTATGCTGCAGGATGATACCATTCCTCCAGCCCCAACGCCTCGTACTGTTTGTAGATACCTAGGCTGCGGGTTCGTTTGCCTCCGCTGCCATCGCCCATAAAATAATCGTCCACGCAGACACGATTGACGAGCGGCGCCAGCAATTCCGGGAATGCTTCACTGCTGGGTAGTAATGGGGCGATCGTCGCTTGTGCGGGCACACCGGCCTCTTTCAGCTGTGCGAGCGCCTTGAACCTTGCCTGAATCGGGGGTGCCTGTGGTGAAAACGCTTTGCGAATGTCTTCGCGGTCCGTCTCTACCGTCATGCTGACCCGGACGCGCTCTCCCAGTCGCAGCAGTAAATCTATATCGCGGGTGACGAGAGGGCTGCGCGTCTGCACGAACAAAAAATCAGGAGGCTCCTCGACCATGACTTCGAGCAGCGATCTCGTCACTCGTTCCTGGTATTCAATAGGTTGGTACGGGTCTGTGCTCGATGACATGAAGAGAGTGACTTTCCCTTTTGCTTTGGCACGGGACAGTTCCTTGTGCAAGAGACTTGCCGCTTCTTTCTTGACATCCACCCACGTCCCCCACTCGTCCTTTCGGAAAAGAGAAACCGGCATCTGGCGGACATAACAGTATGAGCAGCCAAAGGAACAACCTGTGTAAGGATTCAATGAATGACTGTAATCCGTCAGAAATCCAGTTCCTTTATTCAGCAAGGTCTTCGGGTACTTTTCTCGAATCTCCATGTTCATGTCAAAACGTTCCTCTCTGCACGCGCCTGCTCACTTATTTCGCATCATGAAAAATGATCCCGAGACTATACCTTGTCCCAGATGTGATCGTGCTTACTCCGTGGCGAAGTGTGGTCTTGTAATATCCGCGCGTACCTGCCACCGGTCTGTGTTGGGTAGGGAAGATCAGCCCCGCTCCCTGTTCGAGCGCCAGGGCATGACCTCTGCTCTGCGCACGCGGCCTTTGCTCCATGAGCAAGAACTCTCCTCCTGTATAATCCTTTTCTTTTTGGTTTAAAACGAATACGACCTGAAACGGGAAGAACACGTCGCCGTACAAATCCTGGTGAAGACAGTTGTAACCACCAGCTTCGTACTTTAAGATCAGCGGGGTCGGACGTGATTGTCCGTGCTGATGGCAATGATCGAGAAATTCAGACAGGGAAGAAGGATAAATGGCATCCCGGCCGAGCTGATCCAGCCAACGATTCGCCGCTGTGGCCAGTTGTGGATAGAATCCTTCGCGCAGCTCCTGCAGCACCCCCGGCAAAGGCGCCTGGTAGTATTGATATTCTCCAATTCCGAAGCGATATCTGGCCATATTGATCGTGTTGCGAAAAAGAGACGGCTGTTCATACGTCTCTATCATTTTCCGGCATTCCTCGGCGTCTAGCAAGGGCGGCAGTACTGCATACCCTTGTTCGTCCAGCATTTGCTGCAGATTTTCCCAGTCGAGTGCGGCTATTCGATCCATCATACACTCAGGCACGCAACGGCCCCCTCTGGGCAGGCGTCTCTACCTGTTCGATCTGCAGCAGGACTTCTTTCATTTCCATCCCGCCTCGATAGCCAGTCAGCGCACCATTTTTTCCAATCACCCGATGGCACGGCACTGCAATCAATACGGGATTGGCTCCGATCGCTGCTCCGACCGCACGAACTGCTGCAGGCCTTTGAATCTGCGTTGCGATTTCGGAGTAAGTCCGCGTCTGCCCAAAGGGAATCTGGCAAAGAGCTTCCCAGACAGCGAGCTGAAAAGGTGTACCCTGAATATCGAGAGGAAGGGCAAAGCTATCTTTCTCCCCGCGAAGGTATTCAATCAGCGACGCAACATACGTCTGCAGCCTCTCATCGTCCCGTACCAGCGTGCTGCCAGGGAACCGCTGTCTGGCCCAATGAGCCAGTTCGTCCCACGGCCTATCCTGGGATCCGACGAAGCATAGGCCACGCGAGGTCGCTGCCAGGTACAGACTCCAGCCTTCATAGCTCAGCCATGTCCAATATAATTCTGTTTTCTTTTCATTTTTCATGAACAAACACCTCCGCAGACGGTAGATTATGAGTAAATTGGCGATACTCTGTAGGGGTACGCCCTGTCATTTTTTTGAATAGAGTCATGAAATAAGGCGTGTTTTGCATGCCTACCGACGAGGCAATTTCTGCAATCGAATGGTCTGAATGAACGAGCAGCTCCTGCGCTGCTTGGATCCTCGTTTGCTGCACGTACTCCACTGGAGTGACACCCATGATCCGTTTGAAGGTGCGATGCAAATGGTACGGACTGCCGTGGCATTCATCTGCCAAGCTCTCGAGCGTCAGCCTTTCCCGGAAATGCTCGTCGATGTACTGGGTGATTTGTTCCACCCACTCCCGGTCAGGCAAGCGTTGCCCTGTCGGCTTGCATCGTTTACATGGACGAAATTTGGCGGTAAGAGCTTGCTGCGCATTGGAGAATATACGCACATTTTCCTTATTCGGTGCTTTCGATTTGCAAGACGGCCTGCAAAATATTCGAGTAGTCTTAACCGCGTAGAAGAAGCTCGCATCATACGAAGCATCATTGCGGATAATCGCCTGCCATTTTTCATCCGTCAGCTGTTCTTGATTGGAGCCTGCTGTTTCCATTTCCACTTCACCTCCACCGTCAGTATACCCCCTCCAAAGGCGTTCTGTACTCATTCTCGAATAGGTTAGCAAGATATCGAAGCTGTGCAGGCATGTCCGCGAATGCCTTCCTGATGGACTAATTGGGAATCTTACGCTATTTTATTTAGGAGACAATATTTAGCTTTTCGCCCTACCAGAAAAGAGAGGAATGATTGCTGGATGGTAAAGATCGGATCGCACGTATCGTTCTCTGGCAAAGGACTGCTGAATGCAGCGGAAGAAGCTGTCGCTTACGGCTCGAGCACGTTCATGGTTTATACAGGAGCCCCGCAAAATACGCGGCGCAAGCCCATTGAAGATCAGTTCATCGAGGAAGGCAAAACCGTGATGGACAAGCACGGCATGGATGAAATCGTCGTCCACGCACCGTACATCGTGAATCTGGGCTCCTACAAGGATGACACCTACGAGCTCGCAGTCAATTTCTTGCAGGAGGAAATTCGCCGGACGAACTATCTGGGAGTAAAGAACATCGTACTCCACCCGGGTGCCTTCACAGATAAAGATGCAGAATTCGGCATCGCGCGCATCGCAGAAGGCTTGAATGAAGTACTCAGTGGGATCAAGGATACAGATGTCAACATTGCCCTGGAAACGATGGCCGGTAAAGGGACAGAAATCGGCCGCAGCTTTGAAGAGCTGGCAGCGATCATGGAAAAAGTAGAGGACAACCAGAGACTCAAAGTATGTATGGACACCTGCCATATTCACGATGCCGGCTATGATGTCGTCAACGATTTCGATGGAGTACTCGACCAATTTGACCGGGTGATCGGTCTGGATCGACTCTCGGTCGTCCACTTGAATGACAGCAAAAACTTCCGCGGGGCAGGCAAAGACCGTCATGCACCTGTGGGAGCTGGGCTAATCGGTTTTGACGCAATGAAATACATTGTAGAACACGAAAAGATTCGTCACCTGCCGCTCATACTGGAAACCCCGTGGATATCCAAGGAAAAAGGCAATGAACGCCCCATGTACGAAGCTGAAATAGCGCTGCTGCGAGGAAAAGCAGAAGAGCGTTTCGGCAGTGATTTCCTCGATCATGTCGAGCGAATCGAATTCTTCTTTCACAAGCAAGAAGTCGACCGTCGAGACTTTATCGTACACACGTGGGAGCTCCTGAAAAACGATGCCAAAGCCAAAAAGGCAGATGGCCGGGAACCAATGGAACGCCTGTACGATATGATCGTAAACGCCAGATTATTTGAGGATCTCTCCGAAGAAGAAATCAACAAGCGCATGATTGCGTGGTTCGCGGGAAAAGCAGCTTTTTAGGACCTTGATCTTATGTACATGAAAAACGAGGTTGCTCTCAGGCAGCCTCGTTTTTTCGTCTTCGTCATTACGGAGTCTTTGCCACTCGCTGCAAATCTGCTTCGACCATCATGTGAATGAGCTGCTCTAGCTTGGTCTTCGGAGTCCAGCCCAGCTCCTGCTTCGCCTTTTCTGGATTGCCCAGCAGGATGTCCACTTCGGCGGGCCGATAAAACTCAGGATCGATCACCACGTAATCCTGATAATTGAGGCCGACATAGTCAAAAGCGATTTTGCACATTTCCTCTACCGTCGAGGTTTTGCCTGTAGCGATGACAAAATCGTCCGGTTTTGACTGCTGCAGCATCAGCCACATCGCTTCGACATAATCCCCCGCAAAGCCCCAGTCACGCTTCGCCCGAATGTTGCCCAGTCTCAACTCCTTTTGCAGATTGGTCGCGATCCTGGCGACAGCGTGTGTTACTTTCCGAGTGACGAATTCGAGCCCGCGCAGAGGAGATTCATGATTGAACAGAATGCCGTTGCAGCTGTACATCTGAAAGCTCTCCCTGTAGTTTTTCGTCATCCAGTATCCAAACAATTTGGATACGGCGTACGGACTCCGCGGATAAAAGGGCGTCTCCTCGGACTGCCGCGGCTCCTGTATCAGGCCGTACAGCTCACTGGAGGAAGCCTGATACATCTTGATCGAAGGATCGGTCTCGCGGATCGCCTCCAGAACATGCAGGACGCCCATCCCAGTCACCTGTGCCGTCAGGATCGGCTGCTCCCACGATGAACCGACAAAGCTTTGCGCCCCCAGATGATAGACTTCCTCCGGTTTACTCTCCTTGATCGCACGAATCAAGGACGATAGGTCGAGCAAGTCCCCGTCCTTGTATTCCACGTCCTCCGCAATGTTCAGGTAATCCAACCGCCATCTGTCTACCGTGCTGCGGCGAGGAACAAGCCCCACCACCCGATAACCCTTTTCCAGCAAAAACTTCGCCAGATAAGCACCATCTTGACCGGTGATTCCCGTCAGGAAAGCTGTCTTCACGACCTAGCCACCACCTTAAGAGGCATCAAAAAGTATTCTCTCCTCTTTATATTTTCAGGTGCAGAAGATGGTTCCCCTATCCAACGCACGAATCCTTTTCGTCGTCAATAAGGTAACAGTAGGTTTGACAGCATGATGATACCCTTTTCGATCGAAGGGAGATTTGAGATGAACGATTGGAAAAAGGCGTATGCCAAATGGCGGAACTGTCCCGATCTAGACCATGAACTGCGTAAACAGCTCGACTTGCTCGAAGACGACGAGCAGGCACTAGAGGATCACTTTTACAAGACCATCGAATTTGGAACGGGAGGAATGCGTGGTGAGCTGGGACCCGGGATCAACCGGATGAACGTGTATACGGTACGAAAAGCAACAGAGGGCCTCGCCTTTTTCGTATCCGAGCATGGAGATCAGGCCAAGGTTGCGGGGGTTGCCATCGCGTACGACTCGCGCCACAAATCGCCCGAGTTTGCAAGAGAAGCAGCATCCGTTCTCGGGAAACACGGCATCCGCGTCTATCTGTTTGACCGTCTCTTTCCCACCCCACTGCTCTCTTATGCCGTTCGAAGGCTCGGAGCTTTTGCTGGCATCGTGATCACCGCGAGCCACAACCCTCCCGAATACAACGGCTACAAAGTCTATGGTGCTGATGGAGGACAAATCACACCACCGTCCGCAAAGCGACTGCTGCAAGCTATCAACCAGGCAGGAGACGAATTGCAGATCCAAACCGCAGATGCACAGGAACTGCAGACAAACGGCACACTCCAACTGATCGGTGACGACCTCCTGCTAGCTTATTTGGAAAAGGCGCATGAGCTTCGTATTCACCACGACATGACCGAAACTACCAGAGACAATGTCCGGATCGTCTTTACCCCTCTACACGGCACGACAGGCGAGGCGATCACAAAAGGCCTTGAGTCCTTCGGCTATTCACACGTGACACTCGTTTCAGAACAGGCATTACCCGATCCCGACTTTCCTACGGTCGACTCTCCCAATCCCGAGGAGCCTGCAGCGTTTGCGCACTCCATCCCCTATGCAACGGAGCAGGATGCGGATTTGATCATGGGAACGGATCCCGATGGTGACCGTCTCGGTGTCGTGGTGAAAGATCATTCCGGAGAGTACGTGGCATTAACCGGCAACCAGGTAGGGGCGCTTTTGCTCGATGATCTGCTTTTCCAAAAACAATCCAGAGGAACACTTCCTGCAAATGGAATCGTCATGAAAACCATCGTGACGTCGGAATTGGGCAGAGCCATTGCTACTCATTACGGCATTGCTACGGAAGACACGCTGACCGGCTTTAAATACATCGGGGAAAAAATGACGGAGTATGAAAAGACAGGCGAATACGTCTTTCAATTTGGGTACGAAGAGAGCTACGGGTTTTTGATCGGCGATTTTGTCCGCGATAAGGATGCGGTGCAAGCAGCGCTGCTCCTGGCTGATCTGTGTGCCTACCATAAGGCATGCGGCAGAAGTTTGCTTGACGCGCTGACGAATATCTGGTCTCGCTTTGGCTTTTATCAGGAGGGCCTGTATTCCGTGACGCTGAAAGGCAAAGACGGGATGGAAAAGATGTCGGCAATCATGTCCGACCTTCGCAGCCATCCCATCAAGCAGCTTCCCTCTGGAACCATCATGGCAATAGAAGATTATTGGCAACAGACACGTGTAGATAGCATCAGCGGTGCGCTGACACCACTGATGCTGCCCTCATCCGATGCAATCAAGTACGTTCTGGACGATGGCTCCTGGTTTTGCATCCGTCCTTCGGGAACCGAGCCCAAAATCAAGCTTTACCTGGGCGTAAAGGGAGATTCTCTCGCAGCCAGTGAGCAAAGGCTTTCCTTGCTGAGAGAGTCTGTCGTCCGTCAACTCGGACTCACATGAACTAGATTTGCAAATGAGGACCGCTCCGTCGAGGGTGCCCTCCCTCGACGGGTCCATAAGAGGGTGGATGATAAGCGTGCTCCGGCGTTAATTCCTCAAACCTGCTTGCATTCAGCAGATTATGACGGATAAAGAAGGCGTTGACCCCTCGTGTATCCGTCCCGATCAGGGCATACCCGAGCTGCTTGCCTAGCCCAGCCAAAGAAGTCAGACTTGCCCCATAGTGTGTAGTACCGTCCCAAGAAAAGTTCGGATCGTACACAACTACCATTTTTTGCGGGGGCGGAAAAGCAGCATTGTATTCGATCACGACGACTCGTGGCTTCCATTCCGATAAGGCTTGCCATACCCAATAATCAATTCCGTCGATGTCAATGGAGAGGAAATCAAACTCCACAGGAATTTGATTCGTGCGGAAAATGGAAGCGATGTTCTCCTTCGTGACGCGTACATGGCGAAGGGAAAGTCCCGGAACTTGCGCATAATTCATCGCCAACTGCTGAAAATGATGGGGGTCTGCTTCGATCATTAAGCCTGACCAGCCGTGATGAGCTAGGAGATTTCGGGTCATGCATTCCAGACCAGTAG
>JARDZO010000062.1 GCA_029240815.1 Brevibacillus sp.
ATGCCACTGTTTTCACAGCCAGCTCTTGTCCCTTGGCTACCGACGATTCTCCATTGCTGATATGCTGGACGGCATTTTCGCTTTCCTGATGAAGAGATTTCAATATTTCCGTGATTTCCTGAGTCGCAGTGGCGCTTTGTTCGGCCAGCTTGCGCACTTCATCGGCTACGACGGCGAACCCTCGTCCGTGCTCTCCTGCCCGAGCCGACTCGATGGCAGCATTCAACGCCAACAGATTGGTCTGCGTGGCAATCTGATTGATGGCTCCCACTATTTCTTCGACCCGATTGGCTTGGCGATTGAGCTGGTGAATTGTCGAGGCCGCAATATTGACGGCTTGAACGATTTGCTCCATTTGCTGAGAGAGTTCACTCATCATCCCGATGCTCTCTACCAATCGCATATTACTCTGGTCGGATTCACTCTTCATCGCATTGGTTTGCGTGGTAACGGCGACAATTTCCTGATCGATGGACTGTACTTCCTCCTCGATCTTCACCGTAGAATTCGCCTGAGACTCCATGCCTGTCGCGACTTCCTTGAAGGCGATCATCATGTCGTCGGTATTGCGCTTGGTTCCTTCTGCATGTTCATGCACATGCTCGGTCGTGCGATCCAGCTGCTCGGTCATCATCTGGATGTGCTCCAGCATTTCCTTCAAGCGCTGTTCTTTTTCCTCTGCCTCTCGTCTTGCCGTGTTGGCTTTGCTGAGCGATGCTTGTCCAGCCAGGCAAAGATACGTTACCGCCGCCATCATCATTAAAATGGCTACGATCCGCACAGCGAGATTGATTTCGGTATACTCGCCGGTAAAGATCTGATAGGTTCCGGTGTAGAAGCCTACCAGAGTGGCAATGATCTGCGAAATACCTGCAAACACGACCAGCTTCCAGTCCAAATAAGCTGCCAGAAAACCCATTACGATAAAGGCGAGAAAAGCTACTTCCTGTTCTGAACTAAAATGATCGAATGAAATGGCAAAAAACATGAGTCCAATGGCGACGAGATAACGAATCAGAGAGCTGTTCCTGCGAATGAAATAATACGGTGATACGATCAGGGTCACCAGCAATCCTAACGAACTGACTAACCAGAAGTTCACATTTTCCTGGAAAGCAATCAGTCCGGCCATCCATAAATGATTCCATAAAACAAAGATCATAAAGCCTTCCTTGTTGGTCAAGGTGTTGCGCACAAGCTGAATCATGAATGTCCCCCTCCTTACCTTTCTATTGGTATATCGGATTCTTTTACCATTATAGATGGAGAAATGTCCCTGTATATGTGAAAAAAATGCGAACGGTAGAAACCTCTTCGCCCATATCCGAATAGGCTGATACGACAGATACCTATATATAAAGGAAAGGACTAAAAAAAGTGGAATTAAACCGTTTGCCCGTCACCGTCATGACGCGTACGATCAAGAATCCTTCCACCACCATCTACTATCCACAGCTGTCCGGGCTTTCCAATCAGCAGGCTGAACAGCAAATCAATCGCTCCCTGCTTCAAACTGTCCAAGGACTGATTCACGAGCAGCAAAGAGTCCAGGTCCAAGGAAATACCCAAATGCAAGGCAGCTATGAGATCAAAAACAATCAACGCGGCATTTTTAGCGCCACTCTCAATAACTACGCCTACACGCCACAAATGGCCCATGGGATGACCTTCCTCGGATCTGTCTCGGCAGACGTGGACACAGGGAAAATCTTTTCCTTGCGAGAGCTGTTCAAACCGGGAAGTGATTACATCAAGGTCTTGTCTGACATGATCAAAGTACAGATCAAGCAAAGACAAATCCCGACGCTGGGCAATTTCACAACGATCAAGCCTGACCAAGACTTCTATCTCGCAGACAAAATACTGGTCATCTATTTTCAGCTCTATGAAATCACTCCTTATTATGTCGGGTTTCCCATGTTTCCGATTTCTGTGTACGACTTGGAGTCTATCATTAATGAAGCGGGGCCGCTCAGTATCCTGTCCGCTGAATAAAACCAAAAGCGATTCGCGGCAAAAGACAGGCTGATGCGCTCGTAACCAGGCATCAGCTTATTTGCCGTAACAAGCCATATGCTTATTCTTTATATACAAATAAGTGTTTACTTATATGTTTGAACCTGTTAGTATGTAATTTGTACATATTTACTTAAGCAAGCAAGTGTATGGAATATCGGACTCGTTTTCATGGAGGAAGGATACTCATGCAATATTACGGACATAAAATCAGCCAAACTGCCAGAGTCTTCAGTAAAAAACTAAATGAGGTACTCTCTCCGATGGGGCTGTACAGCTCCCAATGGGGAATTCTCATGTGCCTGCACTACCGCAGTACGTTGACGCAAGTACAAATCAGCAACTATCTGAACGTGGAAGCCCCAACGATCACCCGGACGTTGACCCGGTTAGAAGAAATGGGTTGGGTCATCCGCGCAGAAGGGGAAGATAAACGAGAGCGTTATGTGTCGCTTTCACCGCAAGCCGTTGAAAAATTCCCGGAATGGCTGGAGGCCGCTGTCCATTTGGAAAATGCAGCCTTGCGCGACATTTCTGAAGAAGATTTAGCTACCTTTAACCGCGTACTGAAGAAAATGAATGACAATCTAAACGGCGTACAGGCTTAGAAGTACGGGTAACCTCTCACGAACAAAAACAAGGCTCCCCTTCCTGAATGATTCTTTGTCAGGAGGGGAAGCCTCTTTCTATTTGCTGCTACTTATTGAAATCGTTTGACCATATTGCGAGCCATCCAAACGCCTGCCGCTCCCGCTTGTGCCAGCCCGCGAGTAATACCCGCGCCATCGCCGCCGCAGAACAGACCTTTGATTTCCGTCTCGAATTCCTCCGTCAGTTTCGGACGAGCAGAGTAAAACTTGGCTTCGACACCGTAAAACAGGGTGTGCTCGGACGCGATACCTGGTGTCACCTTGTCCAGTGCCTCTACCATTTCTACCAGGCTTTTCATGGTGTTATACGGCAACACCAGTCCGAGGTCACCAGGTACAGCTTCCTTCAGCGTCGGTTCCAGGAATCCTTCCCGAATACGCGAGTCGGTGGAACGACGGCCGCGCAGAATATCGCCGAACTTTTGCACGATCACCCCGCCGTTGGAAAGATCATTCGCCCGCTTGCAAATCTCCCGCGCATATTCGTTTGGTTTGTCAAACGGTTCTGTAAAGGTATGGGAGACCAAAAGAGCAAAGTTGGTATTGGTCGAACCGAGAGCCGGGTCTTTGTACGAATGACCGTTTGCCGCCATGACCCCACTGTGGTTTTCCACAACGACATGCCCGGATGGATTGCTGCAAAACGTGCGGACACGAGTACCTACGGATGTGTTGAAAATGAACTTCCCTTCGTACAGATGCTCATTAATTTCACGCATGACCACGTCGGAGGTCTCGACGCGCACCCCTACATCCACCTGATTGTTGTACATCTTCAAACGGCGTTTTTTCAAGATGCTCGTCAGCCAGGCCGAGCCATCCCGTCCCGGTCCGATCACAACAAAATCGCTTTCGTACTCTTCCCCGTTTTTCAGCGTGACCCCTTTGACTTCGTGACCTGTCTCCCCCTTGACCGTGATGATGTCTTCCACTTCTGTCTTGAACATCATATCGATTCGGCCCTTGAGATGCTCAAAGATCGATTGCAGAATTTGCAGGTTTTGCTCCGTTCCCAGGTGGCGTACCTGAGCGCGCAGCAGCTTGAGTCCCGCTGCATAGCCACGCTGCTCGATACTTTTAATCGTCTCTGTCGTCGGGTCGGTGATCACTTCTGTCGCCCCGTGCTCCAGATTGATCGAATCTACGTATTTGATCAGATTGAGTACAGTGGAAGGGCTGAGGTAATCCGTCATCCAACCGCCAAATTCTGTCGTAATGTTAAATTTCCCGTCACTGTAAGCACCAGCACCGCCGAAACCGCTCGTGATCGAACAGGCTGGCAGACATCCTGCGAAATCCTTTTTCCCTGCTGGCGGTGGACAGAGCTTGATTTTCTCTTCCAAAATCGGGCAGCGTCTGCTGTAAATGTCGTGTCCTTTGTCGATCAAAAGCACTTTGGCATCTGGTCTTGTTCGCGTCAACTCATAACATGTGAAAATCCCTGCTGGGCCTGCTCCTACCACGATCACATCGTACTTCTTCATATTCGTTTCCCCCTCGTGAGCATGCAAAAAATTCCCGGCCGACGAATAGGGTATGTCAGAGACAACCCCATTCGTAGCCGGGAATTTACGGTTCCCTGTAGAGACCCTCAAACCATATTTCTGAGGATATACGAATTGTAAGATTCATCAAACCAGTTTTGTAACAATCAACAATATGTATAATAGCGACCAACGCGAATCATGTCAATATTATTTCGCCCATTTATTCGTGTTTACAAATATTTTACACGGATAACCAATGAAAACGGGTGTCCGTATAACCAAAAACCGAACATTAAATCCGAACGTTCGTTTTTTCTAACAATTCTGCTTGCACCGTTCGGCAGGAAACTTCAGAAAAGGAGGGAATAGGTAGAAAATTTACATACATATAGTTTTATCAAGCATACAAAAAGGGTGAGGCCAGTACATGCGGGATTATCGCTATTATCAGTCTGCCTTTGCCGGAATTCCGATGCCATTTGCCTTTGTTGATCTCGATCTGCTCGAGGAAAACGCGCAGCAAATTCGACTTCAAAGCAATGGGAAGCAAATCCGGATCGCCAGCAAATCGATTCGAAGCGTCGCCATTCTCAAGCATCTTTTGCAGCTAGACGAGTGCTTTACCGGAATTATGTGCTACTCCGGTCCGGAGGTTCTCCACTTGTGCGCCCAAGACCTGGACCAGCTGCTCGTGGGCTACCCCATCTGGGAAAAGAGCTGGCTGATGGCGATCGCTTCCGAAGTGAAAAACGGTCGTAAAATTACGCTGATGATCGATTCTCTCTTGCATGTTGATCATGTGGAACAGATCGCCAAACAGGCTGGGGCTCGTCTACCTGTCTGCATCGATGCCGATATGTCCTCTGATGTGTGGGGATTTCATTTCGGGGTGTGGCGTTCCTCGATTCGTTCATTGGAGGGAGCAATGGACGTTGTCCGCCGTGTAGCCGCATCCGACCATCTCTATCTCGATGGCATCATGGGATACGAGGCACAGATTGCTGGTGTGGGTGACCGTTATCCCCGTCAATTCCTCAAGAATACGGTGATTCGCTTGCTAAAGCAGCATTCTGTGAAGGAAGTTGCTGAACGCCGGGCCATGCTGGTCGGGGCGATCAAAGATTTAGGGATTGCCCCTCGTTTCGTGAATGGAGGCGGCACAGGCAGTCTTCACCTGACCGGAAGAGAAGAGGCTGTCACCGAAGTTACGGCTGGTTCGGGCTTTTACTCCCCTGCCCTTTTCGATTATTATCAGGACTTCCGGTTTCACCCGGCTGCCGGCTTTGCTCTGGAAATCGTCAGACAGCCTACCGCAAACATCTACACGTGCGCGGGTGGCGGCTACATCGCTTCGGGCTCTGCAGGAAAAGACAGGCTACCCATTCCTTATTTACCGGAAAAGATCAAGCTTTTGCCCAATGAAGGCGCTGGTGAAGTACAGACGCCAATCCGCTATCGGGGGACTGTGGACCTGGCGTTAGGTGATCCGATATTTTTTCGCCACGCCAAAGCCGGAGAGCTATGTGAGCGCTTTTCACGGCTGTACTGCGTATCGGGTGGAAAAGTGGTTCAGGAAGTGAACACCTATAGGGGGGACGGGTTATGCTCACTCTGAGTCAGCAGACAAAGCTCTGGAAGAACTGGGCAGGAACGAAGTTGAAAGATCTCGGCCAGCTTTTGTACGAGCATGGCTATTCTCAGGAAAATCTGGGCGATATCAATGCCCAATCGATTGCAGGTGCCGTAAGTACAGGTACGTCATTTCCCCTCGTATATAAGCTGCTCCCGAATAGATGAATGCCCCCACCCGATACGTTGGGCAGGGGCATTTTTCATGCCATCCAGGTATTTATCCTTGGGTCGGCACATGGGGACGCTTGTCCTTGTGACGGCCATAGCGCAGGTAGTAATACAGATAAAAGACGACGAGGGCACCGATTCCGTAAAACAATCCGAACCGCTGCGTCGCATCAAAGATCGGATAGACCATGAGGAACGTGCAGAGCGCCAGACAAAGAATCGGCATGGCCGGATAAAAGGGAGCTGCAAATTGCAAGTCTTCCACCTTACCGCCTTCACGCAAATACTGGCGACGGAAATTGAACTGGGATAAGGCGATTCCCATCCAACAAAACGTAATCGCGATACCGGAGACCGACATCAACAGCACGTAAACCGTATCGGCTGCCAGTACACTCGTCAAAAGAGACAAGAGGGAAAACGCCAAGGTCATGAGCAAGCTGTTTAGCGGCACGCTCCGTTTCGTGAGTTTTCCGAAAACGGGATGCGCCATTCCACTATGCGACAACGCCCAAAGCAACCGAGTCGAGGCGTACAGACACGAGTTCCCCACGGACAAGAGCGCTGTCAGGATAACGAAATTCATGATATCAGCTGCGTACGGAATCCCTACGGCATCGAATACCGTGACAAACGGACTTTCCAGCAATCCTAATTCACTGGACGGAAAGAGCGCGGACAAAATCGTGACAGATGCCACGTAAAAAATGAGAATGCGGAAAATGACATTACGAATGGCACGCGGAATGTTTTTCTGAGGGTTCTCGGTCTCACCCGCAGCAATCCCGATTAATTCCGAGCCTTGATAGGAGAATACGACATTCATCATGGTGACAAAGACGATACTGATGCCAAACGGGAACAGCCCTCCGTCTGCGGAGAAATTGGAGAAGAACGGAGCTGGCTCGCCTTCCATACTGACAATTCCGAAAATGGCTCCCGCACCGATGATAATGAAAAAAATAACGGCTAACACCTTGATGCCAGCAAACCAGTACTCGGTCTCAGCAAACCCTTTTGTCGTCAGAGCGTTAAAGCTGAACAACAACACGATAAAAACGGCACACCAGATCCAAACCGGAGTATCGGGGAACCACCTTTGCATCACCATACCCGCAGCGGTAAATTCCACTCCCGCCGTCGTCGCAGAACCCAGCCAATACATCCACCCGAGAGTAAAGCCGCTTGCCGGACCGATATATTTTGTCGCATACGTTTGAAACGAACCCGTCACCGGCATTTTGACGGACAGCTCGCCGAGACATGTCATGACCAGATACAAGAGCACGCCGCCGATGATATAGGCTAAAATCGCTCCACCCGGCCCGGCTTGATTGATGGTATAGCCAGCATTCAAAAACAGGCCCGTCCCGATGACGCCACCCAGCGACAGCATAAACAAGTGGCGGCTTTTCATCGAACGCTGCAAATGTTTGTCCTTCTCATTCCCAAGGTTCATATGGTCCCTCCCTTTTCACAACACTCTCACATCTACGCTATTACCATTCCAGCTGCGAGGTAAAGGAACTGCCTGCCTAGAAGCGCAGGGACAGGCAGCTCAAGCCTCCATCTTGTTTGCGGAACTCGGACATGTCACACTCAATCACGCTGTAGCCCGCATCCGTAAGTTTTTGTTTGGTCGTATCAAACCCTTTTGGAATGATGACATAATCGTTGATGCGAATGCAGTTTGCTGAGTATTCGTCTTCCTTGCTCACGACAATCTGCCCGTAGTTTTTGTAGTCTTCCGAGCCAATGAACTCGCCTGCCAACACCAAGGTGTTATTGCCCAAGTAAGCGATTCCAGTTTTCAAATGGAAAAATTCTTTTAGTGGGACAATCGTTGCTCCATAGCCGTATTTGCTCAGGATGCTCTTGAGCTGCTCCGCCCCCTCCAGGTTCGTACGAGTAGAGAGACCGATGTAAAAATGATCGTCCACTTGCATGACATCGCCGCCATCCAGGTAACCTGGTGACTGAATGTATTCGATCGTGTCATAGAACTGGGGAATGACCCGTTTCATATGCTCGATTTCCCCATTTCTGCTGGCTGCTCCCGGATTCGTGATGACAGCACACTTTTCTGTCAGAACCGCGGAGTCCTCTACGAAAGTGGAGTCTGGATACTGCTCGTCTGCCTCCAGGACCGTCACCGTCAATCCTGCTTTTTGCAGTGCCTCGATATAAGCTTCATGTTGTTTCAATGCAAGCTCAAAATCTGGTGTGCCGAGATCAGAAGTCGTCAAGCCAGTCACGTAGCTCTTTCCAGGTTTTTTTACAATCGCACGAGTAAAATTCATGTCGTTGTTGCTCCCTTCTCTTTTCCGAATGGTGTATGGTTTCTCTCTCTGTTTCTTATCTTCTTGCCAACGGCGATGTCAGGCAGGTAGGTCCCCCTGTGCCTTTGTAGGAAATCTCCGTCCCCTTGTACTCGAGCACTTTTACGCCTTCTTGCTCCAGCAGACGCTTGGTTACTGGATTTCCGGCAGGAACGACGACTTTTCGCGGTCCAATGGCCAGGACATTGGAACCCAGATTGTCGTATTCGTCATCTGGTACCTCGATCAGCTTGACGCCGCGCTGGATCAGCAATTCCCGGAAAAAGATCGGCATGAGCTTGGAATACACTACAGCCAAATCCTTGTCGACATAGCTGATGACGGACATCAGATGCAAGCATTCATCAGGGCCATTGCCATGCGGGAGCGGTACAACGATGAATTCATCCACGACATCAGCAGTCAGCTCTCTCAGCTGACGAATTCCCTCGTCATTGGTCCGATACCCTCTCGCCACAGCAACCGTGCGCTCGTCCATCCAGACGATGTCGCCGCCTTCCACGAGACCTTCTCCCTGAATTTCACCGAGAATAGGAATCCCGATGCTCGTGAAATAGTCACGGACAGCCTCCGGTTCCCCTTGGCGCAGCTTTTTCCCCGGATGGAGCAAGATCGCTCCCTTTTTGGTGATCTTCACGGAGTCGTGTGCATAGATGGAGTCTATTCCTGTTCGCTCATCCTCTGGCAAATAACGGACGTCCGGTACGTGCTGTTTCAAAATCGCTTCAAACTGCTCGTACTCCCGGACCGCCTCGTCATAGTCAGGGCATGTGACATAATTGTACTCACGCCAATGTAGGTTCAAATGGTCTTGACTGATAAACGCGTCTTTTGGGTGTTTAATCATGATACTCTCAATCGTACCGTACATAGATTGGCAGCCGTACTTCACCAATGCGGTCACCTCATTTACCGTCATATACTTTTCCGCATTGTGGAATTGTTTCCATAATGCGAAATTACACTCTTAATGTAAAATAGTTTGAAATTTTTTGTCAACGTATTTTTATATGCACAGACCATATTGATTCGTCCAAAAAATTCTGATAGATTGGAACAAGAAACAGCTCGACAAGGCACCTGCCTACTTGGTGGTCTTGCGGCAAAACATAGGGGGAAACACGTTGGTACAATCGATTGACCGGGCGATGAGCATCATTCACGTCCTAGTCTCTGACGAAAGCAAACCGCATTGGTCCATCTCGGAGATTGCGGATCATACAGCTCTCCCTCTCAGTACGGTTCATCGCTTGATCAGCACCTTGATGCAATACGGACTGATCATGCAGATCCCGGAAACGAAACAATATAAGCTCGGCTACACCTGGATGGAGATCGGACTGCGACTCCTGGATAAAATCGATACGCGTGCTGTAGCCCGATCGGTGATGGAGCTGTTGGCTGCCGAGGTAAAAGAAACCGTTTACTTGAGCATTCCACACGGCACGAGTGCCATCATCCTCGAACGGGTAGAAGGTCCCATGACCGTGCGGATTATTGACAATTTGGGTGAGCGCATTCCATTGCACATCGGTGCTGCGAACAAAACCATGCTCGCCAATATGGATCCTGCAGAAGCCAAAAGCATCGCGGCGCAGCTCATCCCTGATCCCGAAGCACAACGCGAGCTACTGGAACGCTTGCCTGTCATCAAACAAAATGGATATGCGGTCAGTTACGGCGAAAAGACAGAAGGAACCGCCTCGATCGCTTCACCTATCATCGGCTACAACCACAAAGTAGTCGGCGCTTTGAGCATTGGTGTTCCGAGTTACCGGATTACCGAGGATCGTTTGGCTGTCCTGATTGAAAAAGCCAAGCAGGGTGCTAAGGAAATCTCCCAAAAAATCGGCGGACTTCCTTAATTTTTTATCCACGATACGGAAAACCATTTCACATTACGGAAAATGGAGGCATTTTTCATGGACAAGTGGCAAACAAAGGAACAGTTGGTCAATCTGCTGTGCAATATTGTCAGCATTCCGAGCGTAACGGGCTCTCCAGCTGAAAAACAATTACCGGGTTATGTCGTGGAGCAACTGCGCTCCCTGCCATACTACCAAGCTCGCCCTGACCATGTGCGTGCCAATCCAACAGGGGATGGACGCCATTTCGTAACGGCTCTGGTCAAAAAAGAGGGTGTCCGCGACACCATCATTCTCGTCAGCCACTTCGATGTCGTGGATGTGGAAGACTACGGCGCTTGGCGTACGCATGCTTTCGATCCGCAGACACTCACTCCTCTGTTTCAGGCGAATGCAGCGGACATGCCAAAAGAGGTACAACACGACCTCAACACCGGCAACTGGTTATTCGGCCGTGGGACGATGGACATGAAATGTGGGCTCACCCTCCATATGTCGATGATCGAGCGTGCTTGTGAAGGAGAGTTCGACGGAAATATCCTCTTGTTGACCGTGCCAGACGAGGAAGTCAACTCTGTAGGCATGCGTGCCGCTGTTCCTGCCTTGCTCGCACTCGCAGAAGAATTTGATCTGAGCTATAAAACGGTCCTGAACTCAGAGCCGATGTTCACCCGTTATCCCGGCGACCAAAACAAGTACCTGTACACAGGATCCATCGGAAAAGTACTTCCTGGCTTCCTCTGCTACGGGAAGGAAACGCACGTCGGTGAGCCTTTTGCTGGTCTAAACGGGAACTACATGGCTTCCCAGCTTACCTGCGAGCTGGAGCTGAACACCTCCTTCTGCGAGATCGTCGAGGGAGAAGCATCGCCTCCTCCCACTAACCTGATCCAGAAGGACCTGAAAAAAGAGTATTCGGTGCAAATCCCACACCGTGCAGTCACGCTGTTCAATCTATTCCTGCTGGAAAAACGAATGGAAGATGTCGTAGAGCCACTATTGCAATCCGCCAAGAAGGTAGCCGAGCAGATCAAACGGACTTACGTCAGACATGCCACTCAGTTTGCCGAGAATGCGCCATTCGCGCCTCGCGAGCTGTCCATCAACGTCTTGACCTACGAGCAGCTGCACGCTTATGCCACCAATACCTACGGAGAAGATCGACTGATCCAGCTTCAGGCAGATGTCGTGGCGAATCGCGGTGAAAAGGATGATCGCGACATGACGATCGAGCTAGTCGATCAGCTGGCGATTCTGTGCAAGGAATTGTCTCCAATGATCATCCTGTTCTTTGCTCCTCCGTTCTATCCGGCAGTCAGCTCCCGCAATCACCCGGTCATTCAACGGACGGCGGCAGAAATGGAAGCCTACGCGCGGGAACAGCACGAAGTTACTCTAGTGAATCAGAACTACTTTGGCGGCATTTCTGATTTGAGCTATGTCGGCTTGCAATTTCCGGCTGTTTCCATGCAACCACTGGTCGCGAACATGCCGATGTGGGACCAAGGCTACTCGATTCCGCTTCAAGAGCTGGAAGCCTTTGATGTGCCTGTCATGAACCTCGGACCGGTCGGACGCGACGCCCATCAGTGGACGGAACGACTCGATGTGGATTACGCCTTCGATACCTTGATGGACATGCTTCCGCGCTGCATTCACTCTCTATTGAAATAGCGCTTGGGTTATAATGGAGAAAACCGTCTACGAGGAGGCCTATCCATCATGCAATTTGAAGCCAAGGAAAACGGATTTGTGACCCATTTGTCTTACGGAGACCTGCATGTGTCTGGCGATGAACAGTACGGCTTTCGTCCCTTTCAGCTCATGGTATCGTCTATCGCCGTATGCAGCAGCGGAGTTCTGCGCAAAGTCCTGGATAAGATGAGAATGCCTTGCAGCGACATGAAGGTAACAGCTGAGGTAGTGCGAAACGAGGAAAAGGCGAATCGGATTGAAAAGATTCACCTACACTTCATCATCAGTGGAGAAAATTTGCACGAAGAGAAAGTGAAAAAAGCAATTGAAGCCTCTCGTAAAAATTGCCCGATGGTTCAATCTGTTCAGGACAGCATTGAGATCACCGAATCGTTTGAACTCGTATCCTAATAGAGAAAAAACCGCTCCAGACGCGTGATCTGGAGCGGTTTTTCGTTTTCCTTAGGCAACTTGCTGATTGGTTGCTGCCTGCTTTTTCTCTTTGCCTTCAGGAATGATCAGGTTGAGGATGACGGTCGCCAGCGCCCCTACCGTAATTCCCGAGGACAAAATGTAATTCACGAAATCAGGCACACCGTTTAACGCTTCTTTTGGCAAGACCGTTACCGCAATGGTGCACAGAATCGGCAATCCGATGACCATCATGTTGCGATCATCGATAGAAATATGCTGAATGACCTTGATACCATTGGCGACAATCGCTACACAAACAATCCCAAAAATCCCATTGATGACTGGTTCCGGAATGCAAGTGATCGCGGTCGACAGCTTTGGCACCAAGCCGAGTGCCACCAGAATGACCCCACCCGCCATAATCGCCATGCGGCTACCTACACCTGTCACAGCAATCAATCCGGCATTGGAAGAATACCCGGTCGTAGGCGTACCACCAAACAGTGCACCGATAAAGCAACCAAGCCCTTCCCCGACAGCTGCACGGTTCAAACGCTTTTCTGTCAGTTCGCTATCTGTGACGGTAGAGACCACAAACCAGGTTCCTGTCGTTTCAATCATGATGATCATGTAGACGAACAGCATGGTCAGTACCGCGCTGAGATCAAAAACAGGTGCGCCGTACGGGAAGAACTTCGGCAACGACAGCCAGCTCGCTTGTCCCACCGGATTAAAGTCTACCGTTCCGAAATAGGCAGCGGTAATCGTACCGACAGCAATCGCAATCAATACAGACACCAGTCGGAAAAACGTCCCCGCCACTTTTACTCTCTTTCCGAGCAGCATACAGGTGACCAGAACACCTGCCGATACGGCCGCGATAAAGACATTGGTCCAAATATCTCCTGGAGCGTGGTAAATGTTGCCCATTCCGATCGGCATCAGGGCGATTCCGACGATAATAATCACCGTTCCTCCGACCAGAGGCGGGATAAATTTACTCACCGCTTTGGCAAACCATTTCAAAGGATATCCCATCAAGGCCATCAACAAAGCACCTGGTATCAAGCTCCCGATCATGGCATTCAATCCGAGCTTGCCGCCAATGGCAGCCAAGGCACCAATTGGTACGTAGGATGGACCCTGTACAACTGGTAAACGCAGTCCAAAGCCTGTCTGGATCAAAGTACCAATCCCGGTCGCCAAAAAGCACATTTGAATAAAAAATGACGTACTCGATGCGTCCATTGTCAGCAAGCCAGCAATAATGATAGGAGCAATATACAAGTCCATGGCCAGCACGTGTTGCATTCCGAGCAAAAAGGCTTTGCTGATACTAATCTTTTCATCGACGCCCACGACGAGCCCCGCACTCTCGCGATGTTGTTCCACTTCCGAATGGCCTCCCCGAATAAATTTAATAACAAATAACGAACATTATAACGCAGATTATAAGTTATCATTCTTATTTTTAGCAACAAAAATTAACATATATCTATACCATTCATATTATCGTTCGTTTTTCAATTGATTAAATAGATTGAACCCGCTACAATGGTGGAGTGTGTGTCCCAAGTCCTATCTCTATCAAGTTATCCACGAAGGAGTGTCTCATAGATGATCGTGCAAGATACCGTACTGCGTAATGAGTGGATTGTTGCCTGCCGTTCGATGGATGTGCAAGACCGTCCTCATCAGGTCACCATTATGGGAGAACGGGTAGTTATCTTTCGAAATGAACAAGGTGTTCATTCATTCAAGGACCTCTGTATTCATAGAGGGGCAGCATTGTCCCTCGGCTGTGTACGAGACGGCAAGCTCGTCTGTCCGTACCACGGATGGGAGTACGAATCGTCCGGAGCCTGTGTGAAAATACCACAGCTTCCTGAAACTCAGGCCATTCCGGGTAAAGCTCGCGCCATTCCTTTTGGCTGTGCGGAGCGCTATGGCTTTGTTTGGGTCAATCTAAACAACAATGCTCCTGACTTTTTCTCCTTGCCTGAATTTGCGGCTCCTGGCCACCGAAATGTCATCTGGGGTCCGCAAACCGTTGCGGCCAAACCTCCACGGGTCGTGGAAAACTTCCTCGATGTCGGTCATCTCGCTGTCGTACACGAAGGCTATCTGGGTGTGGCTACGCATATGGAAATCGGAGACTATCACGTCCACCGCGATGAAAATGGCGGGATTCGCACGGATGAAATCGCCGTGTTCCAGCCAGACCCAGACGGTACCGGACAAGCGAAGCACGTCTATTACACCTACGAGGTATTACGTCCGTTGACAGTGAAATTCACCAAGCGCGACCGGGAAACCAGCAACGAAATGTCTATTCTTTTGACAGTCATGCCTCTCGATGAGAACCAGTCGGTTGCCTATGGCATCTTGACATTCAACTACGAAACGAATCTGACTGATGAGGAAATCAACAAGTTCCAGGACATGATTTTCGCGCAGGACAAGCCGATCGTGGAAAATCAAAAGCCGGAAGATCTCCCTCTCGACCTGCAAGTCGAGCTGTCATTGAAATGCGACCGCGCCAGCATCGCCTATCGCCAATACTTGGCCGAGCTGGGAGTTAAGCTGGGTACTGCCTAAGTTGCGCCTCGAGAACGTAAAAGACCCGCCAGCCATGTCATCTCGACAGGCTAGCGGGTCCATTTTTTTCATTATAAGATTGGTGACAGCAGTCTCGTGAGTGATTCTTGAATCCGCGAACGCATTGGGCGATTCAAGTATTCTTCCATCGTCATTTCCCGGCAATCAGCGAGATCCGTGATAAATAGCTCCTCTAGCTTCTCCGCCATCCTCGTATCATATAGGTAGGCGTTGGTTTCAAAGTTTAGTTTGAAGCTGCGAATATCGATATTCGCGGTTCCGACAGAGGAAATCTGGGTGTCGACCACGATCGTTTTGGCATGCATGAATCCTTTTTCGTACAGATAGCAGCGGACTCCGCTTTTCAGCAGTTCCCCCAGATAGGAATACGTAGCCCAAAAGACCATCAGGTGATCCGGCTTTCCTGGAACCATCACGCGTACATCTACGCCAGACATCACAGCCATTTTGAGGGCAGTCAACATGCTGTCATCCGGAATGAAGTACGGCGTCTGCAAGTAGATTTTCTTTCTTGCCTTGTAAATCATCTTCAAGTAAGCGTGCTTGATCTGCTGTTTCTCCGAATTCGGGCCACTAGATACGATCTGGACGCCAATTCCTTTGTCTGAGCCATTCATCTCCGGGAACAACGTGAGCGATTCCGCTAAACGCTTTGGTGACGACAAGTTCCAATCGAGGAAAAAGCGTGCTTGCAGCATGTAGACCACTTTTCCTTCCATCCGCAAATGGGTGTCTCGCCAATACCCCAGCTTCTTTTTCCCTACGTATTCGTCACCGATGTTGAAGCCGCCGATATAGCCAATCTTCCCATCAATGATGGTCAACTTCCTGTGATTTCGGAAATTGACGCGAAAGTTCACGAAGGAAAACGATGCCGGGAAAAAGGAAACGGCTTCTCCTCCTGCCGCCAGGAGGGGCTTGAAAAACCGCGAAGGGATTCCTGCCGATCCTACTGCATCGTACAGCAGTCTGACTTTCACGCCTTGCGAGGCTTTTTTGACGAGCAAATTCATCAATTCGCTCCCCAGTTCATCATTGCGAATGGTGTAATACAGGAGATGGATATGCTCACGAGCCTCATCAATTTTCCGGAACATGTCATCAAACAAGCTGTTCCCTTCGATAAAAATCCGAACGCTGTTATCTTGCGTGTAATAGGCACCGTCGCTGACCACGTTCATGAATATCATATCGCGATGCCGTTCCATGACAGGGTCATTCACTTCCAGATTTCCGCTCTCCAAAAGCTGCTTTTGTTTATCAACAGCCGTCCGGAAGTGGGAAAACTCTCCCTCTTTCAGCCGGTAAAGCTTTTTTTTACTCAGTTTTTGTCCGAAAATCAAATAGACTAAAAAGCCGACACCAGGCAAAAACAGCAGCACCATCAACCATGCCCAGGTAGCCGCAATGTTGCGCCGTTCCATAAAGATGAGGACAACGGCCAACATGACATTGCCGATCGAGATGACCGCGACGATTTGTTCAAGCAACAACATTACCCCACATCCATATATAGGATTTCACCTATTTTACACCATACTTCTCCAAGTTTCATCTTTGCTGCAAAGAGAGTTGATTTCTCAGCAAAAAACCCGGCTCTTTTTGAACCGGGTCTGGTCATACGATGAGTGCTTGCCTTCCTCTTTTTCTCCTTTAGGCAAGGTCCAGCAGCTGTCCCTTTTTCATAATCAAACGATCATCCAAATAGACGTCCGGTTCCTTCACGACCAAATCGATGTGGACACCAGCTACAATCGTTCCCCCAAAGGTATTGTTGCTGCCAAACGCTACGTGAATCGTTCCGTATACCTTTTCGTCCTCCAAAACGACTCCAGTGATGCGCGCCTTGTCGTTGGTACCGATCCCGAATTCGCCCAGCATGCGGCCGTCCTGTTCACCCAAAATTTGAAGCAATCGTTCGCCTGTCGTGCCCTCTGTTTTGGTGATCCGACCGTTTTGTACCGTCAACAGTAAGGGACTGTCCACTTTCCCGATACCGGAAATGGAGCCATCGACCAGAATCTGTCCTTCTGCAGAACCTTCCACTGGCGCGATGTAAGCTTCTCCGGACGGGAGGTTGCCCGACTCTCCCGGATTGACATACATCCCCGTGCTAGGGACGCCAGGTCGATTGGCAATGGAGAACTGCAGGCTCTTGCCGTCTTTTTCGATCCGTACCGTGCTTGCAGCGGTGAGAAGATCGGTTACTTTTTCCGTCAAGATTTTCACTTGGGAATAGTCGGCTGCAATCGCGCCTTCCAGAAACATATCTTCTGTAATCCCTGGCATGGTCGCCAAGCGTGTTCCGTTTGCGGCAGCTTCCTTACGTGCTTTTGTATGGGTCAGAGAGTGCTCCGTGACACAGACCACTACATCCGCGTGTTTCATTGCTTCTGCCACGAACGCTGGCGGCTCCTGTCCGCTTTTTTCCCGCTCCTGCATGACAAGGTATACGGACTCAGCCCCAAGCTGTCTGCCAGCCTCCCAGAGCGCTTCTCCCAGCTCACGTTTGACATCATCGGCGACTACCAGAAAAGACTCGCCCGCTTTCAAATCCATGCAACTCGTCAGGATCCTCTTGCTGATTTCGATTAGTTTCATGTGTCTCATCCTTTCGACTTGATTCCGAAATCTATTATGCGTCATAAAGATCAAGGTGAACAAATAGAAAAGGAAACCTCAAGGGTCTCCACGTGTTATGATTTATGCAAAAAGTCTCGAATGGATCGGATGAATCCATTTGATTTTCCCTTTGGTTTTTCCAGACCGGCTGCCATTTCTCGGTGCCCCTGCATGATTTCATGAAGGAGAGCTGCATGATCTTCCGTAAAGGAGACACGTTCAGCTGGGAGAATCTTTTTCGTTGGTCGATAGACAGAAACACTAAACTCTGTACCGCTAATCGTTTTCCCTCTACGCTCCTGACCTACTACTTCCATCTCTCCCACCTCCCCCGAGATTCTGACTATAGGATACCATAAGCTTCCAAAGCTTGTCCATGTAAACGATATGCTGCACAGCGGCTGCAGCTGCCTTGAAATGAGCATCCGTTTCAGCCGTGATCATCTCTTTTTTTGGCAGCATGATGACATAACCAAATCGAAAGTACGGGCCTTGATTTCGAATAAAGCCGATCGCTTCCATATCATTTTTCGGGTATTCCTCTCGCACATTCCCTTCCAGGTATGGATTTTTGGAAGTATTCCTAAGGATCCAATCTACCATTTCCATATCAAGGGTTGTTACCGCAAAATGTCTTCCTAGACGAACGGCCATGATGTTGCCATCAGAATCTGTGACGAGAAACGATGCTCTCACAAAGCGATAATCTAGCCCTGGGAAAATGCTCATGGCTTGTGTTCCAATCGTTCGCATTAAATGCTCGACCGTGTCCATGATTTCCATTTCAGTCACTTCAGGTCGTTCGATGACCTCCATCGCTGCAGAAATTTCCTCTGTGTAGAGCATAATTTCGGGTGCAGGCGGCGCCTTCTCTGCACGTGACCAATCTTTTGCGATTAGCAGAGGGATAAAAGAAATGACGGACACGTAAAACAAAAGACATAGAAATGCGAATAAGAGCTTGGTCCAATTGTCAGCTGCTTCAAATTGGGTCAATAATGTTCCAATGTATAAATAAGGCCCAACGATCGCGCTGTAGATCTCTTTTAATTCACCAACCAAACCACCGATTGCCAGCAATACAACGGCAGTGATAGTTCCCAAAAGCCACGTTCGATACAGTTGAAACCACTTTTTCATTCCCAAAGCAAAATCCCCCTGCCCGATCCCACTATCCCTTTATTTTACAGGAAAGTTTTGGGAGATGTAGAGGGTCTAATGTAATTATTTTCTTGTCTGATTGTCCCGTACATAGGGAGATTCCCTTTTATACGCGCTGCTCATTCGAAAAACGGAAACTTCTACTGTTTCCCCAATTCTGAACTCTCGAAGCAGTTTGACGTTACTCTTTTTGTCTTGCTGCGTCTTTCGGTTCTTCCCAAACATATTCACCTCTCCCTTCCCTCCTAGCGTTGACGCTTTTACTAGCATGTATACAGGAGGGAAGTAGAGAAGGCTTTGCCGTTCTATTCTTGTACAGCCACTTTCATGACCGCTCTCACCGAGTCAGCCGATTTATCCAGCGCAGCCTTTTCTGCCGCTGTCAGATCCAGCTCGATTACTTTTTCGATCCCGCCTGCACCGAGGAGTGTCGGTACGCCGAGGTAGAGATCGTTGTAGCCGTATTCTCCCTGCAGATACGCGATGGATGGGAGAATGCGCTTCTTGTCTTTGAGGATTGCTTCAGCCATTTGTACCAGTGAGGCAGCCGGTGCGTAGTACGCAGATCCGTTTCCGAGCAGGCTGACGATCTCTCCGCCGCCTTTGCGCGTTCTCTCGACGATAGCATCCAGACGCTCCTGCGGAATCAATTTGTCCAGCGGAATGCCGCCTGCGTAGGAATAACGCAAGAGAGGAACCATATCGTCGCCATGTCCACCCAAAACAAAGCCCGTCACATCTTCGACCGATACGTTCAGCTCCATCGCCACGAAGGTGCGGAAGCGAGCGGTATCGAGTACACCAGACTGACCGATGACGCGATTTTTCGGGAAGCCAGACGTTTTGTAGAACGTATAGGTCATCGCATCTACTGGGTTGGACAGCACCAGGACAATAGAGTTTGGCGCATACATTTTGACTTGCTCTGCAACGGAGCGCATGATCGACGCATTGGTAGCAACCAGATCGTCGCGGGACATGCCCGGCTTGCGTGCGATACCTGCTGTGATGATTACGATGTCAGACCCTTCGATGTCTTTGTAGTCGGAGGTGCCGACGATCGTAGAATCAAAGCCCAATACTGGTGAAGCTTCCATCATGTCGAGCGCTTTTCCCTTGGTCGGGTTCTCGAGCTGCGGGATATCTACCAGCACGATGTCTGCCAGTTCCTTTTGAGCCATGATGAATGCTGTGGTCGCTCCCGTAAATCCGCTGCCGATTACGGCTACTTTTTTTCTGCGAAATGTCATGATGAATCCTCCTCGCGAATGTATAGTCGTCTGTTATAGAACCAGCTTCACGCCACTGGCTTTTTGCTCCAGCATTTTGCTCAAAATGGTTCCGATATGTGCACCAGCCTCGATCGGCGACGTTCCTTGACGATGGATATTGGAGATAACGGTGCGTTCGGACTCGACCATGCCTTTTCGTGGGCGGTAGCACATGTAGGCGCTCATCGAGTGAGCCGTCACCAGACCTGGGCGTTCTCCGATCAGCATAACCAACACCTCGGGCTGCAAGAGTTCACCGATGTGATCCATACTTGCCACTCGACCTCCTTTGACGAAAAACGGTGTGCCGGGGGTCAATCCGTAGCTTTTCAACGAATCGGTCAAGGATGGAAGCACATCCCGCAGATTGGCGTCGACCGCGCTGGCACTCAACCCATCGGAAACGACGATCTGCACTTGCGGTTTCTTTTGGCAGCGCTCTTGAATCAGACGCACGCCTTCGTCATTCAGGATTCGCCCCATGTCCGGACGCTTCAAGTAATTCTCGGTATTGTCGTACTGCGTCTCCACAGTGAAAAGAGAAAACTCATCCAACAAGGGCTGCTGCACTTCTCCGTATACGGCATCGACAGCCGCCGCATGGTCGCGTCTCAGCTGAAGCATGGTCTTGGTCAAAGGACGGACCCCTGTACGCCATACGCCGATCCGAGCAGGAGTACTGTCCAAAAGCTCCTGAAGACCTTCCTTCCACTTCGGATTCGGTACGTGCGCCGTTCTTTCCGGTTCAGGAGGCATAGAGGACTGCCGTGGCTGTCCGGCTGCTCCTGCGGACGGCGCCTGCGCGTATCCCTTCTCGGTAACGCTGTTCGTTTCCACGGCCTTCGCAGATGGCTGGGCTGGAGCTGACGGTGCCATTTCACTCAGCTTTTTTTGCAGCTCTGCCACTACCTTGTCTACCAAATAATCCAATTGCTGTTCCATCCATTTGTCACCTCCCGGATTACATGAAAATCGTCGGATCGCCAGCGATTGCCGTCAGCTTGCCGTTCTCCATAATGCCCATCTTCTCCAGCCATTTCTCAAACGCTGGCGCTGGACGCAGACCGAGAACTTCCCGGAAAGCAGCGATGTCGTGAAAGCTCGTCGATTGGTAGTTGAGCATGACGTCGTCTGCCATGGCCACTCCGATGACAAAGTTCACGCCTGCCGCAGAAAGGAGAATGCCCAAATTGTCCATGTCGTTCTGGTCGACCTTCATATGGTTCGTATAGCATACGTCACAGCCCATTGGCAATCCGTGCAGCTTGCCCATATAGTGATCTTCCAGTCCAGCCCGGATGACTTGTCGACTGTCGTACAAATACTCGGGTCCGATAAAACCTACGACGGTATTGACGATAAAGGGCTGGTACTTGCGTGCGAGTCCGTAGCATCGTGCTTCCATCGTCACTTGGTCGATGCCAAAATGCGCTTCCGAGGAAAGCTCCGAGCCTTGGCCAGTCTCGAAATACCAGAAGTTCGGCCCTGTTGACGTGCCTTCTTTTCGCATCAGCTCATCAGCCTCATCCAAAAGAGCAACGTCGATCCCGAACGCATTATTGCCTTTCTCACTTCCCGCGAGACTTTGGAAGATCAGATCAGCAGGCGCTCCCTG
>JARDZO010000063.1 GCA_029240815.1 Brevibacillus sp.
TGGTGTTGATCCCACCTTTGGGGAAATTGGCTTTTCGGCTTGATTTTGTGGACAAGCCTCGTAAAGATGTGGAGCGAAAAATACATCGCGAACCGATTCCGTTGACTGCCAGCTATGCGATCTTCATCGGGTTCGCTGCATCCTTTCTGCTCTTTTCAAAAGAATCCACCATACAAACCGTTGCTGTTCTGGCCGGATCTGCGCTGCTCCTCGTGATTGGCACCATCGATGACTGGTACAAGACACAAGGAAAAGACTTCTCGGCATTCCCTAAAATGCTCGTTCAAATCTCGGCAGCCGTGATCGTCTACTGGTCTGGCATCACGTTCTCCGGCTTTTACAACCCGTTTAGCGGCGAATACATTTTGCTCCCGGTCTGGCTGCAGTTCATTTTGACCATTCTATGGATTTTCGGCGTCACGACTGTGATCAATTTTTCTGACGGGATGGATGGCTTGGCAGGCGGCCTTTCGGCAATCTCTGCCGGGACGTTGTTCGTCGTTGCCTTAGCAAAAGGACAGAGCACCTCTGCCGTGATGGCTATCAGTCTCATCGGGGTCGCGCTCGCTTACTTGCGTTACAACAAGCCTCCCGCCAAAATCTTTATGGGAGATGCAGGGGCCACATTCCTCGGGTTTATTCTCGCCGTGATTGCACTCGATGGGGCTTTCAAGCAGGCTACCGTCTTGTCGTTGTTTATCCCGATTCTCGCTCTAGGCGTACCGATCTTCGATAATCTGTTTGTTGTTACGAAACGCTTCTTGCAAGGCAAGCCCATCTATCAGGCAGATGCGAGCCAGGTGCACTATCGCCTTCTGCGGATGGGATTGAATCCTAAACAAGTCGTAGCTTTCCTCTGTTTGATCAGCGTATGCTTTAGTCTGACATCGATCATTTTACTGCTGCTTGGCGTATAAAAAAATGCCGTTGGGTCTTTTGCCCGCGGCATTTTTTGTTGGCGTTTTACCTGCTGAATTCGTTTTGTGTTTGGGGCACGACTGCTGACTCGACTGCCTGCTCCAGCTGCTTTTTGTGTTGCAAGCAAGCTACGCAACGTCTGCTCTTGCGTCCAAATGCCGTGTAGTACTTGCTTTTTTTGCAGGAGCGGCACGTGATGTACAAGGAGCTGGAAAGATTGTAGTTTTCCTCTGCCGTATTTTTTGCCAGATGCACCTGCTTGTTAAACTTGATCAAAAGATGAGCGGTATGTATCGCATCTACCAGAGCCGAATGGAGTCTTCCTTCCTGAACAATCCCGGCGGCATCAATGGCATCTTTTAGACTCATTTGCTTGCGGTCTGCCAGCATCATGCTGATCGGCGGCTGAATATCGTTGTAGTTGCGCATCCAGCTAAAGTCGAGCCCAAAGCGCGCGCAATGTTCAATCATCAGACGCTTGTCATCCATGCCCCATGTGCTCAAATAATAGTCCTCATCGTCTCCGATCCACTCCATGAAAGAGGCAAAAGCGGTGCGGAACGGAATGAACGTCGGCATGTTTTCTTTATCCAAACCGATGAACTTACGGGTACGTTCGCTAATTCTTCTTTCGATAGCAGGAATGGTATATCGTTGAAAAGTATCCACCTCTATCCCATTCTTGCCAGTCACGACCTTGGCGGCTCCGATCTCGATGATTTCCGGTATCTTATCTTTTTGATGAGTCAGAGTCGTTTCCAGGTCAAATACAATGATTTGCATGATCGTTTCACATCCTGAGCGTATTCCTTCTATTTTCTATTATGACAGGGATAGGGCCTGAAAACAAAACGAATCCTAGTTTTTTTCCCCAATACCATGCCAACCACGCAAAAAAGCCGGGATTGGGTCCCGGCTTTCGGCTCGATTATAGGACAGACGCTCTCAACGTCTCGATCTGTTGTTGCAAATAGAATCGATTGGTTTCAATCCCTCTCCCTTACCCTCGCTTCAAGACAGGCAGCTTGATGTGGCTCGGGTATTGACCGTTATGATAAATGCTCTGCTTGGCAATGACTGTCTCTGTATCGGTCGCCAGATCATATCCCGTATTCGGATTCGGGAAGGAAAAGTTCTCAGCACCTGATGTTACGGAGACACGGATGCGATGACCTTTTCGGAAGACATTGGCGATCTTGGTCATGCGAATCTCGTAGCGCTCAATCTGTCCGGGAGCCAGCAGCTGCGGCTCTGCGAACGAGTGACGATATCGTGCACAGATGATACCGTCCGATAGGCGGATTGAATTGCCTTCTTCATCCACATCGCACAGCCGCACTAGCCAATCCGTGTCACGCGCCGAGCTGGCAGCGTAGAGGACGGCTGAAATTTCGCCTGCGATGATGACTTCTTCTTCCAACGGTTCGGTGGTGTAAACGAGCACATCGGCCCGCTCCTCTACTTCCCGATAGTTTTCCGGGACGCTGTTCTCGTTTTCCGACAAATCCAGCAAATACGGTGCAGCGTCCAGCGGATCATACACATACGTATCTACTGGCTGTTCCCCCGGCTCGGACAAAGTCAAGGCTCCGTCCCCAACGCCGGTATTGGCTTGTCCGCCACTGCTGAGATACAGATTGGTCACGGTCGCTTCTGCTGGCGGCCAGGTCTGCGAGGTCTTCCACTCGTTTTCACCCACCATGTAATACTCTACGCGCGGCTCTTGGTCGACGCCATTTTCCACGCCTTTCAAATAGCGGTCAAACCAGCGCAGTTGTGTCACATCCAGATCGTACCGGATTGCATTGTTTCCAAATGGCACATGATGAATCTCCCGAGTCGTGTTCGCCTTGTGGTACCACGGTCCGAGAATGAGTCGCGCATGCTCGGGTGCATTTCGGGAGATGACTTCCCATGATTCGCTCGTCCCCATGCCATTGTCGTCATACCAGCCGGATACTAAGAGAGAGGGTACCTTCACCAGATCAGCATGCTGCTTCCAATCGGACTCGCCCCAGAACTCGTCGCCATCCGGATGCTCCATCCATTTTGTCCAAAAGGGGATGTCCTTGCCCAGCACTTTTTGAGGAATCTCCTTGATCGGACGTACCTTGATCACCTCACTCCAGTCATCCCGCAAGAGTGCCGCTACATTCCGACGCTTTTCGGCCATCATAAAGATCCACGACAGACCGCCCAGAATCGTTCCCCCTTTGCGAGGGATATCCACGTAAGGTGTACCAACCGTCACATAACTAAAAATCGCCTTCAGATGAGGATTTCCGCTAGATGCCGCTGCCCATTGCACATAGCCGACGTACGAGCCGCCGAGCATCCCGACATTGCCATCCGACCAGTCCTGGCTCGCGATCCATGTGAGGCTGTCGTCGCCATCATTACGCTCATGAACAAGAGGAACCCACTCACCCTCGGAATCTTCACGTCCGCGTGTATCCTGCACGACCAACGCATACCCCCGAGTCACAAACGGCAGTCGGCGAAAAATGGCATCCATCCGGCCGTAAGGAGTGCGCATGAAAATGGTCGGTACCCGCTGTCCTTCCTGCAATCCTTCCGGCAGCCATACCTCTGTCGCCAAGCGAACGCCGTCTCTCATCTCCACATCATGCCTGCCCAGACGTAAGACGCCGTAGCTCGGTTGAGACAGCAGCGGGTCTTGCCACAGCTTTAGCGGAGTCAGGTCCTCCCACCCCGTTTTTACCAACACGACGCTGTCGCCACGACCTGTCAGCACAAATGCGATTACCTCGCTGTCACAAATGATCAAATCGATCGGTTGTGATGCTTCACGGACCGCCCAGACCCACGCTTGCCTTTGTTCTCCTCCAACCATTCCATCGATCTGCACATGACGCTGGTAGTGACCCCCGCTCTGGGGAAAGACGACTTCCGCACGATCCCAGTCGATCTGCTTCCATTCCACGAGCTTTTTGCTCAGGTCGAGGAGAGGCAGCTCGTAGCCTGCATCTCCCGCTGTCAGCTGTTCAAATGGACCATCGGCTGCACGTCCGGTGTCCCAGCCAATCATCCGTTCCCAGACTTCCCCATCAGCAAAGCGAATCTGGGCCACCTGGATGCCGGATTGATAATAGCCAAAGGATGTTCCTTCGTTCTGAGTGTGCGTCATCTGCGATTCCTCCTGTTTCCTGATCCTACCTCCACACTTCCTGATAAACTCTGAGGAAATTGCCACCGAGGATTCCTTCGATTTCTCCGTCTTTATAGCCGCGCTTCATCAGCTCACGCGTAATCTCCGGCAACGACACATGGCCTTTCACCACATCAAACGGCATCTCTTTTGTTTTTGCAATCTTGTCCAATGGCAAGTACTTGGTCAGGTCATCGCACAGATCGAGCCCCAGCCCGATGTACTTGGCTCCAACCAGGTTTTTCATGTAATCGACATGATCGATTAACCGTTCCAGCGTCGCCTCCGCGCCGCTATTGGCGGTGAACATACTGAAAGCATTCAAGCCAATGAGGCCTTCTTTTAGTGCAATCGCTTTGATCTGATCATCTGTCAGGTTGCGCATCGTCTGAACAAGACTGCGGCTGTTGGAGTGGGAAGCGATCACGGGCTTTTCGGAGACTTCCATCACGTCCCAGAATCCTTCGTCATTCAAATGGCTCACGTCGATGACGATTCCCAGTTTTTCTGCCTCCTCAATCAAGCGCACGCCGAAATCGGTGATGCCCCCTTTTTTCCCTTCCCGCACCGGAGCAAAAAAGCTGCCATCCCCGGCAAAGTTGCGGCGGCTCCAAACCAGCCCCATCATGCGTACCCCGAGCTCGTAAAAGACGCGCAAGAGACTCAAGTCGTTATGAAGCGGCTCAGCCCCTTCCAGAGACAGGATGAAGGACACTTTTTGTTCCTCTCTCGCCCGATGGAGATCCTCCAGGTTTTTAGCGATGACGATGTGCTCGGGAGATTCTGCTGCCTCCGCATGCAGGGCACTGATCTGATTGAGTGCCTTGCGCAGACTCATTTCAGGCACGTAGGCATCCTCTACGAACACCGCTGCCACAATGGAATGCACCCCACCCGTCTCAAACCGCGGCAAATAGTCTGTCTCGATCATTTTCGTCCGACCGTACCCGCGCTGAATTTCCACATCTATCAACAGATCAAAATGCCCGTCCAATACGTGAACACTGTCATGAAACAGGCGCGCCTGTTCTCTGGTTACATCTGCCATGTGGTTCATCTCCTCTTTCACTGTGGGGTTTTCTTATCGAGATAGTTATAGATCGTAAACTTGGATACATCCAGTAAATCAGCGACGTGCTGCACCGCTCCCTTGATTAAAAAGAGACCCATTTCATCCAGCTGGTGGATAAATTGAATCTTTTCTTCTTTTTGCATCAGAGGGATCGGCTTGCCTGTCCGTTTCAGACAGTCGTCAATCATCTGCTCCATCAGAATCCCGACGTTAGGAGCAAAGCTCTCTTCCGCTTTTTCTGCATCACGCTTGTCCTGAATCGCCATCATCGAGCCTATTACAGCCTGAGCCATTGCGAGATGAGTCATGTCCAGATTAATGCACAAGCTGCCAATGACTTCACCTTGCTCATCCTTAATGTAAATCGAGCTGGATTTGATCTGCTTTCCTCTGATCGTGTCATTGCGGTAATTGAGATCGAAAGCCTCCTCGGTGAGCTTTGCGCTGCGCAAAGACTGTAAAGCCAGATTCGTGACCGGTGAACCGATCTGTCTTCCACTGACATGCCCGTTGTGAATGGCAATAATCGACGAGGAAATGTCGTCAGTCAGATCATGCAAAACCACTTCGCAATGCTCGCCAAACGTTCGCGCCAATCCTTCTACTACCGGAATGTAGCTAGCTAAAATGGGATGTGTCTTTTTCATAGATGCCTCGCTTTTCATTTCATAGAATTGCCCTGAGAGATTATTCGGGGCTCACTTCTACAATCATTTCAATTTCGATCGGGTTGTTGAATGGCAATACAGACGTACCCGCAGCTGCCCGTGCATGCTTGCCCGCTTCCCCAAATATCTCGATCAGAAAGTCAGATGCGCCGTTGATGACTCTGGGCTGTTCATAAAAATCAGGAGCACTGCTGACGAGTGCGAACAGTTTGACGATCCGCGTGATTCGGTCCAGATCGCCAATCTCGCTTTTTATAATAGCTAGCAGATTGAGTACGGTGACCTTTGCAGCCTCGTAGCCTTGCTCGATCGTCACGTCAGCTCCCAGCCTGCCCAGATACATCGGACTTCCGTTTACGTAGCAACCACCTCCGGATGTGTAGATGACGTTGCCTGTCTGTACACAGGACACGTAATTGGCCATCGTCGGAGGGACTGGCGGCAATTCGTAGCCTAGCTCTTTTAAACGCTGTTCCACTCTAGACAATGAAGTTCACCTCGTCGTTTTCATTTATGTTCTTTAACCATACTATTCCGAAGATTCTACTTCAACAATTTTTTGTATAGCGTAAAATTTATTTGATGAATAAAAAAATAGTGAGAGAGTACCGTCATTGCCGTACTCTCTCACTGCTTGGTCCGAAAGTGAATGTCAATCTGAGTCCCCACACCAACGGTCGAATGAACAAAAATTTGTCCGCCCATTTCCTCAACCAGCTGCTTGCATACAGATAAACCCATTCCTGTTCCCTTTTCTTTTGTCGTATAAAACGGTTCAAACAAATGCTTGATTCGTTTTTCCGGGATGCCACAGCCGTTGTCCTCGACACGAACCAGAACATGATTACCCTCTGGCCCCATTTGCAGGCTGACTTGGACCACGCCATTGGAATCGACCGCATCTACCGCGTTTTTGATGAGATTCAAGCCGATTTGTTCCACGTAAGAGGGAATGGCCCAGACCTGATACTCTTCGCTGTCGTAATGAAAGGACAGCTGTACATCCTTTTCCACCACGTAGTGTCTCGCCAGCTCATGCACGCGTTCGAGCAGCAATCGCAGCTCTACCCGCTTGTTTTGCATCTCCACACTCTCATTTTTGCGTGCCAGAATCAAAAAGCTGGTCACGAGCTGCTCCAGCGTCTGGACCTCATGCTGACAAATCTGGATGTACTGGCTGAACTGTTCGGCGTCCAGCCATGTACTCTCCTTTTCTTGGTAGAGACTCGTCTGCATCAGTTGGAGAAATCCATTGATGGCGGTCAGCGGATTGCGGATCTCATGCGCCATTCCTGCTGCCATCTGCCCAATGATGCCAATTTTTTGCTGATGCAGGTGACTGATTTGTTGATCTTTGTACGTCAGATAACCTCGCATTGTGTGGTGGTAGCGCAGATTGAGAATTTCGTGCAGCCTGGAGAGCAGCTCCTCCTTTTGCTCCGCATCATCAAGCGTCTCCCTGACGGCTTGGAAAACTTGCAAGCGTAAATGATAGAGCACTTCAAGCAATACTTCCTTTGGAATCTCTGCTTGCGCCCATCTTTCTCCCCATTTGAACGCCTCGATGGACAATGCCTCTTGATAGGCAACGTACTCTTGCTCCTTGGAGAACAGCTGTTGGAAGGTTTCCAGCAAGAGGCCATGGATTCCGATACGTTGTTGCTGCTGATACTGTCGATAATAACGTGAAATCGGATCCCCTATGGAAATCATGGATTCCATGTGCTGGTCTACGATATCGTCCAGTGCAGCCAGCAATTTCGCCAAACAATTCGTTGTCGCAGCTCCTCGTTTACTCATCGCAATCTCCCAACTATGTCTCGGCTACTGACCTACTCCTCTATTAGAAAACTTGGCTACGCCTACGCCAAGCTTCTGGCGGAGCCTTAGTACCCAAAGGGCACAAGTCTCGCTATGTTGCACTTATACTGGATAGGAATCTTATAAATTCCTATCTGTGAAATAAAAGAACAATTCGCTAGAAAAACGAATTGTCCTTTCTTCCTTTTATTGAGTAGATTGGAAATTACTATATCGCATGCATTTTGGCTTTTTGCAACTGCCGCAATGCGTAGCTCATCCTCTCGACCTCTCCTGAAGCAGCGCGGAAAAAGTCAATCCAGACGATCGAGTGGCTCCGTTTGAACACAAAGCTGTCTTTCTCCACAGGGATTAGCTGGTAGGAGAGACCATCTACCTCCAGGTGCAGCTGCCCTTCCTTCTGGCAGATCGTAGCATTCAGCCATTCCTCCGACTCGAAGCGCCCAACGTAGTCACCTTGCTCTGCCTCTGTCAGCTCGATGCTTTTAATCGGATAAAGAGGAGCAGCGGCTTCCCGGAAAGCAATCGTGTTGAGTAATCCCATCACGAGCTCCCTCACCGAAACGCCATCGAGGTTGGTCAATACCACCCCTGTCAGCCCCGTTTCGGGTAGGGCAAATACGTGAGAGCTGATTCCTTTTAATGATCCGCCATGCTCAATCATGAATCCATCAGGAAAGGCTGGAGCTACCATCAATCCATAGCCGTAGGAACGGTAGCCGTCACATCTGGCGTACGCTCCCTTCATTTGCTGTATGCTTTCAGGCGATAAGATGGTGGCTTGGCGCGATTCTTGCCCCGTGGAGTATACGTTTAGATACGTCAGCAGATCACGCACCGTCGATTTGAGAAATCCGGCAGCGCGCATAGCGGGAGCATCGTGCCACAAGGGTGCCGCTATCACCTGGTCGACGCCGTCGATCTTTTTATTGGTGTACAGAACCGTCACGTCTTCCTGATCATCCAGATCCTGCACATCAAAGACGGTGCGGGACATTCCCAGTGGCTGCAAAATATGCTCGGTGACATACTCCTCATAGGCTTGTCCACTAACCCGCTCGATGATCGCTCCCAACAATCCGTACGCATCGTTGTTGTAGCTAAACACCTCACCTGGCTCTCCCAGCGGCTGTCCATCAAAACCGGAGATGGCAGCCAGCACTTCTTCATACGTATCGAGATAAGGGAGCTTCTGCAATTCAAGCTCTGACTCCGTGCCGTGGATGGCAGGATCAATCTCCATACTGCGCTTCATGGCACCATCCAAAAATGGCAACGGAGGCATGCCCGGTGTGTGCGTCATGAAATGATGGATCGTCATCTTTTGTCTCCAAGCTTCGTCACCGATCGTAAGCTCTGGTAAGTACCTCACGACCGGATCGTGAACAGACAGTTTGCCAGCCTCTTGCAGCTGCATGATCGCCACACACGTAAACGATTTGGTCACAGAAGCGATGCCAAAAACAGTATCCATAGAGAGAGGGAGAGCTTGTTCTCTGTCCCGATGCCCAAAAGTCCGTTGATACAGCCATTCCCCATTGCGCATCACGCCTATAGCGGCACCTGGGACTTTGGCATTCCCTAGCAGTGTTTCTGCAAACGCCTCAAATGCTGGTATCCACTGGCTCATTTCTCTTTGCTCCCCATCGCTTCGTCATAGATCGCTTTGGCGACGCGGGCAATCGTCAGCTCGGCTGCCTGCTTGTCTTTGATGCCACGAGACAGCACCGTGATCGCGATCGCCCCTTTATTCTCTGGCAAATAAATGATACCGGCGTCGTTGACCACTTCGTTTACCGTTCCTGTCTTGTGCGCCACTTTTGTCCCAGGGGGCAACAAGTACGGCAACCGGCTGTTGTAGTGCTGACGGTGCATGATGTCGAGCATGATGTCGCAGGAAGCCGGCGTAAGTATTTCCTTTTTGGCGATCATGACCAGCAGGCGATTCAGATCTGCTGGAGTCGCTACATTGTTATCCAATGTCGGCAAAGAGACATCCAGCAAAATTTCGTAATCCTCTGTCTCTTCACGACGTTCGTACTCCGCGAAACCCGCTGGGGATGGCTCTAGATCCTCCATTCCGACACAATGATTGAGCAGCTGCCAGCACGTATGGCGCAGATGGATATCCTCCAGCCCCAGCTCGCGCATATGTGCATTCACATTTTCCAGCCCAACCAGATTGAGAATGAGGTCAGTCGCATAGTTATCGCTGACAATTGTCATTAACGTCGCCAGATCCTTGACCGTCAAGGCTGCACCGGCGTCCAGCTCCTGCAAGATTCCGGAACCGGGAACGCGCTCGTCCCATTTGAGCGGCACGCGCTGATCGAGCCTGATTTTTCCTTCTTCGACATCTCGCATGAGCGTGACCAGAATCGGAATCTTGAACGCACTCGCGAGCTGGAACAGCTGGTCATCGAGATGTCCAGCCTTCTCACCTGTCTCCAAATGAGCAGCTGCTACCCCAAACACTCCTGGTGCTTCGATCAATGCTTCATGGATCACTTGCTGCCATGTACCCATTATCATCCCTCCAACCTAATGGTGAATCTCTTATGAAAAGGCCAACACTCGGTAAGTGTCGGCCAATCCTTCCTCGCGCTATGGCTCCATGTAGCCCCATTTGAAGTCGATGTAACCCAATGGATCTACTGTGATGCCTTTCAGCTTGTTGCTTTGCACCCAGGAGTTGACGCTGCTGTAAATACCGGTGACGGGCATTTCATCCATCAAAATGCTCTCCGCTTCTACCAAGTACTGATTGCGCTTGCTCTCATCCGGCTCTGCGTACGCTTTTTGTACCAGCTCCACGTACTTTTCATTGTGCCAGAGGGTAGAGTTGTTGGAGCTGTTCTTTTCCATCAGCAATTCGAGGAAGTTCACGGAATCGTTGTAGTCGCCAGTCCAGCCGGATCGGGAAATCATGTATTTTCCATGCTCCTGATCATCGAACATGACTTTCAATTCCTTGTTGGTCAGCTTCACATCTACGCCTAGCACTTTCTTCCATTGAGCTTGCAGCGCCTCGGCAATCTTTTTGTTCAAGTCCGATGTGTTGTACAGATAAGTAATTTCAGGCAGTTGGGAAATTCCCAATTCTTTCATCCCTTCTGCCAATAACTGTTTCGCCGTTTCCGTGTCATTATCCTTGAAGTAGCCATCCGATTTTAGCGAAGCCGAGAGAGGAACGAAGCCCATCAATGGTGTCTGACCAGCCTGACCGATGTTGTCTGCGATATCCTTGCGATTGACCGCATAGGAAAACGCCTTGCGGATCTTTGCATTCGTGAACGGCGGTTTTTCCGTCTGGAACAAGAGGTAGTAGTTGGTCGCACGTGCCATCGCTTCCAGCTTGCCTTCGTCTTTCAGCGGGCCTATGGCATCTGCCGGCAAAGCGCTGATCGGACCCCCTGCCCAATCCAGGTCGCCGTTGTTGAACATCTCGAGCTCGGTATTGGTATCCTCGATCATGGAGAAGTCGATCTTGTCCAGCTTGACGACATCTTTTTCCCAGTACTGGTCATTCTTTACCAGCTCGATCTTGTTTTTATGCTCCCAGTTGGCGAGCTTGAAAGGACCGTTGGTGACAATAGTCTCTGGCTTTTTCGCCCAGTCGCCGTTTCCTTCGACTACCTTTTGATTGACCGGATAGTAGAAGGTCGCCAAAGTCAGGAAGTACGGAGTCGGATTCTCCAGCGTGACCTCCAGCGTCTTCTCATCTACAACCTTGATGCCCACGTCCTGTGCCGTTGCTTTCCCCTGGAAAAAGGCACGTGCATTTTTGATCGGATAGTATTTATAAGCAGAGCCGCTGGCAGTCTTTGGGTCGAGCACGCGCATCCAGGCAAAAGCAAAATCTTTTGCCGTTACAGGATCGCCGTTGCTCCACTTCGTATCACGCAGCGTAAAGGTGTACACCTTTTTGTCATCCGAAACCTTGATGTCGGATGCGACAGAATTTACCGGCATGCCATCCTTGTCCAAGCGCACCAAGGAATCGTACAGCGAACGAATAAAGGCACCGGAGATCACGTCGTTAGACATGCCTGAATCCAGGGTTTCGGGTTCAGCCGCATTGATGCGCAAAATTTGCGGTGCAGCCTGTGTTTGTTCCGTTTGTGGAGAGCCGGATTGGGATGGTTGGGACGGGCTGGCGGTGTTGTTGCTACAGCCTGCAAACAGTCCTGTCAGCAGAACGAGCACACTCATGATGGCAACAGATCGTTTCATGATTTCCCTCCTAGAATCTTTCAATAGCTGATGGTTAAAATATTCTGCATATTCCGTGCCATCTGAAATCTGCCGTTATTTCACGACCGCACTATTCATCCTTGAATACTATTTGACCGGTCCCCGCTGTCTCCTATTTTTTTCGTGTTTATTCGACACAAAAGAGAGGTATTCGCGAGTGAATAATAAAATTCACCGGCGAATACCTCTCTTTTGTTTGTTCCCGCATCTCTTTCCACACTAGCTGATGACTGGCTCATATAGGTCGACCGCGTCACAGGAGCGTCTGCAAAAGACGATTGGCACTTGTCTTTGCTTGGCGAGCTTCTTGATATTTTTGCAGAGATTGTGATTGACAAAGTTGATAAATACCAGAATCAGCTCCGTGTCTGACGGGATCATTGTTTTGACATCCGATTTTTTTCTACCTGATACGTGATAGACGTGACGAAATCCCTTCTCCTGGAGCTTGTTCTCGATTGCCCCCACTCGATCTCCACCAATTACCAGAACGCCTGCCATTTTTGATCCTCCTCTCTTTTCATTGCCTCGTCTTTTTACTTGCTAGCACGAACAGAAACGTTTTTGTTCTCCATTTTTTCTGCAGGGAGTCGATACTTCTCCGTCCGCTCAATCTGAACCACCTGCGAATCGTGAACCACGATGTGAATGGAGCCGTACTCCAAATCTTCCAGCGCCTTCTCGATCCGCTCCTTTAGCCGATCATCCAACGCTTCCCGTTTCTTTGCCATCTGGTTCCCTCCTCACTTTTGAGAGCGCCTGTAATTTATATTATTCCTACCGTTTTACTATGTTTTATGCTCTAAATAATACCTCCACAAACCCATTTTGTCAACGAATTCCATCGGGTTTCTGGAGGGGAAATGCCCTCTTCTATCTTTTCATGGACAGCTATGTTGCTTGTACAACCCGTATCGAATCATATCGCAATATCTTGTGATGTCTTCATGAAATAAGGTCAATTGCTCCAATCCTTTATCCTGGGCTTGATCATTGTCCCGTACGTATTTTTGGGTCACGGCCTCGATGGCGGCGAGTATGAAGGATAGCGATTGTTTTACGTCTACCTGCTCTCGCATCATCGAAAGATCAATTCCATCCAAAAACAAGGAAAAATAGCGCCGGTTGAATTCTGCCTCCCTCTCCTTTACTTCATCCCGACACACGGATGGAAAATCGATAAAGGCCGAAATCGCCATCTGATACATGTACGGTTGCTCCACAAATAAATCCAGCTTTACCTTCTGGATTTGAACAAGACGCTCCAGCAGATCCTGGGATAGCTCGCTCAAGTGGCTGTGGAGGTAGGTGAAAAAGGAGTCGATACACGCGTCTACAACAGCTAAAAACAGCGTCTTTTTATTGGAGAAATAGTGGAACAACATCCCTTTGGAAACACCGGCACTTTGGACGATTTGATTCGTAGACCCGGCTTCATATCCCTTTTCCGCAAACTCAAGGAGAGCGGCCTCCAGCAATTTTCTTTTATTCGGCTCCATCTGTTCGTCTTGCCAGATCGTTATCATGCCATCACCTTTTTTCGATTGCTGTCTTCCTCTCATTCATCTTATCGCATCTTGACCAGGTGGTCAAAACCCATGTATGCTATCATTGACCACCTGGTCAGAGCCTTACTCTTTTTTAAAAGGAGGAACTCGTCTGTGAAAAAAAGGATACCAGCATTCGCTCGCGTTTTATTGGGACTCATTTTGCTTGGCGCCGGCCTGAACGGCTGCTTAGTCATTTTCGGCTACCCGCCCTTATTTCCTACAAGCCCAGCAGCCATGATGCTTTTGCAAGGCTATCTGTTGGTACTGGTCAAGTCTACAGAAGTCATTTGCGCGCTGCTCCTCTTGGCCAATCGATGGGTTCCGCTCACGTTGACCATCGTCGCTCCTATCTCTGTCAACATTTTGGCTTTTCACTTGTTTGTAGACCGTGATTTGTTACCACTGGGTCTTCTTGTGGCGGGTCTGGTCGTTCTTCTGTTTTGGGCCTATCGCCGGTATTTTCTCGGATTGCTCGCTCCCTCGGCTCGCATTGCCCCAGAGAAAAGCATCCGTTCCTGAACCTTGGACAGCAAAAAGCTGCCGTTCCTAAAGGAGCAGCAGCTTTTTATTCGGAATGGACTTTCTTTGTCTTACTTGGAATAACCGGACAGCGCATTTGCAGCCTCACGTACGGCCGGAATGATTTTCGTATCAATCGTACTCTCGTTGATCATGCTCGTCGGCGAGGCAATATTGACTGCTGCCATAATAACTCCATCCCGGTCAAAAATAGGGAATGCCACCGAATAAATGCCGATCTCAAATTCCTCATTGCTGACGGCATACCCGTTGCGGCGTATCTCATCCAGCTGCGCGTTCAATTCTTTTATCATGGTTTTCGTCTGCGTAGTAAACGATTGCAATTGAATCGTCTCCAACATAGCGGCACGCTTTTCCTCCGACAAAAACGCCAATAGCACTTTTCCCATCGATGTGGCGTGAGCTGGCAGTCGCGAACCGATCATGACATTGAGCGTGGAAAAACTGGTAGAGGTAGCTGCACGAGCGATATAGACGACTTCGGTTCCATCCAAAATCCCAATATGAGCGGAAGCCCCTGTCTGATCCCGTAATTTCTCCAAGTACGGTCTTGCCAATTCCGGAAGATGCATGGTGTTCAAGAAAGCAAAACCCAACTCCATGACCTTGGGTGTCAGCTGATAGCGCTTGGTCGTCTCATCCTGAAAGAGGTAGCCCAAATGCTGAAGGGTATAGAGAAATCTGAATGGAACGGTTCGGCTTACCCCCATTTTGGCGGCGATTTCTGCCAAACTCAGCGTGGAATGAGAAGCGTCGAACATTTTTAAAATATCCAATCCCCTGATCAGGGAATTAGAGAGATACCGATCTTTCTCCGTTTTCGGCATGAGCGCTTGTTACTCCTTTCACTAAGGGACATGCAATTGGTACCTTTTCACCTATTGTAGTCGTCACACGTCAACGTAACAAGTGCGAACCGTGGGAATCCTCTGGTTATCCGATCGAAATGCGCTCCGTCTGCTTTTTCAATGTGGAGAGTACGCTTAATGCAGCCAAGTAGCTTGTCTTCGGATTGTCCGGCATCGGATCGTTCTCCAGCTGGATGCTCATTTTGCCAAACGAACCGACCGCCTCGATCGTGTGGATGTTTTTCGTCGCGTCCGGATCGGCTACGATCTTCACCCGCGTATTGTCACAGCCCAGACCCGCCAACGACAGCACGATGGCGACATTGATGTTTTTCGGGAAACGACTGATAGCCTCTGTAGCTGTTCCATCAAATACAACTTCCTTCGCATCCACCTGTCGCCCCAACAAAGATGCTGCAGGCTTGCGCGTAGTCAGTGAGACCTCCTCCAACTGCCCCAATGACATTGCCGAGTGAATCACATCCAGGCCACCGATTGCTCCGGATGGCAAATGAATATGCGTGCCCAGCTGGCGACAGATTTCATTCAGGCGATCGTACAGCTCCTGATCCACCAGTGCGCCTACGCTGATAATCACCAGGTCTTTCCGTTTGGAAATGACGAGTTCGGCATAGTCGCGGACGGCTTCCACTGTCGCTGCTTCTACGACGATATCGATGCCGGAAGAAAGAAACGCTTCCATGTCCGTAAATGCGCGGGTGCCATAATCACGCTCCCAAGCCTCTGCGACATCCGCTCTTCTCAGAAAAACGGAGTCCACCGTGCAACCGGGCAGCCGATGGTCCACATTGATACTTTTGATCAAAAATGTCGCTACTGTTCCCCCGCCGATGATTCCGATCTTCATTGCGCTTCCCCCTTGTTGTATGTCTGCAGGAAAGCAAGCACGAGGCGGTTAAACTCCTCCGGTTGTTCGATATAGCACAAATGTCCTGCACGTGCGATGAGCTCCAATGAAGAACCCGCGATTCCCTGTTCGACGATGCGTGATTCTGCTACAGGGGTGACCTTGTCATCTTCACCGCAGATGAGCATGGTTGGCATTTTAATAGAAGACAGCAATTCTGTCTGATCGGCATGATAGAGCGAATACGCCACAGAACGATAGCCTGGAGGTCTGACCATCGACATGATGCGCTTTGCCTCTGCAATCGCTTCTGGTGCAGCATACGGCGAGAACATGTCCGGTGTTCGCAGCTCTGCCAGCTCTTGTGGCGGCAAGTTCTCGACATTATGCAGACGGTTTTTCAGCTTGCGCTCGTTCGTTTCCGGATTCGTCCGGCCACCGCGCGTGCTCGCTGCCAAAATCAGAGCCTCCACGTATTCCGGATACTTCGAACAGAAGTCCATGGCGAGGGTGCTGCCCATCGAGTGGCCAAGCAAGAAGACTTTCTTGAAGCCCAAGGAATCAAGGAAGCCTTTGAGTATATCTGCCAGTTCGCCAAACGTCCGGAACTCCGGGTCGGGATCGGAGCTGTCTCCGTAGCCAGGGGTATCCCAGGCGATGACCTGAAAGTGGTCTTGCAAGCCTGTCAGCTGACGGGACCACGATTGTGAATTATTGCCTAAGCCATGCAACAAAATGAGCGGAGCTCCCTCTCCTGCCGTCCGGTAATGAATGGAGAGCGATCCAACTTGTGTGTAAGGCATTGCTATCACCTCAACCATTGTTTTTCGTCCAAAAAAGAAAAGACCCGGCTGCGATGTAAGTGCCGGTCCTTTCGCTGTATTGAGAGAGCCTGTGGTGGCAGGCTCCCAGACATTCCTCTTTTATTTTTGTTGTTCTGCTGCAGCCGCTGCTGCTTTTGCCTTCGCGCGTTCTACGCGGATAGCTTCCAGCTCGCTGCCTTCTGGGTATGTTGGGATTTGCGGTTTTGGTGCGCCCAACATAACCGCCATGATCGCTTCTTCGTCACCGTCGTTGCGAACACCACGGTAGTAGCCTGGAGGAGTCCAGATGCAATCGCGCTCGCTGAGTTTTACTTCATGAATCGTTTCACCGATTTGTACCAGAGCAGTAACAGAACCGCGGATGACGAAGAATACTTCTTCGACGTCACTGTGCAAGTGCATAGGACCTTCTGCACCAACAGGCAGATACATGTTGCTCAGGGTAAAGTTTTCAGCTTTGATTACGTTGCTATCAGTTGTAGCTACGCCGCCAGTACCTACATAACGGCATTGAGCACGACGATAAGCTGGATTTACTTGCTCTTGGAAAGAGAGTGCATTGTAGTCAAGCTTTCTAGTTTCCAGACGGGCTACAAACTTTTGCTCAAATTCTTCAATAGAGATGTTTTGTTCACTCATGGGTAATGCCTCCCTGTATGTTTTATATAAAAAACGTTGTTTTGTATTTAAAATGATTATACGACCGTTTTTGGCAAAAGTCAATATTCGAAAGTGTGAGATAATTGATTGAAGCTACTGCCAAAATACGTACTTTCGCTGAATCACTTGCAGCAAAAGATTGAGCAAGTATCCAACCAGCGTAATCAGGAGGACACCTGCCAATACTTTTTCCTGCATCAACGAGGCTGACATGTAGCTCAGCAGGTAGCCCATACCGACCGTCGACCCGATCATTTCCGTCAACACGGCGATGATGAACGCCAGAGGAAGCGCGATTTTCAAACCCGTAAAGATGGACGGCATCGTCGCCGGCAAGAGAATGCGCCAGAAAATCTGACTGTTACTCGCTCCCATGTTTTGTCCTGCCCATAAATAGAGCTTGCCGACTCGGGTCGCGCCATAGTAGGTGTTTAGCACGATCGGAAACAGGCACTCGATGAAAATCAGGGTAACTTTTGATGCGGAGCCCAGGCCCAGAATGAACACGAGAATCGGGTAGAGCGCCACACGAGGGATCGGATAACCCAGTGAAAACATCGGCTGCATCACATCATTGAGCAAGGCAGAGCGACTCATCAAAAGACCGAGTGGCACTCCGATTAATATCGCCAGGCCAAATCCAGCAAAGACCCGGAAGATTGTCGTCGGCAAGTTTTCCATGAGCATGCCGGACGAGATCAGATCGAATGCGACCACCACTACCTTTGCTAGCGACGGGAAAAGACGTTCTGGCATGATTTGCATAAAAGCGATCACTTCCCATGCCACGACGATCCAGATGAGCGATTGGTATTGAATGAGGATGTTCCATCCTTTTTTCATGTGTGTCTACCCCCTGTTCTCCGACCACCAGAGCAAGCGTGCGCGGACAGCCAGTAAAATTCGATCAAACAAAAAGCCGAGCAAAGCAATGACGAAAATGGAAACGAACATCAGGTCCGTACGCCCTGCCATGTCAGCAGTCAAAATCATAAAGCCTAGCCCTAAACCATTCGAGGAACCGATCATTTCCGAGGAAAACATCATGACGAACGTCAATCCGAGCGAAACGCGCAACCCGTCAAAAATTTTCGGCAGGGAAGCTGGAAGAATGATCTTCCACAAGATTTGTATGCGACTTGCTCCCATGTTTTGCGCAGCCCAGACGTAAACTTGTTTCACCCCGTGCACACCGTCTTGAGTCGCGATAAAACAGGGGAAAAATGCGGTCAAAAAGATGAGCAAAACACGAGTCGTATCCGAAATGCCAAACCAGACCATCAAGATCGGCAGCAAGGCAATTTTCGGTACAGGGTTGAGGACGTCCACGATCGGGGTAAAAAAGGTGCCGATTGGCTTGAAGTAACCTGCAGCTATGCCCAGTACGATCCCGACTACTGCTACCAGCAAAAATCCGATGATCGAACGGTACAAGCTGGCGGCCGCATTGCTAAACAAGTCTCCGCTCACAATCATGGCCAGCAGTTCTTTACCGACGACCATAGGGCTGGACAAGTACTCGGGAATCCACTGCAGCGTCGCAAGAATCTGCCAGACGACAAGCAATACGACGACTTCGATTAACGCGATTTTATGCAGGCGTTTATCCATCAGAAATCATCCTCTCCATTCTTGCTGTGTTCTTGATGGAGTAAATCCCAGATATGATTGCGAATATCCATAAATTCCTGCGTCTTGTGCACGTCGAGCTGACGAGGGCGCGCAAAGTCAATCTCGATGATTTCCTTGATGACAGCAGGACGACCGCTGAATACAACCACGACATCACTCAAGAAGACGGCTTCGTCGATATCGTGCGTGACGAACATGACGCTCTTGTTTGACTCCTGCCAAATCCGCTGCAATTCTACCTGCATCTTCTCTCGCGTCTGAGCATCTAGCGCGCCAAACGGCTCATCCATCAACAGAACGTCCGGATTGAAGGCGAGCACACGAGCGAGGGAAATGCGCTGCTTCATCCCGCCAGACAGCTCCGATGGGAGATTGTTGCGGAAATCCCACAGGTGTACCAGCTTGAGGTAATGCTCCACGATCTCGTCACGCTTTGCCTTTTCCACGCCTTGAACCTCTAGTCCCCATGCCACATTGTCGTAGACGTTTTTCCAAGGGAACAGTGCTGACTCCTGAAACATCATGCCTCGATCCGGGCCGGGCTTGTCGACTTCCTTGCCGCGAATGCGCACCGTCCCTGTAGATTTCGGGATGAAGCCGCCAACGATATGCAAAAAGGTACTTTTTCCGCATCCGCTAGGACCCACAATGCTGACGAACTTGCCCTCGGGAATCTGCAGGCTGATTTCCTGGATGGCCGTGACCTCTTCTTTCCCTCGCGTATAGACTTTGCGCAGCTTTTCGATTTCAATAGCGGGTGTCTTGGTTTGCATGACAACTTCTCCTTCGCGGGTTTTTGGGGAGGGATACATAACATTGGCGGCCCCTATGTTGGGAAATAGGGACCGCCATTCATAGAGCGTTTTTATACCTTGGTATAGGAAGTATGGTGATACCAACTTAGCTGGAGCGGGGAGAAGCAGCTTTCCGATCTACGCTCCGGTCTACACCCTGCAATGGAGTATAAACTGTCCGCTCCACAACGATTCACGGGGAAGCGGTAAAGCAGTAGCCGCTTCGAAGGGAACACAGAGGTACCGCTTCTTAATCCCGTGAATTCGTTGTTCCGCTAAGCTGGGTTCCGAAGTCGCTCCGCCTGGAAACCTGCTTCTCCTGCGAGCTTCTGTGGTTTCTAGCCACTTTTTTTAACGGATATTTAAGGGGGAATAACTCCTTCCCTTCTCCCATTTCAGTTACAGCGTTGTATCAAAGGGGATAAAAAGAAACGATCCAACAAAGACTTAGCGATCCAGATTTCCTTATTTCGGCAAGTAGGACATGTCGATGATCGCGTTCAGATCGACTGGCTTGTCTATCCATTTCTCTTGCAACAGAATGTCTTGTACTGCTTTCCAGCCCTCTGGATCCACTTTTCCGTCTGTAGAGCGGTTGTTGTCGGTCAGGTTGATATAAACCTCTGGATCAGCTTTTACTTTTTGTTTTTCAATCAACAATTTACGAGCTTCTTTTCCATTTTCGTTGTAGTACTTCAGAGCGGCTACGTAATCGCTCAGGAAGTCTTTTAAGGCTTGCTCATTGTTTTTCGCGAACTCTGGATTCACAAACATGGACAAGAAATCTTCATCTGCTTGTACGCCTGTTTTTGCGTTGAACACTTCTTTAAATTCTCCGGCCTTTAGAGCTGTAGCCCCAAATGGCTGCGGGAACATCCCGATGTCGATCTTCTTCGACTTCACAGCTTCCGTCATCGAAGGAATCGGAATAATCGCATATTTCACATCCTTATCCGGGTCCATGCCTGCGGAGCGAATCGCAGCCCGTGCCCACATGTCTGTCGGGGACTTGAAGTCAGGAATACCGATTACTTTGCCTTTCACATCCGCCATGCTGTTGATGCCGGAATCTTTTAACGCCATGAACATGGTGTTGAAGCCTTTTCCTGGTGTTTCTTTAATGACAGAGGCAATCACTTTGAGCGGGATGCCTTGGGAAGCTGCGACCAAGGTAGCACCTTGACCGATGGAGGCAATGTCGATCTGGTTCGCCTGGTAGGCATTCAGACGGTCAGCATTCGCGCGGAACTGAGTGATGTTGAGTGTGTAGCTCTTTCCCTGGTTTGGCGTCAAGGACGGATTTACCTGCATCAGCCACAACGGCTCTTCGGATGAAAAACCACCGCCTAATTTAATCTCTACCGGTTGGCTTCCTCCTGCTGCTTGCTGTCCTCCAGACGCTGTTCCTGAAGATGGCTGGGCAGATTGCCCGGATCCACAGGCTGTCAACCCGACCGCCAGACCCAAAATCATTGCGATTTTTCCCATGCTTTTTCTCATAAGTGACCCCCTGGAAATAATCTTGAGTGTTTTGTATGAAAAACGTAGTTTTGCTATATAAATATTATGCCAGGGCTATATAGTTGTCAATATTGAAAACTTTAAAATAAGTCAAAAAATTATTTACTTATAAACAATAAGCTATTGGAGTAAGAAAAACGTGGATATTATGCCCGCGTCCTTTGGTTTGGTGGTAAATCGAACGGTGGTGGAGGGAGGAAAAAAGGGAAAACACTACAGCGATAGGGACACTGCTTAGAGTATTGACTGTCCAGCTCCATTCCAAAAGTGGAACGGCGTCCAAAGTAGCCGGCTCGCGGGAGCTTCTCAGAGGTGGACGCTCAGGCGTGTTCCCCTTTTTCCACTCCGCTTGGGCTGTGTCCCAAACGCCTCCGCTTTTTTCCCTTTTTTCCTCGGCCATCCTT
>JARDZO010000064.1 GCA_029240815.1 Brevibacillus sp.
GTATTGCGAGGATCAAGGGAGCAAAAACTTAGTTCCCCAATCGTTGCGCTTCGATGGGCATGGGTGAACAAGTGAAGAACGAAGTCATCAAATATGTCTGTTCGACGTGTCACGGGAGCGATTGAATAAGGAGAGCCAAGCTTTCATTCTTCAAGGAATTGTCCCACGATGGTTTTTCTCAAAAAACTTCTTGGAAAGCTCCCTCGAGAAGGCAAGTAAAAGGGGTAAGGCTGGCCGAGGAAAAAGGGGAAATAAGCGGAAGATCTTAGGAACACTAACCAAGGCGCGATGGAAAAAACGAAACACGCTTTTAAGCGTCCACCTCTGAGAAGCTCCCCGAGACGGCTGCTTTGGACGCGGTTTCGTTTTTTATATGGAGCCGGACAGAGATGACCCCTAGTAGGTGTTCCTATAAAGCTGGAGCGTTTTCCCCTTTTTCCTCTCCTCCACTACAGTCCGACCTAGCGGAAAAAAGGAAGCGGGTGCATACCCGCGTTTTTGTTTACTCGGCGGCAATAGCTTCCAACGCCATGAGAATCATGTCGTTAAAGCTGGTTTGCCGTTCCTCGGAAGATGTTTCCTCACCAGTGAAAATATGATCGCTTACTGTCAGGATAGACAACGCATTCACGCCATATTTTGCAGCAAGCGTATAGAGCGCTGTGGTTTCCATCTCAACTGCAAGAACCCCATATTCCCCCAATTTTTTTACCGGTTCCATGCTTTCGCGATAGAATACATCGGCTGTCAATACGTTCCCTACCCGTACAGGCAGGCCTTTCTTCATGCCGGCGTCATGCGCTTTCTTCAGCAAATCAAAGCTGGCGCAAGGCGCAAAATCAAATCCCGGAAATGTCAGGCGGTTCATGTTGGAGTCTGTGCACGCCGTCATCGCAATAATCACATCGCGCACGTTTACGTCCTTTTGTATTCCGCCGCAAGTGCCAACGCGAACCAAGTTTTGAACGCCATACTCACGGATCAGCTCATTCACGTAAATGGAAATGGAAGGAACGCCCATGCCCGTACCTTGCACGGATACGCGTTTTCCGCGATACGTTCCAGTAAATCCTAACATCCCGCGTACCTGATTATAGCAAGTCACGTCTTCTAAAAACGTTTCCGCGATGTACTTGGCACGCAGCGGATCGCCAGGCAAAAGAATATGTTCTGCGATTTCACCTTGTCGTGCTTGAATATGAGTGCTCATGGTTTCGCCGTTGCAAATAGGAAAGAAGAGTCATCCGCAACGGCGTTCACCTCCTTATATAGTAATGGACGGACTGGTTCTGACCGTAGAAGGTCTGGTGATGGAAAAGACAGCGCATAAAAAGGCGATCAGGACAAAAATCCCGCCTATCCAAGGCGTGGAAAGCACAGAATCATGCGCAATGACCATTCCGCCTACTGCTGAACCCAAGGCAATCCCCAGGTGCAGAGCTGAAGTATTCAAGCTTTGTTGAATCTCATAGGATTCAGGAGAGGATTCGATCAGGTAATTTTGCTGTGCAGGGGTGATGGCCCAGCTTAACATGCTCCAAAGAATCATCACTGCGAGAAACAGGTAAAGAGAAAAGGTAACAGCAGGAATAAGGAACATGACTGCAGCAAACGCAGCAATGATGGCTAAGATGCTTCGATTCGATCCCCACTTATCCGCTGCCCAACCTCCGATCCCTCCGCCGAATACGGCAGAAATGCCGAAAACGAAATAGGCAAAACTGACCCATGCGGAAGACATGTGCAACGCTGTCTTCAAAAATGGGGTGAAATAGGCATACAGCGTCAAGTGTCCCGTCAGCATGAATACAGAAGTAAATTGGGCGCTGATGATTTTCGGTTTTTTCAATGTCGCCAGCTGCTGGCTAAGCGGAATCGACGGTCTTGCCGGTATCTTGGGCAAAAATGCGTATATGGCGATCACGGAGGCGAGCGTCAAGACAGATATCAAAATAAACGGGGCTCGCCATCCGAAGGCGTTGCCAATGACAAGTCCAAGGGGAACGCCCAACACCAAAGACCCGCTGACCCCCATGAATATCGTGCCAATCGCTCTTGCCCGGAATTCCTCCTTCACGATGGAAGAAGCGATGGTGATGGATAGAACAATGATAAGGGAACCGCTTGAAGCGGATATCATCCGTCCCAACATCAAAATCCAATAATTCGGACTGAGCGATGAAATGACGTTGCCGATGAAGAAAATAGCCAATGTCCAGAGCAACAGCTCTTTTCGCTCTACATTTCTTGTCATCGTTAAAAGAATCGGGGCGGAGAGGGCAAAAACAATCGAAAACAAGGTAATAAGCCATCCCGCAGTACTGATCGAAACGTGTAAATCTTCTGCGACAACATCTAAAATTCCACCGATGATTAATTCAACGGTTCCTACCACAAAGGCAGCGATGGCCAGGATGTAAATTTTCATGTTCACTTCGGCAAGAAAACCTCCTTTTCAATTGGTTATTAAGGTTACTACCGTTATAGTAACCTAATTCCTGAGCGGCAACAAGCCCAAAAAAAAAACCAGTCGCACACGTCATTTTATGATCGTGTTTCGACTGATTTTTTCGTCTGGCTGTATTTTTTTCCCTAATGCATCACGATTGTAGCAACCAACTGTGTTATCAACGCCGCAAGGATCATTGAAATACTCGAAACCGTACCTGTCAACGAACCGATCTCAAATGCCTTGGAAGTTCCCGCACCATGCGCGCTCGTCCCCAACAAGACTCCGCGTGCAATGTCATCTTGAATCTTGAGATAGGAAATCAGATAAGGACCGATAAAAGAGCCAAGCAGCCCGGTAATGAGCACGAGCACTGCTGTGATCGACGGGACACCACCGATCATCTCCGAAACATTCATGGCAATCGGTGTAGTAATGGACCGCGGGATCAAGCTGTACATCACCTGTTTATCTACGTGCATGAGCAGAGCCAATAAGGCAGAGGAGGCAACAGCCACAGCGGATCCCGACATGACACTGACCAGGATTTGCCCGGCGTGTTTCTTCAATAAAGGATAATGCTTGTATAGAGGTACCGCAAAAGCAATCGTAGCTGGCTGGAGCATGTAAGCCAGCCATTTTCCACCCGCGTTGTAGGATTCGTAAGCGGTATGAGTTCCGATCAATAAACAGACAAGAACGACAGGCGTAAACAACAGCGGTGAAAACAGCAGAATCGGTTTGAAGCGATAGAGCCTTTTTGCAATCAAATAGACCGTAATGGTGAACAGGAAGCCCAATATACCGCCGATCATGATCGCAGATGCTCCTTTCGTTTGGCGATTCGCTGTGCCACTAGACCGCTACTCGCCATCACAATAGCTGTACCAATCGCAATGACGAAAAAGATTTGAACGCCTTCGTGCAGCATAAGATTTTGATAAGAGATAATTCCAACAGATGGCGGAATGAAAAATAACAACAGCTCAGCCAAAAGAAAGCTCGCACCGGCTTCGATCCATTCCAGGCGCAACCATTTCATTTGCAGCAGAAAAAATACCAAAAACATACCGATGATACTACCCGGAATCGTTAGACCCAGCCAGGTGACGAGTGCGTTCATCAGTATGGAAACAACCACGAAAAAAGCTGCTTGCGCAATGATTTTGAACCATTTTCTCAAAATGTCCCTCTCCCTCTAAGAAAAGTGTACATCGTCTAGTTCCATAGGTAAAATGCATATATAGAATCATTTGCATTCATGATATCTATCGTTAACCGGAGGGATGTTTGATGGATATCCGACATTTGCAATACTTTTTGGAAGTAGCGCGCCACAACAGCTTCACAAAGGCCGCACAGGCGTTGTATATCACGCAGCCAACGATCAGCAAAATGGTCCGGAATCTGGAGGATGAGATCGGGGTGGAGCTGTTCGAGCGCGTAGGCAAGCGTGTCTCGTTGACCGATGCAGGGTGGGTGTTGTTCTCGCAGGCGGAAGTGATGGTCAAATCGTTCGAGAACATGACCGTCCATATCAACGAGCTGATGGAGCTGAAGAGAGGAAGACTTCGTATCGGACTGCCGCCGATGGTTGGTGCGAGCTTCTTTCCACGCGTCATCGGCCAGTTTTGTGACCAGTATCCGGGAATTCGGCTGGAGCTGTTCGAGGCAGGGTCCAACAAGGTAGAGGCAGATGTAGGCTCAGGCATGCTCGATTGTGGTGTCATCCTGCTTCCAGCAAAAGAAGACATCTTTGACCACTACTCATTTGTCAACGAAGACATCATGTTGGTCGTTCATCCGTCCCATGCGCTGGCGGATCGAGCAGTAGTGCCTTTCAGCGATCTGGAAGGCGAGCGGTTCCTGCTGTTCCATGAAGACTTTGCCCTGCATAACCGGATTGTGGATGAATGCGTTCGGGTCGGCTTCCATCCCCATGTCGTCTACAAAAGCTCCCAATGGGATTTCCTCAGTGAGATGGTAGCGGCTCATATCGGGATTACGCTCTTGCCTGAGACCATTTGCAGTGAACTGGATAAGGAGCGCTTTCGCATCATTCCGTTAGTCAGTCCGACTCTCAAGTGGCATCTGGGGATGATCTGGAGGAAAAATGCGTACCAGTCGTTTGCCATGCGTGAATGGATCCGTTTTTCACAAGAGAATCTCCCATCCCGCAACTCATTTTAGAAAACTTGGCTACGCCACGCCTTTGGCGTAGCCCTAGTTGCGCTTATACTGGATAAGAATCCTATAAATTCTTATCTGTACAAATAAAAAGCTCCTGGTCACCCGCAAAAGGGGATGGCCAGGAGCTTCTGGTATTAATGTGTGTTTTCATCCATGCTGAAGTCTACCTTGTCGAGAGGGACCAGCTTGGTCTTCTTGGAATATTTGTATCCCAGCCAAACCACGATGAACAGTGGCAGACCGATGTAGGACACCATGGCGCCGTTCCAGTCGATCGCATCGCCGGTGAATGCCGTGTAGTTTTGCCCAATGATGACCACACAGCAAATGATGAAGGCAAGAATCGGGCCGATCGGGAACCATTTCGCTCGGTAAGGAAGCTCCGCCAAATCGCGCCCTTGGGCCAACATCGCTCTACGGAAGCGGTAATGGCTGATCGCGATACCCAGCCAAGCGATGAAGCCGGACATACCGGAAGCATTCAACAGCCAAATGTAGACAGCGCCATCCCCAAATAGGGAGGACAAAAAGGCGAGTGCACCGACGAGAGCGGTCAAGATCAAGGAGTTGATCGGAACACCGTTGCGAGTGACTTTGGCAAACCATTTTGGTGCTTTGCCTTCTTTGGCGAGCACCCACAGCATCCGGGTAGAAGCGTACATACCGGAGTTACCTGCAGACAGGACAGACGTGAGAATGACTGCATTCATGACAGATGCTGCAAAAGCAAATCCTGCTTTTTCAAATACAATGGTAAACGGACTGATGGCGATATCCGTGATGTCTCCGCTGATCAGATTCGGATTGTCGTAAGGAACCAACAGGCCGATGATCAAGATCGCCAGGATGTAGAACAACAGGATGCGCCAAAAGATTTGACGGATCGCTTTTGGGATGTTGCGAGCAGGATTTTCGCTCTCCCCAGCGGCTACACCGACCAGCTCTGTTCCCTGGAAGGAGAAACCGGCGATCATAAAGACACCGAGAATGGCCATGAAGCCACCATTGAATGGCGCCTCACCTTTGGTGAAGTTCGTAAAACCGACTGCTTCACCGCCCATGATACCAAAAATCATCAACACGCCAATAATGATAAATACGATAACCGTAACGACTTTAATGAGGGCAAACCAATATTCGGACTCACCGTATGATTTGACGGATAAGACATTCAGGCAAAACATGATGACGAGAAACAACGCGCTCCAGATGATCGATGGAACATCCGGCAGCCAATATTTCATAATGAGTGCGGCAGCCGCGAGCTCGACGGCAATGGTAATGGCCCAGTTGTACCAATAGTTCCAGCCAAGGGCAAAGCCAAGCGATGGATCGACAAAGCGTGTAGCATACGTGCTGAATGAACCGGAGACTGGCATGAAGGAAGCCATTTCTCCCAAGCTGGTCATGAGGAAGTACACCATAATACTGATAGCGGCGTAGGCTGCCAAAGCACCACCAGGCCCGGCAGAGTGAATGGAACCTCCACTCGCGAGAAAAAGTCCCGTACCGATGGAGCCGCCGATGGCAATCATCGTCAGGTGGCGAGCTTTGAGCCCTCGTTGCAATTGATTTTCTGACATATGCGTGTTGCACGACCTTTCTCTAGGTTGTTTAGTTCGGAAGGAAGGTCGGAAACGAAAAAACCGCCTCAAGCCAAAGAATGGCATAGGGCGGTATCATCCAATCCCCACCAAGCCTTCACTGAAGATAGCACACCACGTCCGCTCGGCAAGCAAACGTGACAGTTCTGTCCCTTTCGAGAACAGCCCCAACCCATGTGTACAGAGATACACGATGGACTTCGGCGGATTTTCCCTCTTCTGTAGTCTTAGATTTCGTCTGAATCTCGTACAGAATACTATAAAAGCCGCGACCTCTACCCTCACCGTGAAAGATGAGGATAACATGTATAGAATTAATTTATTCATCAACTATATAGGATTGCTGGTTATTAATCAATTAGAAAAAATCCCCTTCGCTCAACAGGAAGGGGATGGCTCGATACTTCCATTTAATTCTTCTTACCTGCTTCGCTCTGATAAAGCTTGTGCAATGTCAGGTCTTGTAAGGTATTGACCAAAGCTTCTTTGCGTTTCTCGAGAATCTGGGTAGGAAACGTAAATAAGGAAGCAAGATCCGTGGGAAGAGTTTGGGTAGGCACCGAAATTTGCTTGGGTTTTAGCGGTAACGGAGCTCGCCCGGCTATATGAAAGCCCCATTCGCCAAAGGATGGAACCAAACAGTGATAGGCTTTCGTGTACAATCCAGCATCTTCAAGCGTCAATCCAATGCTCCAGTACACCAATGGCGCATCCTCAGGAGAGAAAGACTGACAAACCAGCACACCGTTTTCAGCCAAACAAGCAGACAATCGCTGAAAGAACTCTTTTGTGTAGAGGGCGCTGATGATTTCATCAGCTGGATCAGGGAAATCAACGATGATAATTTGATAAGGAGTAGCGACGTTGTTGTTTATAAATTTGTCTGCGTCCTCAGAGTGTGCTACGACACGAGGGTCGTGCAAGGCAGATTCATTCAGGGAAACCACTTTCGGGACATATTTCGCAACGTCCAAGACCATCGTATCCAGATCGACAAGGTCAACATGCAAAACGGTTTCGTACTTTAACACTTCTCGGAGGGCAAGCCCGTCACCCCCTCCGACAATGAGAACACGCTCATGCGAAGAGGCATGAGCAAAGGCGGGATGAACGAGCGCCTCATGATAAATTCGTTCATCCAGGGAACTAAACTGCAGCTGACCGTCCAAATACATGCGCATCTCCATGGCTTCTACAAGCTCTACCCGCTGATAGGAGCTCGTACCTTGGAAGAGAATCGTATGGTCCCCTGTCAACAATTGCTTTCGTTCGACCTTATCATATTGATCACCGCGATCTAAGGCAAGATCAATGTACGTCTTTTCTGGCGAGTAAACGGATTGGTGAGTAGGTTCCGTCTTTGGTTGTTCATCTAGCTCACGAATTTCCCAAATCGTGGGTGGTACATCGGGTTCCCCATTCGAGCGCTCCACTCCGTACACATGAGCTCTCTTTGCAGACAGACCACGCAATAAAGCATCTATTTGTGTAGTAGGATCAGTGTCTCCACATGTAAATAAATCAAAGGCGGCGTATGAGTATTCCGGCCACGTATGAATGGACATGTGTGAAGTCGACAGAAGGAGAAGCCCTGTCACTCCGTGGGGCTCAAAGTGGTGGAAATTGTAGGCAAGTTTCTCCATCCCGAGCGACAATACGATATTGCTGAGAGTCTGCTCCAGATAGGAGAGATCATCGAGTAGAGCAGGATCACATTCAAAGGCGTCAATAATCAAATGGCGTCCTTGCACTTTACTCATTGTTCATACCCAACCTGTTTATCAAGAGAACCACTCCTTTTAGCTTATGATAAAAGGATATGGTACTAGCTTGAAAAAGGTTTGTACGATTGCCGTATGTTGTACAGTAAATGGACGCTGATTATTCGTTACAGGAAGGAGCGTCTTGCTGGCCAGGAGCTCTTCTTCACTTAGGGAAGCGAGCTTTTCGCGAATCTGACGATGTACACTTTCCATGCGCTGTTTGGTAGCCTGCCAAGCCTCTTCATCGTCTGGTCCCCCAGAAGGAGCAAACGTATCGTCGTTGGAATCAGCCGAAAGAGGGAACTCGGTACCCAAGAGACGATGCAAAAGCCGTTCCTTGAAGTACAGAAGATGGCTGACATTCTCCCAAATGGTATTGGCGGCTTCCCCGACAGGGCGCCAGCTCGCCTGGGCAGCAGTTACTCCGGCGAGGGCGTCACGCAAGGGCGGATACCAGTCTTCCTGTTCATAAGTATACTCCCAGTTTTTCAATAGCAATTCTTTACGGCTCATGTCCAGCCTCCTCGTCTGTGAATCAGATTGGCGAAACGGTATAATGATTCAAATAACACGTGAATGTAACTATCTTTTTATAGTATGGTGGTTACATAGTGAGGATATCATATCCTGATACTGGAAACAAGGTAGGGATTTTTCTGTTTGGAAATGGATGGGGGTAGCAACGGTGGAATGGCTATGCATTGATTTTTTAAATAGCGATTGGCGGGACTGGCGAGGTTCAGGTCGCAGGGAAAATCGTCTGGAAAAGGCAGAGTGGATGGAACAATTTATGCAACAGTGGGGACTGCATGCACCGCTGCCCATTGATCGAAAACTCTCTACAGAACTGCTGGAACTTCGGGAGTGTATGAGGAGAATCACGGAGTCTTATGTCCAAGGCGAAGCGGTGTCTTCCGACGATCTGACTGCTTTGAATCAAGCTTTGGCGCTGGCACCATCACATCCGCTTCTATTCGCGGGAGGGGAGGGTGGCTTTTATATGGAGCAGGTGAGCCCGATCACTGGATGGGACCAGGTCATCGCCCAGATCGCCCGTTCTTTTGCTGAGCTGCTCGTACACGAAGAAGCCAGAAGGATTAAAATATGCGACAATCATGACTGCCAATGGGTCTTTTTTGATGAAAGCCGTAATCGCGTACGTCGGTGGTGCGACGACAAGATGTGTGGCAATCTGATGAAAGTGCGTCGTTTTCGCGAGAGGCAAAAACAAAAAGGGCATCTTTGTTAATAAAAAGCGCTGCCTGATGGAATTTGGGCACATGATAGGGGAATTTGAGACATAATAAAAAGCAAACGGTACGGGAACAGAAAAGAGGTGACAGCGTGGGGCGGTATCGGAAGAGGTGGTTGCAAGGGCTAGTTTTGGTGTTGCTAGTGACAGCCTGTTCGGCAATCTGGTATCTGCGGCCCTATCCGCCAGATCAGGCAGCCAAAACGGCGATGCAGGGCGGAGAAGGAATCACGGTCATCGACACAGGAGATTGGCTCGCATTTGAAGGCGGGGAGACACGGGAACTAGGTGTCATTTTGTATCCGGGTGCTCTGATCAAAGCCGAGAGCTACGCTCCGCTTGCCCGTTCGCTGGCAGGATCAGGATATCGCGTATTTATTGCCAGAATGCCGCTCAATTTGGCGGTAAGCGACGTGGAACGTGCCAATCAGGTCTTAAAAGCGTACCCTCATCAGTCCTTTGTCATCGGCGGGCATTCTCTCGGAGGTGCAATGGCTGCACGATATGCAACGAACCATCGGGATCGGATTGTTGGCGTGTTTTTCTTGGGCGCTTATCCCGATAAAAAAGGCAACCTGAAAGACTCAGGTCAACCCGTTCTTTCCTTGTTAGGCTCGAGAGATGGGGTGGTAAATCGGGAAGCATACGAGGTCAGCAAGCAGTATTTGCCTGACGATACGATCTTCATGAGCATTGAAGGGGGCAATCATGCCCAATTTGGGAGCTATGGGGCTCAGGAAGGCGATCAGCCCGCTGTCATTACGCCACAGGAGCAATGGCAGCAGACGGTTGCCTCCCTAAAGCAGTGGATGCAGACAAAGGTCAATCCTGTTCCTGAGGAATCATACCTGAGATAACGCCGACGATGCGGATGTTTTCCGATGGCAGGATGAGTGGCGCATCCTCTTCTCGAGTTGTCGTGAAACAGCATTCCACCGGGTTCACATCAGCGGCGATTCGAACGAGGAATTGTCCTTCTTGCCGAATCAGTACAGGTCTGCCTATGATCGGCTCTACTGAATAGTCACTGACCAAGAGGACATGCCCAGGAAATATGCCGATCCCTTCCAGCCCGTGATCTCGCATGACGAGGGCAAACCGAGCCACATGATAACTGGCGATCGAAAGGGATGGCAAGAGGGAGAGCTCATCGTCACTCTCCAGCGCCAGTTCGAAGAAGCCTGTGCTGTATGCATCTCCAGCGATAAAAACGTATTTCAAAAGGGATACCTCCTCTAGCTTGCAGACCGGACAGATGAATTAAAAAACAGGGAAGCCTTTGGCGTGCAAGCGGGCTAGTACGCGGTCAAAGCGACTCCGGGCGAGTGACAGGGGAACCTGAAAACGCTGAGCCAAGTAAGCAGGAGCATTGTACCGATTGCAATCGGCCAGCAAGGGACTGACCATATACAGAGGAAGCAGTAAATGCTCAGCAAAATGATTGGCTTGCGACTCCTGCCAGTCAATCATCCATTCGCTGCTGTGGAGTTGGATACCCACATGCAGAAGCAAATGCCCCAGCTCATGGGCGATTTTAACGCGTTTTTCCGCCGGTTCGAGGCACTCGTCTACTGCAATGATGTAGCGATTGGTCATGGTAGGATGAGCGTGCGTCCTGCTGCGACCGGCAATTTCTAGGATATCGATGTCATACGCTGTACATAGACGATGCAGGTCGATCTGCTCCGGCTGCTCCATTCCGAAATGGTGCAGCAAAAGGTAGACTCGGCTCTCCAGCCACGTCTTCGGTTCGCAAATTTCTTGGAGAACGGCAGCAAGCATCAGAAACCTCCTGAGTTTGTTTGGAACATACGTTCTGTTTTGGTTGGAAAAGAAAACCCCAGTCAGGGGTTATTTTTTTTCAAGCCTTCCGTAATGTCAAACAACGAAGGGGGACGTGATTCTTTGACCTGACGTACTTTCCATTGCTTCCTCAGGTCGTACCAGTAACGGCGGATTTCCTTTTTTTCCTCTTCGGAAGCTTCGAGATACCCATCCAGAAAGTAATAGTCATCAGGGTCATCAATTTTTTCTTGCAGCAGCTCGTCCAACGAACGTTTTTCTTTTGCTTCAGATACAGGAAAAGAAGAAGGCGTCACATCATCTGTGCGTCCCAGTAACCAGTCGGTCGTGACGTTCAAGATATCTGCCAGATGCCGCAGCATATCGTTAGGTGGTGTGCTGTGATTGTTCTCGTAATTACTGATGGTTCCTTTTGTGGTGCAGACATGCTCTGCCAATTCTTCCTGGGTGAGACCTTTTGCCTTACGGGCTGTGCGTAAGCGCTGGGATAACATGGAATGTTGCCAGTCCTTTCTGTGGATATACAAGAATATTGTACTCATTTGCGCGAAAAAAGAAAAGGCAGGATTCCGAATGATTCGTCTAGGAATTATCTGAATTTCGCCATTTTCAAGCTGCTCCTAATATATTATCATTGAGTATAATTCCACGAATATCAACACTTACACGCAAAGGGGAAAAAATTACGCGATGTTTAACGAGCGGAAAGCGTTGCAGATGACTTTGCAGGCCTTGCTGGAACAACGTATGGTACTGCGCCGGCAGTATGTAGATCAGGATAAACAGCTGGGAGCGGACATCAAGCAGATTTTGAATCGAATCCGGGAGATGGACGTCCAGGAAGGAATGGTGGACGGCGAATATGCCGAAGAGGCGGCCACTGCAGCGGAAGATATCCCTATTGAACTGATGAAGAGAATGAAAATACGAAAGGCTCATATACGCCATGACTACGTCGAGGTGGCCAAGCATATCGAGGATTTGCTGCGGGAGAACATGACACCGATGTCATTGGTGGAACTTTGTGAAGAATTGAAGAATCGTCATAGCGTGGAATTTGCAAGCCCTTATATTGGGGTGCAAAAATCTTTGAAATATTTGCCGCAAGTGAAGATCGAGAAAGATGGTCGAAAGCTGATCTTTTCTTTATAAGAAAATAAAAAAGGGGCGACGTGCCATTTCGCACGCGCCCTTTTTGTATAGGCCGAAGTTATTGCAGGAATGATTTTAGCATCCAGATGTGTTTTTCCAGACCACTTTGGATGGAGAGAAGCATGTCAGAGGTAGCCTCATCATTAGCTTGATCGGCTGCTTTTCTTGCGTCCTTCAGCTCGTCTACCAGCAGGGTAAAGTCTCGAATGACACTGCTCACCATTTGCTCGGCGGTTTCATTGCCGTTTGCTTCGGAGATGCTAGCTGTTTGCAAACAAGCTGCTAGCGTAGCAATTGGTTTACCTCCAATACTCAGGACGCGTTCTGCCAGCGTATCGATGTGTCCGCTTGCTTCGGTGTACAACTCTTCAAATTTTTGATGAAGGGTAAAGAAATGTGGACCTTTCACATTCCAATGGAAATTGTGCAGTTTGGTATACAAGACGGTCCAGTTTGCTACTTGTTTATTCAAAATGGTGGAGATGTTCACTTCAAAAGTCGTTTTCATATTAGAATCTCTCCTTTTTTATAATTATTATTGATTAATACTTATTATAAACTAATACAGGCATATGTCAACAACCCAATTGGAACTTTGCTCGGAGGAGAGCCTTTTGTAGAAATCAGGCGATTGGGAGCGGACAAACATCCAAACAAGGTGATCATTTCTTTCGTATAAATAGTATTGATTACAGGGTAGAGGAGGATGTGAAAGCATGTTGGACATTAATGACCACGATGAAGAAGAGTACGAAGAAAATGAAGAAAACGATGAAGAAGAGGTAGACGCCGAAGAATACGAAGAAGGCGACGAAGAGGAAGACGGCGACGAAGAAGAAGACGGCGACGAAGAAGAAGACGGCGACGAAGAAGAAGACGGCGACGAAGAAGACGACGACGAAGAAGAAGAAGAAGAAGAAGACGGCGACGAAGAAGAAGACGGCGACGAAGAAGACGGCGACGAAGAAGACGGCGACGAAGAAGAAGACGACGACGAAGAAGACGGCGACGAAGAAGAAGACGGCGACGAAGAAGACGGCGACGAAGAAGAAGACGACGAAGAAGAAGATGGCGACGAAGAAGAAGACGACGAAGAAGACGACTAACTTACAAGCCTGGGTTAATGGCCCAGGCTTTTCTCTATGTATGTGAAAAAGCTGGTGATGGAGACTTGACAAAGAATCGAAATATCGAAAGAGTGTATGGTAGATTTACAAGAGAACGGCCAAACAGGAGGTGCGTATGAACAAACAGACGATGCGAGCGGTCATTCTCGCAGGGGGGAACAGCAGCAGGATGGGTACACCTAAAGAGCTGCTGAAATGGAGGGGAGGCACCTTCTTGAGTGAGCTCGTCAAAGAGATCTCGTCGCTAGGACTGTCATGTCTGGTCGTTTCCAATGCACCTGAGCGCCTGGCTGCTGAACCAATCGATTGGGCAGAAGTACCGGTGACTTCTGATCTGGTGCCTTCTTTAGGCCCTGTCAGCGGCCTGGTTACGGCGTTTCGAGCAACTGAAGAAGAGGTGCTACTCGTCCTGTCCTGCGATCTTCCTTTTATGGATCGCGAACAGATCGGGATACTCTGCGAATATGCCAGCGGATTGAACGATTGGGATGTCGTGGCAGCCAAAAAGCAGGGGAGGCTGCATCCTTTATGTGCCTTGTACCGCCGGCGGACGCAGCCTGTGTGGGAGCAAGCGCTCCGTGAAGGTCAGTATCGGCTCATGCGCATAATGGACGGTATGCACGTACAGCCGACACCGGAAGGATTATTGGATGAGTGGGCCGTCTTTAATGCCAACACACCGGAAGAGTATCAAGCTGCGCTCGATCGGGAGAAGAGCAGAAAATGATTCCTTTGCTATCTTTTGGGGAGTACGAGAGGAAGCAATTCGGCCAGGTCGTCGATGACCGCATCTGCCTCAAGACCTGTGTCGACTAGTGCATTTCTTTTCCAGACAGCCTTCATCCCCACTGCACGGCTGGCTCGAATATCGTTGTCGGGATGATCCCCTACGAAAAGGGCGCTTTCTGCCGCTACACCGAGTTTGTCCAAAGCCCGATGAAAGATCGCTGAATCGGGTTTGCGCAGTTCTTCCCATTCAGAGATGAGGATCTCATCGAATACATGCTCGATGCGTAACGCTTTGAGATTGGCATACTGGAACGGTCCGAAACCGTTTGAAATCAACGCCAGCTTGATATCATGATGCTTCAACTGAGTAAGGGTACGCAACAGGTTGGGAAAAGCGATGCAATGTTTCCGGAAATTACTTATGTAGTCCTGCAAAAGAGAAGTCCACTCCACGTTTTGGATAGAGAGCTCCTCGATGAGCTGTTGATACACCTTGTCCTTCCATACATAACCATGCTGATCCAGCTCGATAAAACGTTTGACGAAAACATCCTGCTCGACAGTCTGCAAAACCGAACATCGCTGGTATTGGTTTCGCACAAATGACAATAAGGATGAGTCACGATCCAACAGTGTCCCATCCAAATCAAAGAGAACCGCTTGAATTGCCAAGGGAAGCCTTCCTTTCTCTACCTGTTCAATCGGAGGAAATCAAATCGCATTACTGGATCGCAAGGCGATGTGCATGCGTGTAAACGTTCATTTTGTCGTTGCGGATAAATCCTACTGCCGTAATGTTCAACTCTTCAGCCAGCTGGAGTGCGAGGTCAGTCGGTGCGGATTTGGACAAGATCACGGCAGCACCGATCTTGGCTGCTTTCAACAAGACCTCCGAAGAAATACGGCCGCTAAATACGAGCACTTTGTCCTGAGTCTCGATCTGATCTTGCAGGCATTTCCCATAGATTTTATCGAGAGCATTGTGCCGTCCGATGTCCGAATACTGGAGCAAAACTTGATCGGGTGAACAGAGCGCTGCGTTGTGGACGCCCCCAGTCTGTCGGTGGATATCCGAGGAAGCTTGCAGCTCTCGCATCAAATGCATGCACTGCTCGGGAGTAACGGAAATGGCTCCTTCTGCGGGCTTGGCGGTACGAGCATCACTGAAAAAGTAAAAGGATTGCCGGCTTTTCCCGCAGCAAGATGTAATACGACGCTTGGAATAAAAGCTCTGCGAGAGAATGGTTTCCTTGTGCAGGTCCACGTAGGCAAAGCCTTGTGCTTCGTCGATCGAGAGCTGTTTGATTTCCTCATAGCTTTTGATCGCCCCTTCAGCCGCCAGAAAACCGATGACCATCTCTTCCAGATCAGCCGGGGTACAGACGATAGTAGCGAATTCCTCGTCGTTCAAAAAGATCGTCAACGGGTACTCCGTAACGATCTCATCGTCTTCCCAGTCATGCTGATCAGCAGATATTTTCAGTACCGGTCGGCTGATTGTTTTAGTGAGATGTGTCATGCGGGCCTCCTTCTAGGCGTGAAACGATGCTGTCAGTCATCATATATTTTTTAGGAAAACATTGTAGAGTGAGCGCTTACATGGTAGTATACTATTTGAGGTTTATGTTGTCACAAAATTTTCACGATTACAACTAGCACCTATACGAAGTATCAAAATTGACGCGGGATAGCGCTCCTGTCACCGGTTCTTTTTGATTCCTCCTTTTGAATAGTGAACACTTGTTTGTTGATGCTGATGTAGCGTTCCTGCTGATGATTAACTGCTGTGTTTCACCGATTCTTTCGTTTTTTTGCATGCTGCGAAAAACGAAAGAATCGGTGGGCGCAGCAGTTTTTCTTTTTTATCATTACAACCGGGAAAACCGGGCCATTATCAATCATCGTAAAGGAGATGTGTCACATGGAGCAACATGTAAAAAATCGTTGGCTGATTGCATTGGCCGCGGTGGGAATTCACCTCTCAATCGGTTCCGTCTACGCATGGAGCGTGTTTACGAAGCCGATCACCAAGCAATTTGGCTGGGGACTGACAGATGTACAGTTCACCTTCAGTATTGCGATCCTGTTTTTGGGACTATCCGCTGCTTTTCTCGGTCACTACGTAGAAAAGCACGGACCACGCAAGGCAGGGACACTGGCTTCTATCTTTTTTGGAATCGGTATTGTCGGTTCCGGTCTGGCCATTCAATTGGGCAGTTTGCCATTACTCTATCTGTGCTACGGAGTGCTGGGAGGAATCGGTCTTGGAGTCGGTTATATCACACCGGTTTCCACGTTGGTCAAATGGTTCCCGGATCGTCGCGGTCTGGCTACCGGCCTCGCCATCATGGGTTTTGGCTTTGCTTCGATGATCGCAAGTCCCATCATGAACAGCCTGATTGAAAGTGTGGGGATTGCCAATACCTTTTACATTTTAGGAATCATCTACTTTGTCGTCATGTTCGCTTCAGCTCAATACCTCTCTCCACCTCCGAAAGACTGGGTTCCTGCAGGCTTTTCCGCTGATGCTGCAGAAGGCAAAAAGCAGATCAAAAAAGATTTGTGCCAGTTAACGGCAAATGAAGCGGTCAAAACACGCCGCTTTTACTGGTTGTGGCTCATGCTGTTTATCAACGTCACGTGTGGGATCGCCGTCATTTCCGTCGCTTCCCCGATGGCACAGGAAATGGTAGGAATGTCTGTCGGCACGGCTGCCTTGATGGTTGGACTTAATGGTCTGTTCAATGGTGGCGGTCGCATCGGTTGGGCCTCCTTATCGGATTATATTGGTCGTCCCAATACGTATACAGCGTTTTTTGCGATCCAAATGGTACTGTTCTTCCTGTTACCGAATCTGACCAACCCCGTTTTATTCATGGTGGCGATGTTCATCATCATGACGTGCTACGGCGGAGGCTTCGCGTCCATTCCGGCCTACATCGGCGATCTGTTCGGCACCAAACAGCTCGGAGCGATCCACGGCTACATCTTGACGGCGTGGGCTGCGGCTGGTCTGGCAGGACCGATCTTTGCTGCATGGGTACGTAACACCACCCAGAGCTACACAGGTACCTTGAGCATCTTCGCCGCGATGTTCGTGGTCGCCCTGATTATTTCGTTGATCATCCGCCTCGATATCAAAAAATTGCAAGAAGAGGCAAAACGAAAAGAAAACTCTGTTGAATTGGCTAGCTGATCAATGGTAAAGTCTATAGTAGAGAATGGAATCAAGTAAAGGTGAGTTTCCTAGATGAATAAGTTCGAAGCAGAATTCAGCAATTTGGTCAGAGCTTTCCGCAAACGCCACATGGGTAAGGGACCGAGCAAGATCAACACCACGTTTTGCAAGAACTGGGCGATCTGTGAAATGGAAGGCAACCTTTCGCCGGTGGAAAAGTTCATCGCCACTTCCGAAGACGGAAAGCAGACATTGCGAGCTGCACGGACCGAAATGGTCAAGGAGATGTACCGCAAAAATACACCGGTTGATATGGAAGCTTTCTTGGGCGCCAAGCTCATCGATTTGTTTGTCGATATTGACATTGAACGTGATTTTGGGATGTCCATCTTTGTATTTGATCAAGACATCGAGAAAAAATGGAAAAACGAACCGTAAGTCTAAACGAAGCAGCGGCCCTGTTCACTGATTTAGACGAAACGGGTTTCGCGATCACACACGCAGTTGAGACTAGGTAGCGTACCTGCCTTAGACAACCACCGTGAACACGCTCTTTTCCTCTGGATAAGGGACGGTTTATGGTGGTTTTTTCATTAGACAGGCAATCAAAAGAGGGGAGCGAACGGAATGGGCAAGACTAAACATAACGGACCAATCAAGCTGGATACATCATGGGAGCCTTCCCTGTGGGCATCACTCATGCCGATGGGACTTGGAAAAATAAAACCGCACCACATTCGCGATACGATGAAAGTCATGTACGATAACCGGGATAATCTGGGCTATGCGTACCGGATTTTGACACAAGGGGTATGCGATGGCTGCGCATTAGGGGTCTCAGGCCTTTACGACCAGACACTGACGGGACCTCACCTGTGCACGACGCGCTTGAATGTGTTGCGTCTCAATACGATGCCGGCCTTGGATACGAAGTGGCTGGAGGACGTGAGCGCTTTGCAAAAGCTGTCCAGCGTGGAGCTGCGCAAACTGGGGCGGATTCCGTTCCCGATGTCCCGCAAGCCGGGCGAAAATAAATTTACCCGGATCACGTGGAATGAAGCTCTGAACCGCATCGCGAAAAAGATCAAGGGGATCAGTCCCAAGCAGTTGGCCTTTTTCCTGACGGCCCGCGGCATTACAAACGAGGTGTACTACACAGCGGCAAAAATGGCGAGGTTCCTCGGCACGAACAACATCGACAACGCGTCGCGCATTTGCCACTCGCCGAGTAAAACGGCCTTGAAACGGACGCTCGGGATCGGTGCTTCCAGCTGCAACTACCAGGACTGGATCGGGACAGATGTTCTCGTGTTCTGGGGTTCCGTTCCCGCGAACAACCAGCCAGTCTCGACGAAGTACATGTATGCGGCGAAAAAGGCTGGCACGAAAATCATCCTGATCAATCCGTACAAAGAGCCTGCGATGGAGAAATACTGGATTCCGTCTGTTCCGGACAGCGCTCTGTTTGGGACGAAGATCGTGGACGATTTTTATCAGGTGAACATTGGTGGCGATATCGCCTTCATGAACGGCGTGATGAAGCACTGGTTTGAGATGGAAAAGGAAAAGCCTGGCTCTGCCATCAACCACGCCTTTGTCAAAGAGCACGCCAACGGCATCGAGCAGCTGAAAGAACACGTCACGAAACTGTCGTGGGAAGAGCTGGAGCAATCATCCGGACTTACTCGCGAGCGGTTAAAGGAATTCGCGGTTCTGCTCGCCAATTCCAAATCGGGGGTCTTTGTTTGGAGCATGGGCTTGACGCAGCATCGCTTTGGCACGGACAATATTTCGCAGGTGGCCAATCTGGCTGTTTTGCGCGGTTTTATGGGACGCAAGCACTGCGGAGTAATGCCGATTCGCGGCCACTCCGGTGTGCAAGGCTCCGGGGAGATGGGCGCAGACCCATTCAGCCTGCCAGGCGGCGATTTTGAAGAAAAGAGCTGGACGCGGATAGAAAAGCTGTGGGGCTTTCCGATCCCGAAATGGCAAGGCGATATTGTAGGCGTGACATTGGAGAATGCGTTGTTGCCTGACGGACACGAGCGAAAGACACGCCTGTTCTACACGAGCGGCGGTAACTTCCTCGAGACCATGCCTGATCCGGACTTTATGCGCGAGTGTCTGGAGAGCGTCGAGCTGCGCGTACATCAAGATATTATTTTCAACACGTCGACTCTCGTAGATGCCAAAGAAGAAGTCATTATTCTTCCGGCAATGACACGCTACGAACAGCCAGGTGGAGGTACGTCGACCAGCACGGAGCGCATGGTGTATTTCAGTGCAGAAATCGATGGGCCACGCATCGAGGAAGCGCGCTCTGAATGGGAGATTTACGTCGATCTCGCAGCACGAGTCCATCCGGAGAAAAAGCATTTGATGCACTTTTCCAGTGCCGCCGAGATTCGGGCGGAAATTGCGCAGGCGAATCCAAACTATGACGGGATCCAGCACTTGAAAGAGCGTGGAGACGTATTCCAATGGGGCGGTGCATGGCTTTGCGAGGATGGAAAATTCCCGACCGAGGATGGCAGAGCGAATCTGCTGCCGATCGAAATTCCGAATCTGAACAAGCCACAGGGTCACTTCTACGTGACGACCCGTCGGGGAAAACAGTTCAACTCCATGATTTACAGCAATAAGGATCCATTTAACAACGCGGATCGCTACGATGTGCTGATCAATGCTGAGGATGCCCGGGAGCTGCGAATTGTAGAGGGAGAGAACATCGTCGTGTATAATAAATTTGGCACCTTCCAAGGTCGCGCCAAGTTCGAGGCGACAAGACGCGGCAATGTTCAGGTGCACTGGCCAGAAGGAAACGTGTTGATTCCAAAAGGCGTATATGAAACGTACGCGGGGATACCGGAATACAATACAGCTGTAAAAATCGAAAAGGCAGATACTTTTAACGCGAATAAAGATTTGAAGTATAAAGAAAAACCGATTGAGGATTTAGAAGTAAACGTCGGGTAACCAACAAGAGACAGCAGGAATGGTTGTTCAAGCCCAAGGAGGAACGGACGATGCGCTTTTCGCGACAGATGATAACGGTGGAGGAAGCCTTGCACAGACTGATGGAGCGTCTGACCATGCAGGGAAGAGAAGAGGTGCATATCGGGGAGGCATATGGCCGCATGCTAGCTGTAGATGTCCATGCCGCAGACGATTTGCCACACTTTGATCGCTCCCCGTTGGACGGATATGCTGTGAGAGCAATCGATACCGTTCTGGCCACACCGGATCAGCCGATTCGCTTGAAAGTCGTGGAGACGATCGCTGCCGGTGACGTCCCCGAAGTCACTGTGACAGAAGGTTGCGCTAGTCGGATCATGACTGGCGCGATGATGCCACCAGGAGCTGACGCCGTCATCATGTTTGAGCAGACGGAGCAGCCTGCTGCCTTTATAGAGGAAGTCGGGATCAAGCGGGTGTTGAAGCAGGGCGAAAATGTATCCCGTCGCGGGGAAGAGATCGCTTCGGGAGCGGTTATTGTGCGAGCGGGTGAGAGGATCAATGCGGGTACTCTTGCAATCTTGGCGACCTTTGGTTACACCCATGTATCGGTTTATCGCAAGCCGCGGATCGGGCTGCTTTCTACGGGTGTCGAGTTGCTGGATGTTGATCAACCGCTTCTTCCTGGAAAAATCCGCAATAGTAATACATGGATGCTGTCCGCTTTGATTGCCGAAGCGGGCGGCATTCCTCTTTTGTTTCCGAATATGCCGGATGATCTGGAAGTGGCCAAAGGAACGCTGGCTGAGCACTTAAAAATGGTTGATGTGCTCGTCACAAGTGGGGGAGTATCGGTAGGCGACTACGATGTGATGGCCGCCCTCACAGATGAACCGGAAGCCGAGCTGTTGTTTAATCGGGTAGCGATGCGCCCCGGTAGTCCGACCACGAGTCTGATGCTGCATGGAAAACCAATCATTGCTTTGTCTGGGAATCCGGGGGCTTGCTTTCTCGGATTTGAACTGTTTGTCCGCCCTGCTTTACAAAAGCTGTCAGGTGTGCAGGGGGTACAGCTGCGTACGATCAAGGCAAAGCTCGCGGTCTCGTATACCAAGCCTTGTCCGTACCCGAGATATTTGCGCGGGTGGTTGCTGGAAAAGGGTGGGGGCTTGTATGCCCAGCCCGATTTCAACGAAAAAGCGGGAAATCTCGGCACGCTAAAAAACAGTGAATGCTTTATCGTGATTCCCGCAGGAGGAAGTGGCAAACAGGCGGGAGAGCTCGTGGAAGTACTGTCACACGCATCACCAAGCTGGAAACGGGAGGGGTAGTCTGGCGTGAAACAACCGTATGTACTTCAATTGGTAGGCTATTCCGACAGTGGCAAGACAACGCTGTTGACCAAGCTGATTGCGCACTTCGAGCAGTCGGGTATGCGAGTAGGAGTGGTCAAGCATGACGGCGGCCACGATTTTGAATGGGACAAGCAAGGGAAAGACACGTGGCGGTATCGGGAGGCAGGCGCTTCATTGGTGGCGATCTCCACAGAGACCAAGACAGTCATTCACGAGCAAAGACCGACACCACTCCCTCAGCTGATAGAACGGCTGACACAGGCAGGGGCGGACCTGATACTGGTAGAGGGCTTTAAACGAGAAGGGTACCCCAAGCTTGTCCTATTGAGAAGTCCAGATGATTGTGAGCTTCTTCACGTAGTGACGGACATCCGGGGAATCATCACTTGGGAGCCAATCGCAACGGATAAATGGCAACAATTCTCCATTCACGATGTTGATTCTATTCTGCAGTTTGTGAAACAGCTCGGGCTGGAAGAGTCAAATTGAGAGGTCGTATTATTTTAAAACGAAAATACAGATCTGCTAGTCGTGTAAACGGACGAAGTGGATCTGTTTTTTTTGTTCGATAGTAAAGCTTAATATCCAACACTGCTGAGGTGGGGAGAAGCAGGTTTCCGATCTGCGCTCCGGTCTACACGCTGCAGTTTTCTGGCTGAATCCGTGTAAAAGCTTCTGTCACAAATCGTTTCGTTTTCCTGTGATTGAAATCACTGTGAGTGTCGTGCGGCTTCTCTAAAATCAAGGTATACCTGATTCGAAGGGGAGGATCTCGATGCTCAACGAAAAAACCATTCACGTAATCAAATCGACAGTGCCTGTGCTGGAAGTGCATGGGGTTGCCATAACGAAACGCTTTTATGAAAGATTGTTTACTCAGCATCCTGAGCTGTTAAACGTGTTCAATCACGCGAACCAAAAGCAAGGACGGCAGCAAACAGCTCTGGCGAATGCGGTATACGCAGCTGCTCAACACATCGACAACTTGGCGAATATCCTGCCTGCGGTCAAACAGATCGCGCATAAACACCGAAGTCTCGGCATCAAGCCAGAGCACTATCCGATCGTCGGAGAAAATCTGCTGGCAGCGATCAAAGACGTACTGGGCGATGCGGCGACAGAGGAAATTTTGGATGCTTGGGCAGAGGCGTACGGCGTGATCGCAGATGCATTTATCGGGGTAGAGGCAGAGCTGTACGAACAATCCCGCGAGCAAGTCGGCGGCTGGGCAGATTTTCGGGCATTCGTTGTAGAGAAAAAGGTACGGGAGAGCGACGTCATTACTTCCTTTTATCTGGTACCGCAGGACCGGCAGGCACTCGCAGCCTATGAACCAGGTCAATACATCAGCGTAAAGGTAGAAATCCCGGGGGAGCGGAATACTCACATTCGACAATACAGCCTGTCAGATGCACCTGGCAAAGCGTACTACCGCATTTCGGTCAAACGGGAAGATGCGAATGAAGAGAAACCAGCGGGGAAAGTATCTGTCTATTTATCCGAGCAGCTAAAGGAAGGGGATGTCCTGCATGTCTCCGCGCCAGCCGGAGAGTTCACGCTGGAACAGGAGGAGCGTCCGCTCGTACTCATCAGTGGCGGGGTGGGTCTGACACCTATGGTCAGCATGCTCAAGACTCTGGCGGAAAAGTCAGCTCGGCAGGTGACGTTTATCCACGCCGCGCAAAACGGCACGAAGCATGCCTTGCGAGAAGATGTCGAGAGAGTTAGCCAAGGCAATCCACGTGTTGCCGCATACTGGAGCTATTCGCAGCCGACTGAGCAGGATCGGGAGTCGGGATCGTTTCATCACGAAGGATATATCGATCTGAAATGGTTACAGAATATCGTACCAGAGAAAGAAGCCAGCTATTATTTTTGCGGTCCTGTACCGTTCATGCAGTCCATCAAAAAGGCACTCACGGATTGGGGCATCCCGGCAGAAGACATGCATTATGAATTTTTCGGTCCTGCCGGCAATCTATAAATCGAAAAATAAGCACACCTCTGATCGAGCTCGATTATTCGCGAGCTCGATTTGCTTGTGCACGCAGCAGTCGATTGACGGTTTCGCGCCGTAGACCAATGAGCTGGCCGATCTCGTCCTGGGTGAGCACGTCCGACAAAGAGTCAACGGGAACAAACGATTGGAACCAGATCTGGAGCTTGCGCAGCCTTTCTGCTGGAGATACTTCTGACAGCTGATCGATTCGTTGTTGCATCATGCGCAGTTTGGATTGCAATTGCAGGGCAATCCCACGGCACTTTGCGTGATTATCTTCCAGCTCGCGATACCAGCTTGGTGCGTCGATAACGTCAATTTCGCAAGTGACCAGAGCCACTGCCGTCCCGTAGTAAGGATTTGGGCTGATCAGGGAGTGGTGCGGGATGATTTCGTCTGGCACGATGATGTTGACCAACATAATGGTCCCATCAGCATGCACACGATTTATTTTCAGCATCCCGCTTTTGAGATGGTAGAGCGGGCCAGATTCGCCTTGACGAAAGAGCGCTTCTCCTTTGTGCAAAATCATGGGATCACCTCATTTGAGAATAGAAGCTAGTAAAGATTGTATGGTAGACTGGCTTATACTACCTCAGAGAATAGAAAATGAAAACAACATTCTATATCAAAGGGAGAATCCTCTATGACATATGTCCTTCCTGACTTTCATAGCTTGTTCGATATCTTCCCCTATTTTCGAGCTATCTCCAGCGAAGAGTGGACCTCCGCAAAGCCTGTGCTTAAAACGTTGCCTGCTGGAATGACCTTATTTCACAGCGATGATGCTGCTTCTTACAGTATGTTCCTGCTATCCGGGACGGTGCAAATATCAAGTTTGAGCGAAGGTGGCCGCGAAGCGCTGTCCAACCGACTGCACGCAGGTGATATTTGTGCCTTGATGGTATTGAGTGGTTTGAGCGAACGCGAATATCCGGGTACGATCACCGCGGAAACCGAGGTAACGGCACTGTTTGTGGAGAAGAAATCGTTTTTACATTGGATACACGTTTATCCGCCTATCCGGAATGCGGTATTCGGCAATATTTTGGATGGGTTGATTCAGTTGGGCAGCTTGCTATCTGATAAAATGTCGCAACCATTGGATTCTCGGCTCGCTGGGGCTCTGTTGAAGCGGACGTCGGAGCATCAACCGTCTGTTCGGATTACGCATCAGCAGTTAGCTGTCGAACTAGGCTCCGCTAGAGAAGTCGTTAGCCGCGTGTTGGGGCGAATGAAGCAGATGGGCTGGATCGCAACGGAGCGTGGAGTGGTCACTGTTCAGCAGCGAACAGCGTTGGCAGAACTCATTGGTGACTAGGTCACAGAAAACGAACCGTACCTCTTGGTAAAGTAGACTCAGTTGGATCTGATTGAGCTTTACAAAAATGTAGGAACCAGGAGGTTGGTAAAATGAGAAATCGATTAGCTCAGGGGGAGGCAGCCCCTGATTTCACGTTCAGCTGTGGCGATGGGGTTACTTTGCGTTTGTCCGATCTTCGCGGTCGCAAGGTGCTGCTCGCGTTTTTTCGCAATGCCGCCTGCGCATTGTGCAACTTGCGAGTGCGACAGTTTATTCGACGGTACAGCCAGTGGCAACAGCAGGGGCTAGAAGTGGTTGCGGTGTTCGAGTCACCGGACTCAGCGATGACCCACTATGTCGGCAAGCAGGAAGCGCCCTTCCCGTTACTGCCTGATCCACAGGCAGAAATTTATGATCAGTACGGTGTAGAAGTGTCCGAGGATAAATTTCAAGCAACGATCAAGGACTCGAATACGCAGGCGTTTATAGCAGAGGCGGCAGCTGAAGGTTTTGCGTTGATACATCAAGAGGGGGCCAATATGCACCGCATTCCAGCTGAATTCTTGATCGATGAGAATGGAATCATTCAGATCGTACACTACGGCAGCCTGGTGACGGATCACTTGCCAATAGAAGTCATCGATCGCTTCGCTGGGGTTACTAATACCGGCACGCTGTAGGAGAGTTCTCCACGTTCATCCTGTGTGGTTGACCAGTTTTTTTCTGGTTGACCTTTTTTCATTCATCGACAGTTTGCAGACGCTTGCCGCTTGCACTACCCAGCGCGTCCTTTGCTATAATGATGGCATCATACTGGACTTGATAAAGGAGCTCTTGATGCTGATCACAATACTCACCTGGATAGGTATCCTCATCGTCCTGCTGGTTTTGCTCCTGTTTGGTTACTTTGCCTTCCGTTATTGGCAACATATGGGGCAGTTGCCCAAACCGCCGTATCGCCAGCTGGAACACAAGCCAACTCCTGCAAACTGGGCCGATCATGAGGTGACGTTTACATGGATCGGACATTCCACTTTACTGCTCAACGTTTTTGGGACGAAAATGATCACTGATCCTGTGCTAGGCGAAAAATTGGGAATTCGTATTGCAGGGATGCACTTTGGTCCCTCGCGCTTTACGCCACCGGCCCTCTCGTTTGAGGAAGTCGGAGAGGTGGACCTGATTTTGCTGTCACATGCCCATATGGATCACGTGGATCTGCCTACGCTGCGCAAACTGGCGAAACGCTCGACGCATGTCATTACCGCGCTAAACACGAGCAAGCTGATACGAAACTTGCCGTTTGGATCGTATGAAGAAATCCAGCCCCATCAGCAGACGACTACTGCAGATGGCGTGAAAATTACGGCGATTCCTGTGCGGCACTGGGGCAATCGCTTTCCGTGGAATCGCGATTACGGCTACAACGGTTACGTGATCGAGAAAAACGGCGTGCGTATCCTCTATCCTGGAGATACGGCCTACATGTCCATGGAAAACCTCAAGGAGGAGTTTGGTCCGATCGATCTGGTATTTATGCCGATCGGGGCTTACAAGCCTGATTCGTATCAAGGGGCGCATTGCACACCGGAGCAAGCATGGCAAATGTTCAAGGAAACCGGGGGCAAGTGGCTCGTGCCGATTCACTGGGATACGTTTGTGCTTTCACAGGAACCCGTAGAGGAGCCGATGGAGCGTCTGTTGGCTGCAGCGGGTGTGGAAAGAGATCGGATCGTCATGGAGAAACAGGGCGAGACGTATTCCCTGCCCAGTAAGAGTAAGTAATACGAAACGGGATCCCCTGATTTCTCTTAAACGAGAGAGTGGGGGTTTTCTTTTTGCAGGAGGAGTTCGCAGAATCCTTATAGAAATGAATTGATCGATAGAGTTTTAATCAAGCAGGACTAGTAAACAGTAAGCAGTAGTAAACGGTAAGGTACATATCAGGGAGGGATTCTGTATGGAAAAAACATTGCCACAGCGTTGGGATTTGGAAGTGCTGTTTCCGGGCGGTAGCGAATCCGAAGAATTTCGTTCATTCTTAAGTGAATTAGAGAGCGATATCGCTGCCTTACAGGCGAAAGTAGGGCAAGCCGATTTGTCTTTGCAGGAAAAGAAGACGTTCGTGGCGGTTGTCGAAAGTGTGCAGGCGATTTCCGTACGGGCGAGACAAGCCGGCGCTTTTATTTCTTGCCTGACCGCTCAAAACATGAAGGACGAAGCAGCTAAAATGCTGGGGGGACGGGTGAAAACCATCTCCGCCTCGTTTGGTTCTGCATTGACCCGTTGGGAAGAACAGCTGCTCAAAATCGATGCGGACAAGTGGGACGCATTGCTTGGTGACGATGAACTGGCACCAATCGCATTTCCATTAAATGAACGCCGCCGCCGTGCGCAGGAAAAGCTGTCTCCTGAACAGGAAGTGCTCGCCAATGATTTGGCCGTAGACGGTTACCATGCCTGGCAAGACCTGTACAATGCGGTAGTAGGCCGTATGACCATCGAGGTAGAACTGGATGGGGAGAAGAAACAACTGTCAGTCGGGCAGGCTTCCAATCTACTGAGCCATCCGGATCGTGCCGTGCGCAAACAGGTATTTGAAAAATGGCTGGAAGCATGGGGGAACGAGACAGAGCTGTGCGCGCAAGCACTCAATCACTTGGGCGGTTTCCGTCTATCGCTCTATCGTCACCGCGGTTGGGATTCGGTCCTGCGTGAGCCGCTCGACATCGGTCGGATGCAGGAGAAGACACTCGATGCTATGTGGCAGGCGATCAATAATCGCAAAGATCGACTGGTAGCGTATCTGGAGCGCAAAGCAAAGCTGCTTGGCATCGAAAAGCTGAGCTGGTATGATATTTCCGCTCCGGTAGGAAGTACTCACAAAAAGGTCTCCTACGATGAAGCGGCAGCGTTGATCGTAGATAACTTCGATCGCTTTAACCCGAAAATGGCCGAATTTGCCCAATTGGCCTTTGACGATGCTTGGATTGAGGCAGAGGATCGCCCAGGAAAACGTCCAGGCGGTTTCTGCACCAGCTTCCCGGTGAGCAAACAATCTCGCGTGTTCATGACCTATGCAGGCAACGCGAGCAATGTGTCGACGCTCGCCCATGAGTTGGGGCATGCTTACCATCAGCAAGTCATGTGGGATCTCCCGCCGCTCGCTCAAAACTACGCCATGAACGTAGCAGAGACGGCGTCCACTTTTGCTGAGATGATCTTGGCGGATGCGGCTGTGAAAAATGCAGCGAGCGACGATGAGCGACTGGTGCTTCTCGAAGACAAGCTGCAATCCGTCGTAGCGTTCTTCATGAACATCCAGGCGCGGTTCCTGTTCGAGAAAAACTTCTATGAGCAGCGAAAGAACGGTCTGGTGAGCGCAGCCGATCTAGATCGCCTGATGACAGAAGCGCAACAAGAAGCGTACAACGGAGCGTTGGCTGAATACGAGCCCCACTTCTGGGCATCCAAGCTCCACTTCTACATCACGAGCTATCCGTTCTACAACTTCCCGTACACGTTCGGCTATTTGTTCAGTCTGAGTGTCTACGCCCGCGCTCTCGCAGAAGGGGAGAGCTTCGCTGCCAAATACGACGCGCTCCTGCAAGACACAGGCCGTCTCATGGTAGAAGACCTGGCCGGGACCCATCTCGGCGAAGACATGACCCGGGTAGAATTCTGGCAAGCCGCTGTAGATCTGGCCGTAGCCGACATCGACGAATTCCTGCGTCTGACTGAAGAAGCGTAGTATCAGATGTGCCTATCACTGTAGAGAGCCTGTCACATTGGTGACAGGCTTTTTGTTTTTTGTCTTGGTGTCGAGAGGAGAAGCCTATTTCCATACTCCGCTCCGGGCTACGTCCTGCGTGGAAGTATAGACTGTCCGCTGCGCCATGATCCCGAGGGAATCGCAAAACGGCGCGCAGCTACGCAGGTAATTCATAGATAGCGATTCTTGTCCTCGGGATTCATGGCTCCGCTAAGTGGGACTCCACCACAGTCGCTCCGTCTGGAAATAGGCTTCTCTTGCAGGTTAAACCTGTTTCATCGAGCTATTAAGGATGGAGGGAACGCTTCCAAGGTGTAGGAACTCATTATTTGAACCATTATCTCTACTGGTTAAGTTAGCTTGAAATAGGGAAAGATTTAGCATTTGAAAAACAAGTAGAGCAATAATACGGTTGAGATGTTGAGGAGTGCATAAGAAAAGACCTCAAATAGAGGTCTTTGTATTGATTATTTTGAAACTATAACTTGATTTTTAGTCTTGATTTTGAAAAGGAACAAAACCCACCATGCTAATAAAAACAAATAACCTATGATTGTGAATAGAGACCAAATAGCCCCTTGTTGTAATTGACTAATGAAATGTTCAAATTCATTCATTCCTTCTACCCTTCCAATACTGTTTATCAAACTAATTATTGGAACTGTTATAGCAAAAATAATGGCTAAAATGGACGAACTTATCATTTTCTTTCGGCTAAAACTAAATATTCAACAATCTCGGCCCTGACTGAGGGCTAAGCCGGTACGAGGAAAAAGGAGAAAAAAACGAAAGGTATTAGGGACACGACCCAGGCGTAGTGGAAAAAGAGGAACACGCTTTTAAGCGTCCACCTCTGAGAAGCATCTTTGAGAAATCTACTTTGGACGCGGTTCCGCTTTTGGAATGGAGCCGAGCAGGGTTG
>JARDZO010000310.1 GCA_029240815.1 Brevibacillus sp.
TTAAACTACGCATATGGTAGTAGCACACATGTCAGAGTGGTATGCTGTACTATATTCATCACAACAGGGGAGACACAATTGCATGAGTAGAGAGCGAGCGATAGCCGTCATTGATTCAGGAGTGGGAGGATTAACCGTAGCCAAGGAAGTCATGCGTCAGCTGCCCGAGGATGCGATTCTTTATGTAGGTGACAATGCACGTTGTCCATACGGCTCCAAATCGCCGGAAGAAATTCGTGCCTACAGTTTTCAGATGATTGATTTTGTAATGAGCACTCCGCTCAAAGCGTTGGTCATCGCATGTAATACCGCGACTGCAGTCGTTTTGGAAGAAGCAAAATCGTATTTGCCTCTCCCGGTCATCGGCGTCATCGATCCTGGAGCGCGCGCGGCCGTCCAAGCGACGAAAAGCGGTCATATCGGGGTAATCGGTACAGAGACAACGATCCGTACGAAAGCATATGAGCGTGCCTTGCTGCGCGTTCAACCAGATCTTACCGTGTCGGGCATGGCTTGTCCGGCTTTTGTGCCGTTGGTAGAAAATCATTTGGCAGACTCAGACGAAGCGCGCAGGATTGTGAGAGAGACACTCGCTCCGATGGTGGGGCAAGAGCTTGACACTTTGATTCTCGGGTGCACACACTATCCGCTGCTTGCACCGATTATCCAGGAAGTAATGGGAAATCAGGTGACCTTGATCAGCTCTGCGGAGGAAACGGCGCGAGAGCTTTCCCTTCAGATCGCAGCGATAGAGGAGCAATCTCGAATCCGTCCATCGACCCTTGTGCCACAGCATCGGTTTGTGACGAGTGGAGAAACAATCCGCTTCCGCTCGATCGCAGAAGAGTGGTTGAACTGCCACGTGCACGTAGAGCATCACACCCTGGAAAAGTCTTTTCAGTCGTAATTGCCGACTTTTAAAAGCATAAACCCAAGCCCTGCTCGTATACATGGTAGTACAAAGTGTCTGGAGGAGGGCTGGGATATGAAGATACGAAGCATTGGCCAAGCGACAGCTGTGCTAGGAGTCAGCGCCTTGCTGCTGTCAGGCTGCGGTCTCTTTGGCCCGGAAAAGGAAGCGACCAGTATTGATGCGCCGCCGCAGTCACAGGTGGCGGTAGAATTGCCGGATGCAACGACGCCTGCTGATGACTCTGCGCAAGGAACAGAGACTGTCGCAGTAGGAACGGCCGAGCGAACGGTTTATCTGCTGGATGCAAACGGGTACGTCGTGCCTGTATCGTTGACTCTTCCGAAAGAAGAGGGTGTCGCCAAACAGATCCTGAGCTACATGGTCAAGGGTGGGCCCGTTGAAAGCATGCTGCAAGGAGGATTCTCCGCAGTGCTGCCCCAAGGGACCGAAGTAAAAGGGCTTGTGATCAAGAATGGAGTGGCGACGGTCGACTTCTCCAAAGAGTTTAAAACCTATGAGGAAAAGGACGAGAAGCGGGTACTGGATGCCGTGACCCGTGCTATGACAGAATTCAGCAATGTGAAGACGGTTCAGATCTGGGTAAACGGTACGCCGCTCACCGAGATGCCAGCAGCGAGCACGCCCATCACGCAGCTCGACCGTGGCCATGGAGTCAATCTCGAATTGGCTGATGGGGCGGTACCAGGCAACACGTCTTCCGTTACGGTTTTCTTCCAGGGCCAGCTCGATGACTCGCGCACGTATTTTGTGCCCGTCACCCGGTTGATTCCTGCCACCACTGACCTAGCAAAGGCGACAGTCGAAGAGCTGATCAAAGGTCCGAAAGAAGGCTCTCAGTTGTTCAGCTCCTTGCTGCGGACGACGCGTGTGCTGGATGTGAAGCAGGAAAAAGACCTGCTCACGGTCAATTTGAGCAACGATATCCTCAAGTATGACGAAGGCAAAGAGGCAAGCCCCGAAGCGCTGGAGTCTCTCGTACTATCCCTGACGGAGAGCACGGGTGCTCCAAAAGTGCAGCTGCTGGTAGAGGGCAAACCTTTATCCAATGCAGACTACACCAAGCCGGTGAGCCGTCCTGTACAGCTCAACCCGATGCAGTTCTAATCAAATTCTGGCGCTTGACCACGTTCGTTCCTGCGGGCGTGGTTTTCTTATGTGGATTCATGCGAATATTTGCAATTAAGGCAAATAGCCAGTAGGCGTTTGTTCAGTGGCAGATCGTTTCCTGCCTCTGGTATAATGATCGGAGTGTATCAAAGCGATTTAGGAGGAACTTGGAATGAGAGTGGATGGCCGTACCCATGACCAATTGCGCCCTGTTACGATTACGCGCAATTACATTAAACACGCAGAAGGATCATGCCTGATTGAAGTCGGAGACACAAAAGTGATTTGTACGGCGACCTTGGAGGAGAGAGTTCCGCCGTTTATGCGTGGTGGCGGGAAGGGATGGATCACAGCCGAGTACTCCATGCTCCCGCGTGCGACAGCTACGCGCAATGCACGGGAGTCGTCCAAAGGGAAAGTAGGCGGACGCACCATGGAGATCCAGCGATTGATCGGACGCGCTCTGCGTTCCGTTGTTCAATTGGAAGCAATGGGTGAGAGAACGATTTGGATCGATTGTGACGTGATTCAAGCAGATGGCGGAACAAGAACAGCATCCATTACGGGGGCATTCGTCGCAATGGTCGACGCGATGCAAAAGCTCGTAGAAAGTGGCGTTTGGAAACAGTTGCCACTTCACGATTTTCTGGCTGCCACTTCGGTGGGTGTAATCGGAGAAGAGACTTTGCTGGACTTGAACTATAAAGAAGATTCGACTGCAATCGTCGACATGAACGTTGTGATGACTGGTAAAGGCAAGTTCGTCGAGCTCCAGGGAACAGGGGAAGACGCACCGTTTTCAGCAGATCAGCTGCAAGATATGATTGCGCTCGCCAAATCTGGGATCGGCCAACTCATTGCCAGCCAAAAACAGGCGTTGGCAGATGTTCCGTTGACGTTTGCAGATAACGTAGCGGAGGAGAGCCATGTCTGATCGCAAACAGGTGGTTCTGGCCACCCGCAACCAAGGAAAAGTAAAAGAGTTCAATAAACTCTTTGCTGAATTGGGCTGGGAAGGAATCAGCCTGGCCAATTTTGAGGGAGTACCTGAAGTGGTGGAAGACGGAGATACGTTCGAAGCCAACGCCATAAAAAAAGCCGTTACGATTTCTACATACTTGGGTTTGCCGGCAGTCGGCGACGATTCTGGATTGGAAGTTGACGCACTGCAGGGACGTCCGGGCGTCTACTCCGCTCGCTATGCCGGAGAAGACGCGACTGACGAAGAAAACTGGCGCAAGCTCCTGCAAGAGCTCCATACAGTGTCGGATGAAGAACGCTCTGCGCGTTTCCGCTGCACATTGGCATTCGTTGAGCCTGGCCGTGATCCCGTCATTACTACCGGGGCGTGCGAGGGAGTCATCGCGCACGAACCAGCTGGCACGAACGGCTTTGGCTACGATCCTGTGTTTTATTTGCCAGAACAGGGGAAGATGATGGCGCAGCTTTCACCAGATGAGAAAAACAAGATTAGCCACAGAGCGCGTGCCATGCAACATTTGCTGGAAGCCATTAAAGTAGAGGGCTAGGTTCTATCACGATTCGAGAAAGAGAGAACAGGAGAGTGAGAGGGCAATGGGAATTCTTGTCATGAGCGACAGCCACGGTCTGGTAAATGAAGTTCAGAAGGTCACGGACAGACATGCGGTTGAAAAAATATTGCACTGCGGCGATTTTTGTGTCGATCACTTGCGGGAGCCCTTTTCCCGCATGACGCTTGTCCGCGGCAATTGTGACACGACTAAAGGCGTGCCGACTGAGGAGCAGACGAAGTGGCGTGACTTGAATATCCTGCAAACCCACGGTCATCTGTTCGGGGTGAAAAGCTCTCTCTTACGCCTCCATTACCGAGCTGAGGAGACAGGGGCGAACGTCGTCGTATTCGGCCATTCCCACGTCCCTACATGCGGAGTGGTGCGGGATATTCTGTTCCTCAACCCGGGCAGTCTGCAGATGCCGCGTGGCTTTGATGTGCCGACCTACGTCATTTTGGAGCAAACGGGAGTGACAAAAAGTACCGTTCAGGTATCGGTTTCGTTCTATGATCATCTGGGTAATCCCGTTCAAAGTCTAGGGGGAAGCTACTCACTTAGGCGCTAAGTGAGAGGCTTGTTGAAAATGAAAAGATTTGTGCTATACTAGAATGGTTATAATGGCTAGAATATTATCGTCTGAGCCCGCATGCTGTTTTTATGCGCGGCTGACGGTGTTCTTTGATCCAATCTAGGAGGGGAAGTTTACGTGGCAGCAAATTGGGAAAAGGTAGAGAATAACCAGGGAGTCCTGACGGTTGAAGTAGATGCTTCGCAAGTAGACGCAGCATTGGACCAAGCATTTAAAAAAGTGGTACAAAAAGTTCAGGTTCCTGGATTCCGCAAAGGGAAAGTTCCGCGCAAAATGTTTGAAGCGCGTTTTGGTGTAGAATCTTTGTATCAGGATGCACTCGACATTCTGCTTCCTACTGCATACGGACAAGCTGTACAAGAAGCTGGCATCGAGCCGGTTGACCGTCCAGAAGTAGACGTAGCGCAAATGGAGCAAGGGAAAAACCTGATCTTCAAAGCGACTGTTACTGTGAAGCCAGAAGTGAAGCTCGGTGACTACAAAAACCTGAGCATCGAAGACAAAGATTTCTCTGTAACTGCAGAAAGCCTCGACGCTGAACTGAAACGCATGCAAGAGCGTCATGCTGAACTGGTTGCAGTAGAAGAGGGCGCTGCGCAAAACGGCGACCTGGCTGTCATCGATTTCGAAGGCTTCCAAGACGGTGAAGCTTTTGAAGGTGGAAAAGCTGAAGACTACTCTCTTGAATTGGGTACGGGTACTTTCATCGCCGGCTTTGAAGAGCAAGTGATTGGCTTGAACGTAGGCGAAGAGAAAGACATCACCGTAACATTCCCAGAAGAATACCACTCTCCAAACCTCGCAGGTAAAGAAGCGGTATTCAAAGTGAAGCTGAACAGCCTGAAGCGTAAAAACCTGCCAGCTTTGGACGACGAGTTCGCCAAAGACGTGAGCGAGTTCGACACGCTGGAAGAGCTGAAAGCTGACACCAAGAAAAAACTCGAAGAAAAAACAGAGCAAGAAAAAGATCAATATGTTCGTGAACAGCTCGTTCTGAAAGCAGCTGAAAACGCTGAGATCGATCTGCCGGCTGTTATGGTTGAGCATGAACTGGATCAAATGGTAAGCGAGTTTGGCCAACGCCTCCAATACCAAGGAATGACGCTGGAGCTGTACTACCAGTTCTCCGGTATGGACGAAAGCCAACTGCGTGACCAATTGCGTGCAGACGCAACATCCCGTGTACGTACATCCCTGACTCTCGAAGCAATCGGAAAAGCAGAAAACATCGAAGCAACGGAAGAAGATGTAAACGAAGAGCTGAACAAGCTGGCTGGCGTATATGGCCGCCCTGCAGACGAGCTGCGTAAAATCTTCTCCGCACAAGATGGCATGGCTGCTCTGTACCGCGACGTGCAAACTCGCAAAACAGTAGATTTCCTGGTTGCAGAAAGCAAAGTGAGTGCATAAGCTTAGGAAGAACGCTTGATGGACCAGTGGTCGGGATATCCTGGTCGCTAACATTGGAGAAAACAAGGCACGATTCGCTCGTGCCTTGTTTTTCCACCAATGAATATATTTTTACGTCCCTCTCACTGCAAATCGAGGTCGCATAGCCGCGAATCGTCCTCAACAGAGGTTCTTTTCGGCAAAGGAGGAACATACATATGTTGATCCCTATGGTCATTGAGCAAACGAGCAGAGGCGAACGCTCCTATGATATCTACTCGCGCCTCTTGAAAGATCGGATCATCCTTTTGGGCACAGAGATTGATGATGAAGTCGCCAATCTGATCGTCGCCCAACTGCTGTTTTTGCAGGCAGAAGATCCGGACAAAGATATTTCGCTATACATAAAC
>JARDZO010000311.1 GCA_029240815.1 Brevibacillus sp.
GCGGCGCAGGATTAACCCCTGCACCGCCATCTTTTCATTTTTGGCATAATTTCCGATCTATTCATCTATGTCAATGAAATTCTAGCTCTTCTGGCAATAGACGGTACCTACACTCCAACCTCCTCCTCCTTAAGCGTTGCGATTGGTTGCAGAAAATGATGGTCGAATAAATGCAATGCACTGCCTACGCGTACTTTGTTCACCCAGTCTGGATTGACCAGTGCGCTCGTACCGATTGCTACAAGATCCGCATGATCATTCTCCAAGAGAGATTCCGCTTTGTCCGGTTGGCCTAACTTGCCATTGGCTATGACGGGAAGGCCGCTATATCGTTTGGCCAACTTGGCAAGAGTAGGCCCGTCATCCGCAAAAGCTGGGGAAAACGCTTTATATTCGGTCGTATGGATGTAATCGGGAGCAGCCGCTACCAAATGTTCGAAAATAATCCGGGCATCCCTCTCTCCGCCAGCCCACTTGTGATGAAAATCGTTTACTTTACCCTGAGAGATGCGGACGCCTACCATGAAGTCAGGACCCACGGCGGAGCGAATAGCTTTCAGGACTTCCACTACAATGCGGACACGTCGCTCCGTTGAGCCGCCATATTCATCGGTTCTAAGATTTGTGTAATCTGTGATGAATTGATCAAGCAGGTAGCCGTTCGCTGCATGGACTTCGACCCCGTTAAATCCGATTTTTTTAGCGCGAAATGCAGCTTGAGCGAAACTCTCGATCACGTTGCGGATCTCCTCCTGGGTCATGGCTCTCGGTACGGCAAACTCTCCGCTCCCGCCGTGATCTTCCAGCATCGTACCTACGGGCTTTACAGCGGATGGAGCGATCGGTGTAAATCGGTCATGTTGGACAAGCGCACCTGCATGCATCAACTGCGCGACAATCTTACCTCCTGCACCCTGAACAGCGTGGACGATAGGTCTCCAGGATTCAACTTGCGCTTCATTTGCTATGCCGGGCTGATTCTCATAACTTTGGCTGCTTATTGCATCCGGATAGATGCCTTCTGTAATGAGGAGACCGAATCCCCCTTTTGCAAAACGAGTATAATACCGGGCCATACGCTCATTCGCGAGCCCAGATGGCTCTGCACTCGTCCGTGTCATCGGAGACAGCACGGACCGATTCGGCAAGTGCAGCGAACCTAATTGAAATTTTGAAAAAAGATGAGAATAGTTACCCATATTAAATTCCTCCTCGATGTTACGGTATCAGTACCCATGCTCTCCACCGTACGATCTATTGCTTGGCTTTATTGTAATCGGATAATTCCATATAGTAAAATGATCATTAAAGATGACGATATCAAAATTATTGATGCTATACCAACGAACGGAGGTTCTCGAGTGGAGTTAACCGATCTAAAAGTATTCATTGCTATCATACAAGAGGGTAGTATCACCCGCGCAGCGGAGAAAATGGATTATGTTCAATCTAACATCTCGATGCGAGTTCGTAAAATGGAGTTGGAGCTTGGAGTCCAGCTTTTCCACAGAACTCCGAAAGGCGTCTTGCCGACCGAGAAAGGGCTCGTCTTCAGCCAATATGCCTCTGACATTCTGCATAAGGTCGAGGAAGCGATAATGTCCGTCCAAGAGCCTGAATATCCGAGCGGTCCGCTCACGATCGGCGTTGTGGAGACCGTTGCGTCCACCACTCCTTTTATACGTGCGTTATCCGATTTTCAAAAAAAATACCCTGAAGTAGCGTTGTCTCTTGTTACTGGAACATCACCTCAAAATTACGAGAAAGTGCTGAACCGCGAGTTGGACGGAGCTTTCTTCACAGGAGAATTCGATCTAGCTCCACTAAAGGTCGCTTATGAGTTTCGGGAAAAGGTGCTCCTCCTGACGAATGCCGGCGGAAAGGCTGCATTTCCCGACGTTGCGAATGTGACATGGGTCGTTTTTCCGAAGGGTTGCCCGTTGCGCACCGCAAGTGTGGATTGGCTTCACGGCCAGGGGATAACGTCCGTAAATATGATTGAGGTGAGTACGCTGGATACGATGCTAAATTGCGTACGAGCAGGCATCGGTTACACGCTTTTAACCGAATCAGTTATTGCTGAGGATGACGAACGATTAAGAACGCATCCGGTTCCCGAACGATACCGTTTCGTGACAACGAGGCTGATTACCCGAAAAGAACAGTTCAGCAGCAAAGCATTTGCAGCCTTCGCTGATTGTGTCAGAGGGGCGGGAATTTAGTGGAGAGAACCAAGCTAGCTAGTAGTGGTTCCCGTCTTCAAACTTTGAACAAGTTGAAGGACTTTGCATGGAGAAGTAATATTGGATAGATGATTAGTCAACAGGAATCCATCTGTGAGGTAGGGGTCCCGGTTAGAAGAAGGGCATGATTACGTCTTGCTGTAGATTCAGGCCGTCAATAAGGCGCCCTTTTCCATCCATGAAAACTTGCCGTTACCATAAATGACGGCAAGTATTATGAAAATACTCCTGACTTACAAGGTTTGACCGCTATCGACTGTTATGATCAGAATTTATTTGCCAACCAAACAAACGTATGGTAAAATTTATCCTGGGTGAGACAAATGGCAAAACGAAAAATTTCGCGCGATGAGCTCATCGCAAGATCGGCCGAGATATTCCGTAAGAAGGGTTATTACAGTACAACCATGAACGATATCGGGATCGCATGCGGCTTGTTGAAAGGCAGCATTTATCATTACTTTCACAGCAAAGAAGAATTAATGATCGAAGTATTGAAAACAAAATACAAGGAGGCTGGCGAGCATATATTCTCGATAGCCCGTGATAAGGACATCCCGCCACTTGTGCGATTGTCGATGATGTTCGATATCCCCGAGAAAGGTCTGTTCAGCAACGGGACGGAAGATGGCGGATGCCTGTTTGGGAGAATCGGATTGGAAATCGGATCGCATATTCCCGAATTCAACGAAGTGATAAAGGTTCATTTTGATGCTTATATGGAAGCGTTTGAAACGATATTTCTGGAACTCGTCAACCGGGATCAAGCGAAGGAATTAGCCGCACAAGCAGTGGTGGAAATGGAAGGCGCGGTGTTGTTGAGCGTGATTTATTCGGATACCCGTTTTTATACCGGGGCCAAGCATCGAATCTTGAGTCATTTTTCGTGATTTTTGTTGCCTCTTTAACAAACAATCCTTTGTTTTATAAAAGATTTAACAAATCAATAAGCACATTGGAGGGTTATGCATGAGTCAAGTCGTTTCCAAAGACGGAACCGTTATCGAATTCGATCGTACCGGGAGTGGCCCGCCATTGATCCTGGTTCTGGGAGCATTTAACGATCGTACAACCGGTGCACCACTCGCCAAGCATTTGGAAAGGAATTTTACTGTCATCAATTATGACCGCAGAGGAAAAGGAGCAAGCGGAGATACGATGCCGTATTCAATCGAAAAGGAGATTGACGATCTGAATACGTTGATCGAAGAGGCCGGAGGGTCGCCATTAGTATTTGGTTATTCGTCGGGTGCCATCCTGGCACTGAAAGCGACGGCTAATAAATCTGCGATTTCCAAGCTGGTTCTGTATGAGCCCCCATTTGGCAAACTCGATAGTCGAATCGTCGACCGATTGGAAGAATTGGTGAACGTCGGGAATCGGGGAGAGGCAGTTGAATATTTCCAATCCAAAATGGTCGGGATTCCAGATGAAATCGTGGCTCAACTTCGCCACGCTCCTTTCCGGCCTCATCTAGAAGCCATCGCGCATACTACGGTTTATGACACCAAGATTGTCGGGGCCTCCCTGTTGCCCGAGGAGTTAAACGGCATTACTACTCCAGTGCTTGTCATTGCCGGCGAACAAAGCAGTGATCAATTTAAGCAATCCAACCAGTCACTGTCCACTCTTCTCCCGAATGGACAATATGTATGTCTGGAGGGACAAAGCCATCATATCGATGCATCTGTTCTGGCCCCTGTCATCACCCAATATTTTATCGCCTGATAACTTGAGCGTTGAAACGGCCTCAATGGAAAGCGTTTCAAGAAGCAAAATTTAATTTAAGGAGGATTCTGATGAATACACATAAGGTGATAATAGCGGGATGGTTTACTGTTGACCCAAGTAAGCGTGACGAAGTTGTTAAAGCGCATGAGGACCTCGCTAAACGTGCTCGGCAAGCTCCCGGATGCCTTGACTTGGCGATAACGGCCGACCCGATTGACCCGGCACGGATCAACAATTTCGAGTTTTGGCAGTCTGCAGCCGATCTGGATTCGTGGCGCGCTGTTACAAATGCCCCTAAGGCGATTACCCCATTCCTGAGCGGTGAAATGCACAAGCATGAAATTATTAACTCGGGAACGCCATTCTAAAGAATCTGATCGTTTACGACTCTTTTTATTCTAACGAAGACTATAGCTGAATAAACAACAGGAGAAGACTGCAGATCAAAATGGATCTGCAGTCTTCTCCGTTAACGGGCAGATTTGCTCAACAACTAATCTAAAAAAGGTGATTGCCTAAGAATCACGAATATAAATTATCCAGAAAAACTCAAGGGTGTATTGCATGAAAATTATTGTTACTGGTGGAGCGTCATAAGAGATCAAAGAGGTAGACTCGACTCCTTTTGCAAAAGAGATCCGATTACGGCGATTGGGGATTACCAGGTGGTGGTATGAACCCAGGGGAAAGTATCCAAGAGACTATGGTTCGAGAAGTATATGAAGAGACAGGCTTATCTGTTAAGGATTATGAGCTCTATGCTGTTTATAGTCGACCAAGAATAGTACAGATTCAATCGTTGTTCCTGTAAATAGTGGTTGATCACTTTCGTGATGTGGTAGTCTAACATTACGAGACATGGTTCTTCTCTTTTGCAAAGTTATTGTTTATGTTGACTTATAACTCACTACAAAAGAGAAGGCATTTCTATTTTTTTATACAATTATAGGAGGGATCATTGATGACCTTGTTTTTCATTTTTTCATCTGCTGGTATATTGATTTTCATTAGTCTTATTCATGTTTATTGGGCGTTTGGAGGAAGATGGGGAACTAGTGTTACGTTTCCGGTGAAAGAAGGTGAAGCAAGCACTGAATTTGTTCCTCCTACGTTAATTACATTAATGGCTTCCTTTTTTTTTCTTCTTTTTTCTATCATTCTATTGGCTCAAAGCGGGTATTTATCTTTTTATCATCCAGATGCATTGACAAAATGGGGATGTGTACTCATTGCATCGATATTTATTTTACGGATAATTGGTGACTTTCACAATTTAGGTATCTTTAAAAAAATCAAAGGAACCCGTTTTTCCAAATATGATACATGGATGTATATTCCACTCTGCCTATATATGGGGATCTCTTTTGTTGTAGCTGTTATCATATGATTTGAGCAATTTAAGTAAGCGTAAAGTCCTGCACACTCATGAATCCTCTTACTGTCGTAAGAGAACCTTCCTAAGAAAGAGATAATATCAATGACATGGGTAATGACCATGTAGAGGACTGTTTGAGTATATAAAGCATCAGCCGATTTGTAATAATCTTAAAACATCTCAAAGCGAAAGCTTTTTATTGGCATTATAATACGATATCGTATTATAATGATGGATCATGGAAGTATTTCCCGATTTGATAGTAAGGAGAGATTTTTATACGATATTCATCTTTACAAGATAAAGAGTAATATTGTTATAGTAATCTTGTTTATGATTTTCACCTCGAATAAATAAGTACTGCACCAGCATGACATTTTGTATCATTCCACCAAGGTACCTGACATCTCAAACGTATTCGATAATTGTATCCGTTATCCGTAACAAGAACTTCCAGATCGGTAGTCCGGTAATGGTACGAGAGGGACTCCTTGCGATTGACAATAAGCGGAGAATGATTTATTTTTAATGAGTGAGTTACTCACTCAAAAAATATTAACTATTCATTTCAAAAGGAGATGCAAAGAATGA
>JARDZO010000065.1 GCA_029240815.1 Brevibacillus sp.
ATCTTCGGCTGGGGCATCAAACGTTAAGCTTGTATTTGAAGTAATAATGCGAATGGCAGCAACGGTATGCCAAGCAATACGTCCTAAAGTCCAATTTTGAGAAGTTATTTCCTGTTTCAGTGATTCATCAGTCAGATTACTCAGTAGTTTCTGCGTAGCAGCAGCTTCGAACTCCCAAGATTTTAAAAAATGGTCTAAGGTTTGGAACATAAAAAAATCCCCCTTATCATTTTCGTTTAATTCTTCTATTTTAAAAACGATACAAGAAAGATTTGAATACCACGTTAATTGATATGTTCAATAAAATCTACACTAAATCCTTCTTACTCTAACCTCTTCTGGCCAGCAGCCTCTGTTGTTTTGCTAAGCTATCATACCCGTTTGTTGAATAGCTGGCCACCAGTCTAACACTTTATTTCTCAGTTTATTACTTTATTTTTCGGTCTAATACTTTATTTTACAGTCTGCAACTTTATTTTTATGGAACAACATCATTAACAATTGCTCCGTTAACTCCTAGAGAGTACTATTTGTTCCCCGTTTTCCCTCCATAACGATTGTGATCCTCTTAATTTTGCTGGGAGTTTTTATTCTTGCTGATCGTCCTCCCCTTTGCTATCCGACTTGCCCTTCAATTCTGTTCCTAAAGAAACTGTAGTTTCAAAATTGGCATTCGATGCCTGATATGTTTGGTATGGTGCTAAGGCAGGCCATGGACAAGAGCTTGTAAGACTTACATCTGCTCTGGAGGCAAATGGATGGATGTTTTTTGAAAAACGATTGTTATTACCTCAAGCATGCGGTCCAGTTCTTGGGTTTTGATGAGCATATAAGGTATCTGCTCGGGGCAGTCATCATCGGCATGATTCTTTGGCTGTTCGATTATTTTACGTAATAGAAATCGGCGCAAAAAAAGACCCGGCCACTCAACCGGATCTCCATCGCGTGAAAACGCCTAGTTTGATTTCAAATCAGATGCTCACCGTCCATAGGATAAGCCGTGGCCAAACTCGTAAAGGACTCCTCCTCTGCCGTCCGGAATTGTGACCGGCAGTTTTCCGGATGGATTGTTTTTGCCAAAAATGATGTCTGCCGTTGCCGCAAAGCTGGCATTTCGAAAACCGTACTGGGCGAGATAAGCATCCACTTCCGGATAAGCCATGATGTCGTACGGATTGCGGATGCCGACACCGATCACGGGCTTATCGGTTTTTTGGATGATTTGTTTGTAAATGCTCATCAGTGCGTTTTCCGGCGATCTGCCTTTGACATCGAACGTATAGGAGCCGATGATCACGGCGTCAGCCTCCTCCACCAGCTTCGCTTGCTCGTCGCTGAGCGCCCCGTTGGTGATTTGGATTGTCGATGTATTGGCATGGTGCTTTTTCACGGTGTCAGCCAGGCTGTCGATGTAGGTCGTCCCGACCACCACAATCTTTTTGTCTTCCGCAAGCGTAAGCGGCAGCACGCCGCTGTTTTTGACCATGGTCACCGAGTGGGCAGCAGCTTCGGCTTCCACTTGCTTGTTTTCCGCAGAGCCGATGACCGCCTTTGCGCGTTCGATTTGCCCGTCTACTCCCTCCGGATCTTCCGCTTTAAAGATCCCCCGCTTCACCTTCAGCGTCAGGATGCGTTTGACGGAATGTTCAATCCGCTCTTCGCTGATCTCCCCCTTTTTCACCGCTTGGAGGACACCAGTCGTCACCTCTTCCAAACCGATCGGCATCAGCACGATATCCACGCCAGCCTTCACGGCTCGAACCGCCGCGTCAACCGGGCCGAAATGGTCAGCGATCGCCTGCATATTCATGGCATCGGTCGATACAACGCCGTCGAAGCCGAGTTCGTCGCGGATCAAGCCTGTGATGACCTTGGATGACAGCGTGGCAGGCAGCGCAATCTCCGTGCCGTCCTTTTTGGAAATCACTTTTGTGTCATCGATTTTCGGGAAGGTGACATGCGCAGTCATGATCGCATCCACGCCCGCTTCCATCGCTTTTTTGAACGGATAGAGCTCCACTTTTGACAGTCGGTCTTTGTCGTGAGGTACTTCTGGCAATCCCAGATGGGAATCGACGGCCGTATCGCCATGGCCGGGGAAGTGCTTGGCGGTGGCGGCGATCCCGTTTTGCTGCAGCCCTTTAATGTAGGCGACGCCCAAATCGCTGACCAGCTGCGGATCTTCCCCGAACGACCTGACACCGATAACCGGGTTGTCCGGATTATTATTCACATCCATGTCGGGAGCGAAGTTGGTGTTGATACCCAGGGCAGCCAGTTCTTTGCCGATGACGTCACCCACCTTCAAAGCCAGCTCCTCCGAGCGCGCAGCGCCAAGGGCCATGTTGCCAGGCATGTCTGTTCCTTGCTGCAATCGGGTCACGATCCCGCCCTCCTGGTCAATCGTCACCATGAGGCCGTATTTTTGAGCCGCCAGCTGATAATCATGGACAAGGCGAATTGTCTGCTCTGTGTTCACCACGTTTTCCCGGAACAAAATCACACCGCCGACATTGTATTTTTTGACGAGAGCCTCGATTTCCGGCAGCATGCTCGTGACGTCCTTGCCGTTCCATTTGCGGAAATCGGGCATCATCATCTGCCCCACTTTTTCTTCCAATGTCATGCCCGAGATCGCTTTGTCAATAATTTGATAGCGTTCCCCTTTCTGCTTGACGACCGTTACATTCTGCTCCCCGCTGTTTTTGTAATCGAGGGCGATTCGGTCTTCGAACTTGCCGTCGGTAACGGAGATGAAGGTTCTGCCGGGATGCTTGGCAAAGCTCACTGTGCCCTGTTCATCGACAGCAGCCACATTTTTGTTGGAGGTTTTCCATTCCAAGCCTTCGGATGCTTTTTCAAAATGACCGTCTCGGTAAACATGGAGCGCTTGCAGCTGGAGGGTGTCCCCAGCCACGCCCAATTCCGCTTCGGGTACGTTCAAGCTGATGATCAAATCGACAACCTCTGTCTGTTCTTGTGCGTTTGTTTTCATGACGTCCCGTGAGAAAGCGGCTTGGCTGAACAGCAACGCAAGTACCAACAGAACAGCACTGATTTTCTTTCTCCCAACTCTCATGGATTCATCTCCTCTTATGTGAAAAAAGTCTCGACGTTTTTCATTAAATCAGGATGTGACCGCTTGCGGTCTGCAACTAAACGATCATGACCGTTTAGTTGCCCTCACGCGACCAGCCTTCTTGCATCCAGTCGGCATCCACTTCAAGGCCTTCTTTATCCATCACTTCCGGATCATGGACAAACCAGCCTCTTCCATTCACGGTCTTGTCTGTGGCATAGCGAAAACGGATTTGCTTGGTCCCGGTAGGAAGCTCCCACGAGACGTTTTTCCAGTCGCCTTCGCCTGTTGCGGCGGGACCAACCTCGGTCCAGTTCTCTCCGTCCGCGGATGCTTCGACATAGCCGTAATCAGCCTCGTTTTCTATCCGGAACCAGGTATCGAATGTGATTGTCCCCCCTTCCGGAAGGTCTACCTCGGCGGTGAGCGTGTTTTGCTGTTCATCGCCGACTCCCGCAAACCAGGCTCCGTCCTTCCAAGGAATGTCGACCGGGATCGCCAGCGCGGCTTGACGAGCGACTCCCCTCCGGACAGGATTGGTGGATACCGTATTGCGCGTAGGATGGACACGATTAGTGAGGACAATGCAAATGGTTTCGTTATTCGGACTAACCACGATCGATGTTCCGGTGTAACCGGTATGCCCCATCGTCCTACTGTCGCTCAAGGCATCCATGTACCAGCCTTGGTACAGCTCCCAGCCGAGACCGTGATCATCTCCCGGGAACTCCGGAATCTGGTTTTCCGTCATCAGCTCGATCGATTCCTTGGACAGAATCCGTTTTCCTCCATATTTCCCGTCGTTCAGCATCACCTGCGCAAAGACCGCCAAGTCGCGGGCAGTGCTGAAAACTCCCGCGTGACCCGCCACGCCGTCAAGCGACCAAGCATTCTCATCGTGCACTTCGCCCCAGACCAACCCTCTTTCTGTCCATGGCTGGTATTCCGTAGCCGCGATCCGTTTTTTCAGGCGCTCCCCAGGATTGTACATTGTATCGGACATGTCCAGAGGCTCCGTGATGTGCTCGGTGACGTATTCATCCAGACGTTGACCCGTCAGTTTCTCCACCAATGCCCCCAACGTAATCAGGTTCAGATCGCTGTAGACGTACTTGCTTCCCGGGCGGTTGACAAGGGGATGGCGCAAGACGATCTGCAGTCTTTCTTCTCTGCTGTCTCCCATTTGATATAGTGGAATAAACGGTTCAAATCCGGATGTATGGGTCAACAGCTGCCGGATGGTGACCTTTTCCTTTCCGTTTTCCGCAAACTCAGGGAGGTAATCGGCGACAGGATCATCCAGGTCGAATCGCTCCTTCTCGTGCAGCTGCATGACAGCCGTGGAGGTAAACAGCTTGCTAACCGAAGCCATATCGAAAATGGTGTCCGTCTCCATGCGAATGGGCTGATCCAACAGCGTTTTTTTATCATCGGCGTATTGCGCGGAGAAGCCGTAAGCCTGTTCTTTCACAATCACCCCACGGCGGGCGACGAGCACGACGGCGCCGGGCATCACGCCCTGGTCAATCGACGACTCGATGAGAGAATCGATCTCCGCAAGCGGCGCGGCGGACATGCCTGCTGCAGAAGGCTTCCCCGGATGCAGCTTGCCGTTGGAATGTCCGGGTTTGTCCCATGGATGGGAAAGCGGATGTTTAACTGGCGTGGACTTTTTCTCCTTCACTTCGATGGCTGGGGCTTCGCCGTCCCCCCGCTTTGCGGCAAAGGCAGGAAAAACCATGGCTCCCCAAGCCATACTGACACATAGACCGACAATGGCGGCCCGTTTTTTCATGGGAATCACTCCTAACGGTAGAGCAGATACGACTCGCGCAGCTGCTTGAATGCGTTCAACTCGTCTTGCCAATCTGCGATGATGTCGTCCACGGACACTCCGTCATTGATAGCTCTGCGAACCTTATCCGTTCCCATCAGTTTGTCGATCCAGTTGTCGCTGCGCCAAGCAAAATCATCCGGGTACTGTTTTTTCAATTCCACCATGATAGTAAGAGCCGTGCGTATCGGGTCGTATTCATCGCGATCGGTCACGTAGAGCTGCAGCCCGCCGACGTTTTTGCCGGCATGCTTGGAAAAAGTGGGATTGAAGTACGCTTCTCTAAAGGACACGCCCGGCAAATCCAGATGATTCATTTGGTCCGCTATCTCCCACCCTTTTATGTAGGTGGCGCCGATCAGTTCAAACGGACGGGTGGTTCCGCGTCCCTCGGAAAGATTGGTTCCTTCGAACAGGCAGTTGCCTGGGTACACCAGGGCGGTTTCGGGTGTTGGCATGTTGGGCGACGGCAGCACCCAAGGGAGTCCCGTCTCGTCATAAAGCATGTCCCGTTTCCAGCCCTTCATCTGGATGATTTGGAGATCGGCCTTTTTCCCCAACTCTTTTTCAAGGAATTGCTCATTGAAAAAAACGGCAAGCTCTCCCACCGTCATGCCATGACGGACGGGGATCGGATAGATACCCACGAACGACTGGTAATCGGGGTTTAGCACAGGTCCCTCCACCTTTTCCCCGCCAATTGGATTTGGCCGATCCAGCACGATGAATGGCTTGTCCTGAAAGGCTGCTGCTTTCATGGCGTATGCCATCGTGGAAATATACGTGTAGAAGCGCGAACCGACATCCTGGATATCGAACAGGATGACATCCACATCGCGGAACATCGGGGCGATTTCTTCCGGCGTTTTTCCGTACAGGTTATAAAACGGCAACCCCGTTTTCGGATCTTCGTAGGTGCCGGGAGCCGATCCCGCCTGCTCCGTTCCCCGAATCCCGTGCTCCGGACCATACACCGCTACCAGATCGATGTTTTTTTCAAGCAGCGCGTCCACATCGTGCGTCAGGTCTTCGGTTACCCCGGTCGGATTGGTGATGAGCCCCACTTTTTTCCCTTTCAGCAATTCGGGATTCTCAAGCAACCGTTCGATGCCTGTCTGGACAGCGCGGCCATTCTTCTTTTCTTTGGCCAAACCAAGATCGGCCGCTCCTGCCGCAGTCAATGCACATAGTAAAACAAGGGACGATAGATAGTGAAACCAGCGAGTCCTCGTCAAGGTACAATCACCTCCACTTGTACTAGATTGCAAGAGTGGATGAAAATAGTCCTCCTTTCCATCCTTGTTGGATTTGGTTGGTTTTTGAATATTCTGGAAGTATATACCATCGATGATAAAGGTTTCGTCTTGATTTTTCACGGGGACCATTTACTAAATTTTCTAACAAATAAACGTCCAGGTGTCCAAATTCATAGTTCTTTGTATCTAAACTGGAAACTTTTTCTCTGCCCCGTTTGAAGGTATTACTCATGGCTAGAATTAAAAATGGAGGCTCTTCGTATTACTAGCAACAATGAGGGCGATGGCTCCTGGTTATCTGCTTTCTTCCAAAAAAATAGGAGCGGTATGTCCGCTCCTAGTCTATAGTAACGTTTGCCATTTTTTTGTAGTAAAACGACATTTCTTACAGGGGCTTATGGATACCGAGCGGCAGATTCAGCCGCCTTTTTTTAGTATTGGTCTCCTTCTTTTCCCCAGTCAATGAAATTCTTCGCTTTGTTGCCTGAACCAACCATAAAGAAAGCGTCGTCCGAAGATTATGCGGAAGGATAGGGAAATCTATTTTTCTGCTGTTTTATTTTGACAGATTGAGATATTCATGGGCTAAAATCAAAAAGACGCTGGAGGTCCAAGTGAAAGCCCGGTCACGCAATCCCCTCCCCGACTGCGCGTCAAAGTTTTCCGCCATGCCGTTCGCCGCCGCCATAGAACAGAAACGACGGGCCAATTCGGCAGCAAAAGCTGGTTCACCCGAGACGAGCAGACCGTCTGCCAGCAGCATGGTGGATGGCGCCCAGATCGGACCGCGCCAGTAGCCGTCCGACACGTAGAATGGGCTGGCCACGTTTTCTGTGGCAAGGCCGTTGTTCGTGAGAAAACGCCCCTCCTCTTTCAACCCGTTGATCAAACGGTTGCGGATTCCTTGTGGCAACCGTTTGCCGAGGAGGATCGGCATGAACATCAGCAAAGTATCCGCCTCCACAGGATCATGACTCCCGGAGCGTCGGGCCACGAAGCGCTCCCCCGTCCAGAAATGCTCCATCATCTTCTCCAGTGTCGCGTCGGCCATCGCCTGCCATTGTATTGCTTCTTCCGGCTTGCCCAGGCTGCCTGCGATGTCCGCCAATTCGTCTAACTGGATAATGAGATAGGCGCACAAGTCGGGGCTTTCCAGGGGTACGCCTGCATGAAAAGCGGTGCTGTTGTCCCAGCCGCTGTCATTTCCGTGATTGTATTGGGGAATGCCATCGCCATCGTCGTCGCGGTGACGGAACCACCACATCGTCCAACGGGCAAGCGGTTCGTACACTTCCCGCAGCTGCTCCTCTCCGATCGCGTCCGACCTCTTTCTCATCCACTTCAGCGTCCAACCGTGGATCGGCGGTTTGCAGCAGTTCCACAGGGCATGCCTGTCATTCATGAAATCGGGCAAGGTACCGCTCCCATCCTGCCGATCGAAAAACAATAGGAACTGATCCCATGCCAATCTCGGATTGTCCTTTATAAGAGCCATCGCATTGAAACAGTGGTCCCAGCTCCATACGTTCGTCATCCAGTTTTTCGACATGTACATCGCGGGGCGGGGCAAATATCCCTCCGCTTCCACCACACACGACCAGGTGATGTAAGCGGCCAATTCGCGGGCTTCCATGTAAGGTTCAGGGACGGAAAGCGTTTGGGCAAGCCAGGTCTGGTACCCCCCTTTCACCCGGTTGTGAGCTGTGGCAAAATCACAGTCGTATTCCCGCTGAGGACAAACCGTGACGTACTCTTCCACTGCCCCTTCCATTTTTCCCGATTCAGGATCAGGAAAAAAGTCGGCCACCACATGACCGCACTTCGTCCCCTCCCAAGGAGCGTCCATCGCCAAAGTTCCCGCAAGCGGTACCAGCTTGAACCGCACCTCCCGGGCAAAGCTGTTCACCTCCCAGTTCGAATCGCCTGCAGGAATCGCGTAGTCATATGGGCCATTTTGCAAAGTGAGCCGAAGACCGGCACCTTCTCCACGCACCCGCAGCACCTTCGGATCCGGCATGCAAAACTCGACGAACCCTTCCTCTCCATCGAGGCGCACCTTTGTCGGGGTTGCATTTGTCTCAAACGGGACGGATCTGCCGCTATATATCAGCTCGATCCGGAAAACGGCACCGATGTCATTATCTCCGCCCCGAACGCTCCGCAGATAAAGCCCTTCCCGGCGCCTTCCATTCCCAGGCAACCAGGAAATGACCATAAACGAGCCATAGCGGCTGAAAGGCACTTGTTCCACATTAAACCCCATAGTTCTTCTCCTTTTGAGCGATTCTTTTCTCGATTCTCATAAAAACTCGCCCAGCCCGCCAAGACATCCAGCAAGCACTCAAACTGCCGCCGATCAGCAAGAGAAGGACAGGCAATGCAAACAGGACGCCTGCGATTGCCGCACAACCAGCAAACGTCAGCAGACCATGCGGCAAAGAGGCCGCACCGATGACGACGGCACTCTTCACACAACGGTACCACGGCAAGCGGAAGCGTGCATGTACCGGGAACACGAAACAAAGGACGCTGGCATAGACCAGCAACGCGCCGACCATAAAGGCTGCGATCACATGGTGGAGCACTGTCTCTCCCCACGTAAAAAACATCAGGTCAGCTGCCAGCACCATTCCGACTATTAGCAAGGCATAGCCGATCAGCAGGCTTGTGCCGAAGCCGTTTCGGTACGTTTTCAAAAACGTGCGGAGCAGTGGCACGTCTACCTCCCCCGCCGTCCATCGGTCCACCACGGCAAACATGGCCGCAGTCGCCGGAAACAGCCCAAAAATCACGCCTCCCATCAGGGTGAACAAGAGCCACAGGACGTTCACCAGTACCATCCGTCCTAGCCACTCACCCCACCCGTGCAGCTTCCAAAGGAATGCTTCCATCTCTATCTCCCTCACTTCAATCCGACGCTTGCCGCGTTATCGACAATGTAGCGCTGGGCGATGAAAAAAATGGCGAGCGGCGGCAGGCAAATCAGGAATGTTACCGCCATGAGCGACGTGTGATTGACTTCATACATGCCGGTGAACTGCGCAAGACCAAGCGTCAACGTATACTTGCTCTGGTCATTCAGGAAAATGAGCGGCCCTAGGTAGTCGTTCCAGGCCGACAGCATGTTGAACACGCTGACCAGTATGAGTGCCGGGGCCATCAGCGGCATGATGATCCGGGCATAAATTTGGAACGAGCCCGCACCGTCGATCCGTGCCGCTTCGTCAAGCTCCTTGGGGATAGTCAGGATAAACTGCCGCAGCAGGAAGATGTAAAACGGCGCGCCGAACCAGGAAGGGACGATCAACGGCTTCAAGGTGTTAATCCAACCGAGATAGTTGAATTCCATATACAGCGGAATCATCGTTACCTCCCAAGGGATCATCATGGTCGCCAGCAAGACCATGAACAAGAAGTCGCGCCCTTTGAAGCGGAAACGGGCAAAACCGTAAGCAACCAACGAAGACGAAATCAACTGGCCAACCGTCGTCAGCACAGTGACGAGCACGGAGTTGACGAGAAATGTGTTGAACGGCTGCGACATCCAGGCTTCGATGAAGTTCTGCCAGACGAATCGCGAAGGAATCCACTGGGGAGGAAACGTGTAGATTTCATCCGACGGTTTCACAGCGGTCACGACCATCCAGTAAAAAGGCGCGAGGAAAAGGGCAGAGCATAGAATCAATAGGCAGTACGTCATGATTTTCCTCATTGCGCACCCCCTTCCGGCTGTTGTGCATCGGACTCGTAGTAAACCCAACGCGCCGACGACCTGAACACCGCAAATGTCATGGTGAGAATAATCAGAAACATGAACCAGGAGTTAGCTGACGCGTATCCCATCTTGAAGTACTTGAATGCGTTATCGTAGGCGTACATCGCGTAGAAGTAGGTGGACTGCAGCGGACCTCCTCCTGTTAGCAGCAAAGCGAGACTCAACTGTTGAAAAGCGCTGATGATCGTCGTGACCAGATTGAACAGGATCGTGGGGCTCAGCATCGGGAGCGTAATTTTGAAAAACTGGCTGAAAGGGCCTGCTCCGTCGATCGCGGCCGCTTCATACAGGCTTTGGGGAATGTTTTTGAGCCCGGCGAGAAAGATCAGCACCATCGAGCCCTGCCCCCATAGACTGGCGATTACCATTGCCACCAGCGCCCATGTGGTATCGTTGAGCCAGTCCGGTCCTTCGATCCCAATCACAGACAGCAAAAAGTTGAAAATGCCGTACTGGCCATCGTAGACCCAAGCCCAGATCATCGCCAAGGCGACGCCGGAGATCACGCTTGGCAGGTAGAATACGGTACGGAAAAAGCTGCGGGCTTTCACGTTCTGGTTCAGCAGGATCGCCAGAAACAGGGCGACCAGCAGATTGAGCGGCACGAACAGGAGAGAGAACTTGACGGTCACCCATAGGGAGAGCCAGAACAGCGGATCGTCGGTAAACATCGCTATATAATTTTGCAACCAGACAAAAGTGACTTCGCCTACCACGGGCCAATCGAAAAAGCTCATGACCAGCGAGAATATCATGGGCCCGAGGGTGAAGGCGGCAAAGCCGAATACCCATGGCAGGATAAAAAGATAGGGGGTGATCACCCCCCTGTTCAACCTCCGCTTTTTCATTGTCACGACGGCAACCTTCCCCATTCTTATTTTTGCATGTATTTCTGCGAGTCGGTGACCGCCTTGTTCAGCAGCTCCTGCGCGTCCTGACCGAGCATGATCGCGTTGACGGCGGCGGACAGGTTGCGGTTGATTTCATTCCAATGCGGATGCAACAGGAACGCCGGCGTGTCCGTGGACTGTTCCAACATCTTGTAGAAAGGCGCGTACAACGGATCCTGGTCCATTTTCATCTCTTGCACCACGCTGATGCGCACTGGCAAATCTGCCGTCCTCATCTTGATGGAATCCTTGGAGACGAAAAACTTGATGAACTCCCAGGCAAGCTCCTTGTTTTTGGAATCCTTGGCGATGGAGAGCGCCGACTGGGCGATGACCCCTTTTGCCTGTTTTCCTGGGAACGATGGCATGACCACTGTACCAAAGTCGACTCCCGCTTTTTTGTACGATTCTAGAGACCAGACGCCGTTATCGTACAAGGCCAGCTTGCCTGCCTTGAACAGGTCGTTGCCGCTCTGCTGGTTTTTGCCGCCCACCAATAAAGCGCTCTTCTCTTTTACCAGATCGCCGAAGATTTGCAGCGTTTCGGCTGTTTCCTTGCTGTTCATGTAGCCATCGATCATTTTGCCGTCCGGGCTGATAAAGCTGCTGCCGTTACTCCATACGAATCCCTGCAAGTCGTAGGTATCGGGTTCCGAGCGGGCTGCGAATCCGAACTGCTTCTTCTCAGGCTTGGTCAGTTGTTTTGCCGCAGCCTTGAAGTCGTCCCACGTCCATGACTCTGTAGGTTGGGGAACACCTGCCTCGTCAAACAGCTTCTTGTTGTAAAACATGACCCGTGTCGAGAATCCCGCAGGCAGGCCGTACAAGGCACCGTTCATCCGGTTATAATTCAGCAGCCCCTGGTAAAAATCGTCGATTGCGATATCCGGATCCTTTTTCAGAAAATCGTCGAGCGGTTCCAACGAAGTGTGGTAGGTGGGGAAATCCCACATGTACATGACGTCCGGCGGGTTTTTCGCACCGAACGCGGCGACCAACTTCTGGTCAAACCCGTCCGCGTAAGCCTCCACTTGCACTTTCACTCCGGGATGCGATTGTTCGAACTTCATCGCGATGTCTTGCTGAATCTTCAGCATTTCATCCGTGTCCCAGGTGGCGAAGCGAAGTGTAACCGCTTCCTTTTTTCCGGATGATTCAGCCCCGCCGGGATTGTCCGCGGTGCCTGTTCCCTGGGTGGACCGGGAATCGGTGCAGCCGGCTAGCAGCACGGATGCGGCAAGCGCGCACGACAGCAGATACGACGCCATTTTGCTCATGGAATAGCCCCCTTTTTGTGAAAGCAGCTGGTTGTACTTGTTGACCTTAATTCTAGCGAAAGGGAGAATCTGGCCAAACGGTATTCTGTATGGAATCGCGTGCCATCTTGTTTTACTTTTTTATATTCTGATTGTTCCGAAAACTACAAGTGCATTTCTGTTCGACCGAGTTTCTCCTTTTGTTCGGCCCGATAAAGGCTGGGAGTCGTTCCTACACATTTTTTGAACCATTTGCTAAAGTATTTGGCGTCCGGCATGCCCACTTTTTCCGATATCTCCTGTATGTTCATCGGGGTCGTCTTCAAGAGTTCGCAGGCCAGCTTCACCCGTTTTCCGTCCACGTATGTTCCGAAGTTTTCCCCCACCGTTTTCTTGAACAGCGTGCTGAAATGGCTGCGGCTCAGGCCCACATGCCTTGCCACCTCGCTTCCTGCAAGCGGTGACGAAATGTGGTCCATGATATAGTGGACCGCCTTGCCGATCGTCTCCTGCCAGGTGTCGTTCTGCAGATCATACGCTTCTGCCAGCTCCGCCTGCTTGTGCAAGCCCCGCACTCCCCGCCGCCACGCTTCTTCACCGCTGATCGGCCCCGCTGTCTCCCAACGAAGATTGGGACGGCGAATTCTCCATTCGACCAGGAGCGTATCCAGCTTGCTCTTATTCGAAGTGAACACATAGCACCGATCCTCCCCACAGGGAATCGCTACGCATTCCGTGTCCATCTCCCTTTTGATTTCTTCTAGTGCGGAATTGCCCCCGGCGCTTCGCAGCAGGCAGACATGGAATGGTTGGTTCATCCATTGCCACTCTTTCTTGAGCAGCTCTTTCAAGTCTGCCTCGAACTTTTGGCTGAAGCCAAAGAGCCATGCGCAAAACGACGCATTGCGCTTCTCCGTTTCCGCCAAGCCGTTGCCGTTCGGAGTGGCGGTCTTCTCCCCATAGATCTCGCTTTGGAACTGCTCCAGGTACCGCTCCAGCTCGTCATCATGAAACTCCGTTTTCAGTAGGTATCCGCACACACCCAAGCGGATTCCCTGCTGGGCATAGGCAAAATCCTGATGGCAGCTCAGCAGGAGAATTTTCGTTTGCGGGGAGTGGTCTTTGACCTTTTTCGTCAGCTCCAAACCGTCCATTACGGGCATGACGATATCTGTGATGAGCACGTCAGGCTCATGCTGCACGAACGCTTCCCAGCCTTTCTGTCCGTTGGGAGCGTCTGCGATCACTTCCATCCCGTACTTTTCCCACGCAACAGTTGCCGTGAGACCTTTTCGTACAAGAACCTCATCATCTACAATCAGCACTTTAATACTCATCGGAATCCCCCTCCCGCTTGGGCCATGTCAGTTGGATAACGGTTCCTTCACCGGGTACGGAATGGATCGCGAGGCCGTATTCCGCTCCAAAGTGAAGCTTGAATTTTTGATCTACATTGCAAACACCGAGACCCCGCTTTCCGCGTCGCTGCACCGATGGATCCAGCAAGCTGGCCATCCTCTCCGGTATAATGCCGGCCCCATCGTCGGACAGGGTGAGCACAATGTTATCTCCGTCGGAAGTGACTCCAAGGCGTATCGTCCCCTGTCCGTCTTCGAACGCATGGAAAAAGATGTTCTCCAACAGCGGCTGCAGCGACATCCGCGGAATCAGGAAGGAGTGGAGAGCGGGATCAGAGTCCAGCTGGAAGCGAAACACCGGGCCGTAGCGAATCTCTTGTATGTGCAGAAAGTGCTCCACGGTTTGCAGTTCCTTTTCAAGCGGAACCAGCTCGTGGGTGAAATCCAGGTTGCCCTCCAGCACCTTGATCAAGTGGTACAGCATCAGGCGAATGTCATCGGCGCCCTGCAGTCGGGCTTTCCACTGGATGGAATTCAGCGTGTTGAACAAGAGGTGAGGATTGATCTGGTAGTGGAACGCGCGCAATTCCGCCTCCTTTTTCAGCTGCTCCGTGCGGCCAACCTCCGTCACCAGCGAATGAATCTGCTTCACCATATGGTTGAAACTGAGGCCAAGTCGCCCGATTTCGTCTTCAGAGTCAATGCGCGTACGTGTTTGCAGTGCGCCGTTCCCGACCAGGTGCATCGATTCCTCCAGACGCCTGATCCTTTGCGTGATGCGACGTGAAAACAGATAAGCAAGTGCCAGCACTAGGACGAGGGAGACGGCCATGGCGATCACGGTGGAAGAACGGATCACATCGGACGATCGGTAGAACTGGTCGTACGGCATGCGCACCTCGATCGTCCAGTTGTTCGACTCCATACGCCGTGTCCACACAATGTCAGTCGTCTTTGCATGAAATTCGCCGTTCGTTTCGTAAATGATGCTCCCGTCGGCTTCGGATATCCGGATGTGGGAGGACATATCTTTCTCCAGCAGAGCGAAAAGATGAAACAGCTTCTGCGCGTCCATCTCGATCAAGATCCGGCTTTCCTTCATTACCCCGTACTGGCTGAGCACGGGGACAAGCAAGCCCAAGACCTTTTCGTCCCGCGGGCGGGATTCCGACCGGCGCAAATAGTGGCTCGGCGTGTAAAATCCCAACCAGTGCTCCACTTCCATTTTCGGGGGAAGCGCCTTCCACCAGGGTTCCTGCTTAAGCTGATTGATGTTGATGGCGTTTTTCCCGTAAAAGTAGCCCGACTTGGTGATGACGAAGATCCCTTTCGTATCCAGCGTCCGATGGGCATCCAGATAGCGTTCGAAGTTTTTTTGTTCCAAAAAGCCTGAGTAGGTCTTGGGCACCTCTTCCCGGACGACGATCAAGGTCGGATCCGACAGGTAGGAATTGATGTCATAAGCGATGTAGCGCATCTGGCTCAAGCTGGTGTCGATCTGGAACTGGAGCTGGGTGACGATGTACTGCCCGTAGTCGCTGAATTGGGAATGGACTGCTTCGGCTGACTTGAAGTAGGACATGGTCCCGAGGATAATCAGGGGGATAATGGCCACGATCAGAAAAAACAAAACGAGTTTAGCGTGAATGCTTCGTTTTGGCACAAGCAATAATCGCATTGGTCAGGGAGCCTCCTTTCGCGATGCCGAGCTGTTCGCTCCTCTCTTTTTTAGTTCGCCAAAACGGCAAAAAATCCCCCGTTGGCTCATCCAGCGAGGGGGTATCAATGAAAGTTTCCCTTCAGTCGATTATGGTTTGTTTGCTGAGGGCAATGGGGGAAATAGTGTCTTTGAAATACGCTTTTAGCCGCACCCGGAAGCGGAACTCGTGTGGAGTCAGTAGGTGCTGGGGCAATTGTTTGGGTCCGCAGCTGTTGCTCCCCAATCCGTTTTGACGGTAATCCAGGTTTAGCGTAATGAAGTCACGCTTTACCAAATCTGTCGCATGTTTCGCCAGTTCCAGATCCGCCGTGGTGTAGCGGTGGGCACTAAAATCAAGCTGCGGCAGTCCTGCAGCAAAGAGCCCCATTCCGCGCTCGTCTGTAAGCGTCACCCACTTTACCTCGGAGCGGTTGCCGTTTTCCTGTGGGTATACGTACGGCGTGTACAGCTCATCCACGCTCTTGTGGTAAAGACCGATGCGCGCGGAATCCTTGCTGTCTACGTACGATTCACACGGTCCGCGCCCGTACCACGAGACGTGGGCCAACTCCTGCGACACCTCTAGTTGGAGGCCGATGCGCGGTAGCGACTGGGGTGTGGATCCAAATGGTATGCCTTGCACCTCCACTCCCACATCGCCGCTACCATGGATCAAATAGGTATAGTAGCAAAGGAAGCCCCAGTCGAATACCGGGGGAGCAATCGCAACTGTGGCACGCACTTTCACCACCGAATCTCCAAATCGCTCGCATTCCACTGATTCTACGCGGTGCTGCAGTCGGTCGAGATACGACTTGCGCCATTCCTCCACCACATACATGTCGTTGTCGATCGGGGCCCGCCAGAAATTCAGCCGCGGCCCACGCTTCAACCACTCCAGACCTTGAAACCCCGCATGACACAGCACACCGCGCACCTTGTCAAAGGAAAGCGTGAAGTCTGTTCCCCGCACCGTCAGCGTCTGCCGGTTTTCTTCCACATACAAGGGCAGCACGGGGGTACTCCCCATGGGTCTGGTCACAAGTGCAGCTTCGGTTGAGTCCCCATCTTGGGCGAGGAACTGGCTGGCGCTCCCTGCCATTGAGCTTTCCGCTGCTTCGACCCGAGACGAATCACCTGTCGGCATCTGGAACTGTGCCCACGCCACTTCATGTCCCCGCTCCGCCCAGCTGGTGTCAGCAGCAAGCGCAAAGGAGAGGTTCAGCCAGTAGTCGGTTGCTGACTGCCGGCACTTGGGAATTGAAAACGGCACCATGATTGCCTCGGTTTCGCCAGGAGCGATTTGCGGCACGAAAAAGGAGCCGCTTTGCAGAACGGAACCATCTGCCGTCACGTTCCAGCTGAGCAGCAGATGATCGAGCGAAAGGAAATCGTAGCGGTTGGCGATGGTTACAACACCGTTTTTCCAATCGATCGCGGAAGCCTTGATTGGTTCGATGATCTTTTTGTATTCCAGCAGTCCGGGGGACGGCGTTCGGTCTGGCCGCACCAGTCCGTCGATGCAAAAATTGCCGTTGTTCGGGTAATCGCCGAAATCGCCCCCGTAGGCGAAATATTCGCGTCCGTCCTCCGTATATTGGCGGATACCGTGGTCGATCCACTCCCAGACAAAGCCGCCCTGCAGCCGTTTATGGTTCTCGAAGGCTTCGAAGTACTCCTTCAATCCTCCCGGCCCGTTGCCCATCGAATGGGCGAATTCGCACAGGATATGCGGCTTTTCCTGATTCTCTAACTGTCCGTACCCAATCATTTTCTCCACCGACGAGTACATCGTGCTAAACACGTCACACACTTTCGCCTCGCGATCCTCCTCGTAATGGATCAAACGGGTCGGCTCATGCTCGCGGCACCAACGGGCCATCGCTTCAAAATTGCAGCCAAAGCCTGACTCATTCCCCAGTGACCACATGATGATTGACGGATGGTTTTTGTCCCGCTCCACCATCCGCTTCACCCGGTCGACATAAGCTTCCTCCCATTCCGGATCGTTGCTGAGACGGCTAAGGTCACCCACCAATTGAAACCCGTGAGACTCAAGGTCCGCCTCGTCGATGACGTACAAACCATACCGGTCGCAGAGGTCGTAGAAGCGGGGATCGTTCGGGTAGTGGGCCGTGCGCACCGCATTGATATTGTGCCTCTTCATCATGAGCACGTCCTGCACCATGGTCTCGAAGGGCACTGCCCGCCCATGGTCGGGATGGTGGTCATGCCGGTTCACCCCTTTCAGCATGATGGGGACGCCGTTTACAAGGAAGTTGCCGCCCAGCAGCTCCAGCTTTCTGAAACCTATCCGGCAGGGTATCACTTCCGTCGTTTCACCCGCATCGTCTTGCACGGCAATCAGCAGGTGGTACAAATAAGGATCTTCCGCTGACCACTTTCGCGGGATTGGTACGGGAATCTCCAGTTCCACATTGAATTGGGAGCCTGCGACCACCGTGAGCGGATTGGTGAGCACTGGTTCACATACATGACTTCGCTGATCGTCCAAAAGACTAAGCCGAAGACGGTACCCGTCAACACCGATTCGCCCTTCGTTGCATAAGGTAAGCCGCACCTGTAACACGGCATCCCGGTATGCTTCGTCCAGCTCGGTTCGCACATAGAAGTCGCGAAGATGCGTCATCGGTCTTGCAAGTAGCGAGACATCACGGAAGATCCCGCTCAAATACCACATGTCCTGGTCTTCGAGATAGGTCCCGTCCGACCATTGGTACACCCGCACCGCCACCTGGTTTAGACCGGTGCGGATGAACGGCGTGATGTCAAATTCGGAAGGCAGCCGGCTCCCTTGGCTGTAGCCCATTTCCTGGCCGTTCACCCAGACGTGGTACGCGCTGTCCACGCCTTCGAACCGCAGGATAACCTTCCTGCCCTGCCATTCCTGCGGGATATGGAACTCTCTCCAGTATGTTCCCGTCGGATTTTCCGTCGGCACGCGCGGCGGATCCACCGGAAACGGATAGGCAAGATCGGTGTAGTGCGGCATACCGTATCCCTGCAGCTGCCAGTGACCAGGCACCTGAATGCTGTCCCACCCCCCGGCTTCAAACCCTGCGGACAAAAAATCGTCCGGCGCTTCCTGCGGCGAGAGCGAATAGTGGAAATTCCAACTTCCGTTCAGCAGCCGGAACCACGGGGAGAGCCCCCTTTCATAGGTGAGGGCCGACTCCTCGTCCGGATAGCCGAGGAAATACGCCCTTCCCGGCAGACGGTTGCGCTGGAGGATCTTGTGGTTCTCCCAGTCGTTTAGCTTGTCATTCATCGGACGTTGTCTCCTTTTCAACGGTCTTAATCGTTCACTTGCGCTGGGGATGGATCGCTGTCTTTTTCAAGTAAGCCTGCCACGTAATAGCCCATTGGTCGGGATCGTCAAAAACGGATTCGTCGCTTCTGTGCACCACGCTTGCATGCGGGGGAGTCTTCACCACCTCGGGCTTCTCGTACGCCTCCTTCGAGATGTGGGCGATGGCGTTTACGTATTCATCCAAATCTGTTTTTGAGAATGCCTCGGTTGGCTCCAGCGTAAATGGCTGCGGCACAACGTATGGATGATGGCTGGTCCAATAGTGGTGGCCAAAGTCTGCCATCCGTCGCTGCACGTCTTCCGTAGTGACTCCGGTTTCTCGAACGTCTTTTGTTGTAAGCACAAACGTCTCCCCCCTTCTGTCACACTGTGTTGCGTCTCATTCTAGCGAAAGGGGGGACTGGACAAAACGGCATTCTGTACGGAGTCGCGTGTGATCTTGTTTGGGGTTGGCTTTTTCGGATCGTATGGGTATTTTTTGGTGGAAAATTGTTTTGTCGGGGGTGTGTTTTTGTTTGCAGTGGGATTTGATGGTATTGAGAAAGCCTATAAAAGTAGCCTTGCACCCGGTTATAGCGAGGATGCAAGGCTTTTCGCCTTTTGGTTGCTTCCCAGGATGAAATGCCGCCGTCTTCCGGACCGATTGCAGCTCATAGCTTCGATTGCATTTTCAGAATCGTTATCTATACCTCTTCTTAAGCAATATTAGAACTTAATATCTTAGATGTTTACTAGCAACCATAAAACCTAGATGAACAACCTTCAGCACGATTCCCGTCAACAATCTAAAGTCGGGAAAACGGTAACCATGAAAGACCTAAAAAAGGAGACTTGCTTTTCATAAAGGCCTCCGCTAGCACCTTTTCTGATCGGATCACGCACGTTTCGGTATATGCGGGAAACAGAAAAGCACTACACACCTAAGGTAGTCCTGGCGTTACCGACTCTGATTATTTCGTCACAAACTGGGTAAAACGCGTAGTTACAATCAAGCGGAATTTCTAAGCAACAGTACCGTACAGGTAGACATACTCCGTTTCTGCACTATTGCCTACCTTCGTTTCATGTAGACCATCGACATAATAGGTATAGCTAGACGTATTGCCCGTCTTTGCATTGACTGCACCTCGAAGACGATTGCGTTCATCAAAGGTATACGAGACGTTGCCTTTCTCTGTTGTTTTCTTCCCTTCAAGGGCAGATCGGTTTCTTTGTTTACCGATCCTGCTACGTTTTTGGTCCGAAAGTTGGCCAAATCGTAAAATGGCGTATAGGTATACTTGTTTCGATTCCCAGCCTTAATTGTTAACGTTGCTGGTTTCCCAGTTACAACGTATGATGTAAGCGGCGACCCCTTCCGGTAATCTACCGAGTAGTGGTCGCCGCATTTTTTTGGGGTGAAGTATTCGATTCGAATATTTATAGACGGTGTTTTTTCATTTTTTGCAGAACTGCCGTATGGCTGATACCTAAATAGGCAGCCGTTTGTCTGATAGAGGTATGTTCTCTCAAGGCACGAATCAATAGCGTTTTTTCAAACAAATCCATTTGTTCTTTGAGAAGATTGGATGACGGTGGCGAAGAAATGGGATCATTCGCTAATGAATCCTGCTGTATATCGAGATACAAGTTCTGCGCCTGAATATCATTACCAGCACAAAGATACACGGTTCGCTCCATCACATTCTGCAGCTCACGAACGTTGCCTGGCCAATGGTGAGCTTGCAGAGCACGAATGGCAGAGTGTGCAAGCGGCATCATCGGCCGATTCGTTGCTCGGCATACTTTTTGTATGAAATATTGTGCCAGCATAGGGATGTCACTTTTGCGCTCCCGAAGCGGAGGAATAACAATTGGGATGACGTGCAAACGATAATATAAATCTTCTCGGAATAAACCTTTACTCGTCATGTCAGTTAGATTTCGATTGGTGGCTGCGATAATTCTTACGTCAATTGCGATCGGTTTGCTCCCACCGACCTTTCGTACTTTTCGCTCTTCCAAGACACGGAGGAGCTTTGCTTGCAGATGAAGAGGAATATCACCAATTTCATCCAGAAATAGCGTTCCGCCCTGGGCAATTTCAAACAGTCCAAGTTTTCCTCCTTTTAACGCTCCTGTAAATGCGCCCTGTTCGTACCCAAAGAGCTCACTTTCCAACAAGCTATCAGGAATGGCGGCACAGTTGATCGGTACAAAAGGGCCAGTAGAACGGTTACTTTCAAAATGTATGGCTCTGGCAAACAGTTCTTTTCCTGTACCGCTTTCGCCTTGTAAAAAGACGGTTGCTTCGCTTTTTGCTACGCGCTTTGCGGTCTCAATGCACTGCCTCATATTGGCACTCTGTTGAACAATTTCTTCAAAAGAGAAACATTCATTTCTTTGAACGGTTGACAGCAATTCTTGGATCTGTTTATTGTCCCGAAGTACAATCACAACGCCTTGTCGCTCGCTTTTTTCAGCAGGAATGATTGGATGGTAGCTGCAGATGTAAGTCATGCGTTTTTTTTGCCCTGTCAATAGGCTTACCTGGACGCTAGGCAGTTCAATCGCTTCATCAAGGCATTTTTTAACCTCGAACGCTGCTTCTCCCCATAGTTTGTCGATGGAGTCATGCAAAAGCTGTTCAGGCTCCATTTTTAGCATAGCTTGAGCAGCACGATTAATGGTGGTGACTCGCAATTGGTCGTCCAACAAAAGAATTCCTTCTGAAACGGTGGTAAGGATTGTATGTATGCGATTTTCACGCTCTTCAGCAGGGAGATATGGAATGATCTTTGCCTGTTCGATGCCCTTCACCTGCT
>JARDZO010000312.1 GCA_029240815.1 Brevibacillus sp.
GAGCCAGGATCAAACTCTCCAATAAAGTTTGTATCTGGTTCAAAGCTGGCAAATCATTTAATGATAGACTCATCAACGCTTTCGCTGTTCAGTTTTCAAGGAGCAATCATGTTGTTCTAGCGCCCTCAAGCCTTATCGTATTTGTTACGCCGTCTTAAGGACAAGAACTAATCTATCACGTTCCCTATGTTGGAGTCAATACGTTTTTTAAAAAAGATTTCAAGTGAAATTCTCGTCCCCTATTTTTCTACGTCTCACGTACTTTGAAAGCTCATTGGGAGAGGCTATTCTAGCATACATGCGGAACATAATCGAGTACCGTTCCTCCATCGCACGCTTTACCAAATAGTCGATACGCTTATCACTAAAGTCCAGCAGCATCTCTTCCAATTCCCGCTTTAACAGATACTCCAGCTCTTGAACTTCTTTCGTGTTAAACAAAAACCCTAGCAATGAAATCGACCTCCGCCTAACGAGTCTCCCCTCTATCCTTTCCAAGGGAATTCAGCCCTATTCAAAAATAAAAGCCCTCCGTTTAGGAAGGCTTCAATATGTTTACCAATTCTCGCAAAAAATTATTTCATCAAGTTTACTTTCATTTGGTCCCCTATCAATCCATTTATGATAAATGGAGTAATAGAGCTTTCTACAATCGCAGCAATCAGCAACAATACAATTACAGCTATGACGGCAACTGGAAATTGCTTGAGAGTATCGTACCAGTCATTTTTCAAACGCTCTACCTTGTGTGGTTGAAATAGAACACCTACGGACCGGAAGCTCAACAGACCTAAACGTATCCCGATGCCTGCTGCAAAGAGAACTGCTGGTAATTCAAAGATCCCGTGCGGCAAGATTCCTGCGCCAAACATTAGCCAAGGGCTAACCCCTACTGATTTAGAAAGAATGAAGCCTAACAAAATTCCGTTGGCCACCAATCCAATTATAGGAAAGAATGCAAAAAACAATCCCAGTGCCATCATCATCAAAGCACTTACTACGTTATTGGAGAAAATCATCCAAAATGTAGCGAATACCCCGCCGCCACTTTCTTTAATCCTATCCACAATTTCCTTCAGCTGCCCCATGAGTTCACTCACCATTGACTCCACCATGGGTGCCTGCAAATATCCAATTAGTCCGCCACCAATAAACAGCAAACATGCGGCCAGGAAGAACCGTCTATTGTCCAACCACAACCGCCGCAAATGATTATTCATGAGCCACGCTCCTTTTACAGCCTGGTACTTCCACTATATGCATTGTACCTCAACAATAGCCAACAGGCCAAAGAATATCCTTGTCTTACATGCATAAACTGTTATCGGACAAAGGAGGTGCTTTTCCATGAGATGGATCTACGTAGTGAGTGCACAACGCTTGAAACAAATTTTGATCATCGTTACAGCCATTCTGTTGACCGCAGGAATTGGTTATGCTGAGCGCGATACGATTGCAGCCTTTTCAGGTGGAAATCAAGCGCCACAAGCCATCTACAAAGTAGACACCAAGGAGAAAAAGATCGCCCTAACATTCGACATCAGCTGGGGAGAAACACGGACTGTACCCATCCTAGATATTCTAAAGGAAAAGAATGTGACCAAGGCTACTTTATTTCTATCTTCCCCATGGAGTCAACGCCATCCAGAAATCGTCAAACGCATTAAAGAAGACGGCTTCGAAATTGGCTCACACGGACACAAGCATGATAACTACAGCAAATACTCAGATGAAGAAATTCGCTCCCAGATCGGTAAGGCCGACACCATTCTTACAGAAATGACTGGCAAAAAGCCAAACCTGATTCGGATGCCCAATGGTGATTTCGACAAACGTGTCCTACAAATTGCCGATGGCATGGGGTATTCCGTCATCCAATGGGACACGGACTCCAAGGACTGGTTGAATCCAGGCACAGAGACCATCATCAACAACGTATTATCAAAAGCTCACCCTGGTGATATTATTTTGATGCACGCGAGCGACTCATGCAAAGAAACGCATTTGGCTCTCCCCGTCATCATCGACAAACTGCGAAAGCAAGGCTATGAATTCGTCACCGTGTCCGAGCTCATCACAGGAACAGATGTGAAGAGTAAAGAGATCCATTAATTCCTTACGCAGCTATATACAAAAAAGCTGACCGGCTTTCGGTCAGCTTTCTCTTTTTACCAGACGATGTAATTGCATGACTTGCCAGACGTTGCAAAACAATAAAGGAACCAGCATAGACAACGTGGAATGAACATCCGTTTCTTTGAGTGCTGGTATCCACTCCAGCGCCGTGACGACGAACATAAAAAACAACGTAGGAATCCACGCGGTACGATTGGTCAAATTTGATTTTCCAAAGGCCGTTACCACCGCTACAATCAGCAAAAGAATCGGTTCAACGAGAAAAGGCGCAAAGGATCCGCCTTCCCCCAGCGAGGTATAACGAAGATAAATCATATCAAAAAACACAAAGACGACGAGGAACATTTGGACACTTTTCCACATTGCAGGCGTCTTAAAAATGGTCTTCGCAAAATAATTGATCGTCATATACGCAAAAAAACCCATTTGGGCCACAATACTAATGGTCATCCCATACAAAACGTACATAAGAGTGCCCACAAAAAAGTTGCCTGCACTACCTTCCAACAATTTTTCCAAATCAAAAATAAAGGCGACCAGTACACCACCCAATCCGCCAAGCAGTAGGGTAGTGAAAAAAAGCCAGCCATACTTACGCAAACTCACCAAACATTCCCTCCCATCCACATCGAATATGATTGTACCAATGCATGCAAGAAAATACTAGCGTAAGAACAAAACAAAATGCACACGTTATTTGTAGGCAGAGTAAAGAAGGAGGTGTCCACCCCATGAGAAAAATGTTTATGACCACCTGGCTGCTGGCAATGGTCTGTCTGGTTATGACCGGTTGCTCAAGCGGCGGACAAGCACAAAGCTCGTCTCAGCCTGATTATAAGAGTGTAAAAGACATGGTGCTGGACATTTTGCAGACGGACGAAGCAAAGACCTCGGTGGAAAAAATGATGAAAGATGATAAGTTCAAGCAAAACATCATGCTGGATGAGTCTACCGTCCGAACCACTTTGATTCAAAGCATGACCAATCCGAATAGCTCACATATCAAAGAAGCGTTTAAAGACCCCAAATTCGCCAGCACGTTAGCTAAATCCATGAAAACAGAACAAAAAAACCTCATGAAGGACTTGATGAAGGACCCGGAGTACCAAAGAGAACTGATCACTGTCATGAAGGATCCGGAATTCGAAAAAAATCTGATGGAGCTAATGAAAAGTGCCGCCTATCGTCAGCAAACCATGCAGATCATGAAGGAATCTTTGCAAAGCCCGCTTTTCCAAGCAGAAATGCTGAAGCTGATGACCAAGGCACAAGAAGATCTGACCAAGCCAAAAGAGCTGAAGTCAAAGAAAGGTGGCAAGGATAAAAAGAGCGGTGAAGGCGGAGGGGAAAGTGGCAATTCCCAATCGTAACAAAAAAGGTGAGCTCTTTTGGAGGAGCCCACCTTTTTGTTTTCCTGCTTATTGTTTAATTGCGCTTTCACATTTCTCAACGACGCGTTTCGCCATATCCATGTAGATCTGTCCGATTGCTGTTTGCTCCCGGTAAATCGATGGCGAGTAATCCGGTTCAGACGGATGGTTGTCAGGCTGTCCCAACGGAATTTGTGCCAGCAGCTCACTCGTCAGTGTTTCTGCCAGCTTAGCACCTCCGCCACGTCCAAACACGTATTCCTTTGAACCATCTTTGGCTTCGTACCAAGCCATATTTTCCACGATTCCGAGAATCTCGTGTCCCGTACGCTTTGCCATGGCTCCGGCGCGAGCAGCAACAAAGGCAGCGGTCGCGTGTGGAGTTGTCACGACGATCTCCATGCTTTGCGGGATCATCGTATGGACATCCAGCGCCATATCCCCTGTTCCTGGAGGCAGGTCCAAGAGCAAGTAATCCAGCTCTTCACCCCAATGAACCTCTGAGAAGAAATTGCGCAGCATTTTGCCCAACATTGGACCTCTCCAAATAATCGGGGAGTTGTCCTCTACAAAAAAGCCCATTGACATGACTTTTACATTCATTCGTTCTACGGGCAGGATGGTTTCTCCGATAACCGTCGGACGTTGATCGATGTTCATCATATCGGGAACACTAAAGCCGTAAATATCAGCATCAATGATTCCGACTTTTTTGCCCATACGAGCCAACGAAACAGCCAAATTGACCGTAACAGTCGATTTCCCTACGCCACCTTTTCCGGAAGTGACAGCGATAAAGGTCGTTTTCGAATTCTTGTCCAAGATCGGATTGAGTACGGGTGCTTGTCCGGGCGTCATATTGTGAGTCTGTCCCGCCCCACCTCCGCGCAGCTGCGCACTGAGAGCAGCTCGCTCATCATCTGTCATGGCTCCAAACTGCAAATGAACGTCCTCTGCACCCAACGCGCGCAATGCAGCAATGACGTCGTCTTCGATCTTTGCTTTCAGCGGACATCCTGTAATGGTCAGTACAACGGTTAGACTAACGGTACTTCCTTCAATACGGATGTCACGAATCATATTCAGTTCAACCAGACTGCGGTTAATTTCCGGGTCTTTTACGTCGCGCAGCGCCTCGAGAACTTGTTCTTTGGTCAACATCTTGCTCACCTCATCTATAATCTTTTCAATGAATGCCACCCTGCAGCTATTTGTTCGCGCGTTCATTATAGCACATTCGCTCTCGAGGGACACGAAGCCAGAGTCCTCAAGGTGTAATTGGAGCTTTTTCGCCAGAGTATTGCCGCAAAATCCCTTGGTAGATCGCATTGGCCATCGCTTTCTGATAGTCCACTGATTGAAGCTTTTTCGCCTCCTGCGTATTGCTCACAAACCCCACTTCCACCAATACAGCCGGACATGTCACTTCCCGAATGAGAAAAACGTTGTCTGTCTTGCTAGGTACTCGATCTGTGTTCCCCATCACACGCTTGATCTCATCCTGTATGAGGTATGACATCTCTGCGCTTTTCTTGTAAGCCGGCGAATAAAAGGTTTGTGCGCCAGACCATTTCGGCGAAGGGATCGCATTTACGTGAATGCTGATCAGAAAATCCGGTGCGTTTTCGTTGACGAGCTTGACCCGATTGCGTATATCCTCTGACTTGCGCTTTCGGTTAGCATCCGCGTCTGGTGAAGCCAAATCCTTGTCCTCTTCCCTGGTCATGATGACGTAAGCACCTGATTGTTGGAGAAAGTCGCGCAAATACATACTGATTGCAAGAGTGACGTCTTTTTCCACTACATCTCCCGAAGAAGATGTAGCTCCGCCGTCCTTCCCCCCATGCCCGGCATCAATGGCAATCACTGTCCCTGCTAGCGGAAGCGACCACGCCGTCCAGGAGGAGCGATCAGGCGTTTCATAGGTGAATAACACCACCAGTAAGGCGAAAGCCAAAATCCAGCCAATCCCTTTTCGTGTCACCGTGTATCGTCCCCTTTGTCCCATTCTCGTATCCATCATATGGACAAAGCTGGCTAATTATGACCATTAGGGCAAAAGGAAAACCCCCTGCCTGTGAACAGACAAGGGGTTGTATCCAGCAACAGCAATTAGCGCTTGGAGAATTGAGGTGCGCGACGAGCTGCTTTCAAGCCGTATTTTTTACGCTCTTTCATACGAGGGTCGCGAGTCAGGAAGCCAGCGCGTTTCAGAGCGCCGCGCAGTTCCGGATCTGCTTTCAACAGAGCGCGAGCTACGCCGTGACGGATTGCACCAGCTTGACCAGTGGTTCCGCCGCCGTTTACGTTAACGAGAACATCGTAACGACCAAGAGTTTCAGTCAGAACGAGTGGTTGTTTTACGATCAATTTCAGTGTTTCCAAACCAAAGTAAGTGTCCATTTCACGCTTG
>JARDZO010000313.1 GCA_029240815.1 Brevibacillus sp.
CCAGCTTCTACGATGGAAGAATGGCTACAGAAAGAGACTTCTCTGCAGGAGAAGGTAGACGGCCTGGTGCAGGAAGCGCTGGCCGCTGGTGGGCAGGACAATATTACGCTCGTTGCCGTGCGCAACATGCCCGTAGCCAGTGAGAAAGAGGGGTGAGAGAGATGGATGGTCAACGGCTTGGAGGGCGGTACCAGCTAGAAGCCCGCGTAGGCGGGGGCGGAATGGCGATCGTTTACAAGGCCAAGGATTTGATTTTAAATCGTCCCGTTGCGGTGAAGGTATTGCGTTCACAGTTCGGGGGAGACGAAGACTTCGTGAACCGGTTCAGACGGGAAGCGCAGGCAGTTGCAAGCCTGTCTCACCCCAATGTGGTCGGGGTTTACGATGTCGGACAAGAAGGCGATACCCATTACATGGTGATGGAATACATAGAAGGCTACACGCTGAAAGAAGTCATTATTCAGCGGGGAGCTCTGCCTGTGGAAGAAGCTGTGAGGATCGCTGAACAAATTTGCGATGCACTCGATCATGCCCATCAAAATCAGATTATTCACAGGGATATTAAGCCGCACAACATCATGATTGGGAAAAATGGACGAGTGAAAGTGACGGACTTCGGGATTGCCCGTGCAGTGACTTCCACGACGATTACGCATACAAATGCTATGCTCGGTTCGGTCCATTATTTTTCACCTGAACAGGCGAGAGGCGGTATCACAGGGGAAAAGTCGGATATTTACTCGCTGGGGATCGTGCTGTATGAGATGGTGACAGGAGAGTTGCCGTTTTCGGGTGATTCACCGATTTCTGTAGCCCTCAAGCACCTGCAGGAGCCTCTGCCGGAGCCTCGTCAAGTGAACCCGGCTATTCCGCAAAGTGTGGAAAATGTCATTCTGAAGGCTTTGGTGAAGGATCCTTTCCTACGCTATTCGTCTGCGCGTGAAATGCTTGAAGATTTGGAGACATGTCTTTTTCCAGAGCGCTTGAACGAGGAAAAGCTCACCTTCCCTGTGGATGAAGAGATGACCCGCGTGGTGCCGATCATTACGCAGGACATGCTCGACAATCATGGGAACGGCCGGACGGGCGGCGGAACGAGAAGCCGTTATGAGCAGCAACGCGAGGACGACGAAGAGCAAAAACCACAGAAAAAATGGTGGATGAAGACTCTGTTTTGGGTAGCTGGAATCGGTCTGTTTCTCGTGCTGGCGTTCTTCGGATTCAATTTCTTGCTGAATGTGTTCCCATCGGTGCCAGAGGTTCAGGTTCCTTATGTAGAAGGGACAGAGATCACCTTGGCACAGAAAAAGATTGAGGATGCCAATCTGGTAGCGAACATTGTCGAGGAAGCCAATGACACGATCGAAAAAGGCATGGTCATCAGGCAAGATCCGGCGCCGCCCATGCGGTTGAAGGAAAAGGCTGTCGTGACGCTTTACGTGAGCAAGGGACAGCAGGCGGTTGACATGCCAAACCTCGTTTCCTTGTCGCGTACAGTTGCTGAACAGACGCTGAAGCAACTGGGCTTCAAGACAGAGAATATTACCTATGAAGAAGTCGAGGATGACAAGGCGGAAGCGGGCGAGGTCATTGGCCAATCGCCAGAAGCTAACGCAAAAGTATTCCCGACGAAAGACAGTGTACGCGTAACAGTGAGTAAAGGAAAAGCATATGTGAAGATGCCTGACGTTACCGGAAAGACCATGGAGCAAGCACGGGTAGAATTGTTTAAGCTCGGGTTGGCTATCGGTGAGATCAAAGAAGAGCCTAGCTTCAAGTACGACAAAGCCGGGGTGGTACTCTCAACGCATCCTTACGAAGCAGGCATGAACGTCCAAAAAGGAGTCGCGGTCCCCCTCACGGTAAGTAACGGCCAGTACCCGCAGGATGCGAAGCTAGCCAATGCGCCTGTATATGTGGAAGTCGTTCCAGGTGAGACTGCGGAGATTAAAATCGAAGTGAATGATTCTCGTGGTGATGCGCTAGTCTTGTACAAAGAGACGATTACCGAGAGCAAGGAGTATGATGTACCGGTAGTCTTGTCACCGCAAAAAGATGCCGTCATCAAGGTGTCTAAGAAAGATCCGACGAAAAATGAGTATGTGGAATACCAGACCATTCCGATTTCGTACAGCAGCTTGCCATAAGTATATGGAGGGACATGAATGCCAGAAGGACGGATTGTGAAAGCTTTGAGCGGGTTCTACTACGTCGCCGATGAAGGACGCATTTTCAGTTGTCGTGCGCGTGGGCTTTTCAAGAAAAAGGGAGCAAAAGTGAATCCGCTCGTAGGCGACTGGGTAGTCTACGATGTGATCAATGAAGAAGAAGGGTATGTCATGGAGGTGGGTGAGAGGACCAGCGAGCTGGTTCGTCCGCCCATTTCCAATGTGGATCAAGCTGTTCTCGTCTTTTCCATGTACAAACCAGCTTTCAGTGCCCTGTTACTGGACAAGTTTCTGGTGCATACGGAGAACGCAGGCATCGATTCTGTGATTATCTTGTCAAAAGCCGATCAGGTATCAGAAGAAGAGGTGGCGGCCGTCGTCGAAAAATACGAGGCGATTGGCTATACCGTCATTCCGACATCTACGAAGCAGCAACGGGGGTTGCAGGAGGTTCGCGACATTTTGCATGATCGGATTTCCGTCTTCGCTGGACAGTCCGGCGTGGGGAAGTCCTCATTAATCAATGCGCTTTTTCCGGGAGTCAGCTTGCAGACAGGCGATGTCAGCGAGAAGCTGGGGCGCGGTAAGCATACGACTCGTCACGTGGAGCTCATTGCTTTGGACGGTGGAGGGTATGTAGCGGATACGCCAGGCTTCAGTTCCCTGGAGTTCATGGATTTGACGGAGCTGGATCTGGCTGAAGCGTTCCGGGACTTCTCGGATCGCGCTCCCGATTGCAAGTTCCGAGGCTGTCTGCATGTCACTGAACCGTCATGCGCCGTTCAGGATGCAGTGGAATCGGGCGAACTTAGCAAAGAGCGGTATGATAACTACTTGCAATTCAGAGAAGAGCTGAAAGAATATCAACGGAGGAATAAACCATGGTAAAAATCGCACCTTCGATCCTGTCAGCAGACTTTGCTAGATTGGGAGAAGAGATACTGGATGTCGAACGGGGAGGAGCGGACTGGATTCACGTCGATGTCATGGATGGGCACTTTGTTCCAAACATCACGATAGGGCCGTTGATCGTGGATGCGATCCGTCCTGTGACCCAATTGCCGCTCGACGTGCATCTGATGATCGAGGAACCGGATCGTTACATTCCCCAGTTCGCGAAGAGCGGAGCAGACTGGATCACCGTTCATCAGGAAGCGTGCCGCCATTTGCACCGCACCCTTCATCTGATCAAGGAGCAAGGTGTCAAGGCAGGTGTCGTCTTGAATCCAGCTACGCCATTGGCGACGATTGAGCATGTCCTCTCTGATCTGGATATGGTGCTTCTGATGACCGTTAACCCTGGTTTTGGTGGACAGAAATTTATTCACAACGTGGTACCGAAGATCAAGGAACTTCGTCGCATGCTGAACGAACGCGGCCTGGGACACGTAGAGATCGAGATCGACGGTGGAGTGAATACGGAAACAGCGCGTTTGTGTGAGGAAGCCGGTGCAACGGTTCTGGTTGCAGGAAACGCTGTGTTCAATCAACAAGATCGCGCTCAGGCAATTGCTGCCATCCGCGGTTAATCACGACTCTTTCAAAGACTTTCATCACGCAAATAAAGCCATCCCTTGACCGCTTCAGGGATGGCTTTCGTTTGTTTTCTATGTCAGCACAGACCACCACTCACAGCCCTGTTTTTGGTGGATCGGAAGTGACGTACGTCCCAGCGACTAAATCGTGAATAGCCCGCTTATCTTCACGGACACCCACCATGATCGCGCTGATGATCGCACCGATGCCGAGTGTCACCGTATAGATAAGCCAGATGCCAACTACGGCTCGCAGAAGCATGGTGCCAATTCCCACTGCTTCTCCATCCAACCTTACGATTCGTATCCCCATGATCCTTTTCCCTACGGTGTATCCATACCAGAATACAGGCAGCAAGAGACTGTAGAGTATCGACACCAGATTCGTAAACAGGTTTCCCTTCGTATCACCCGTCAACAAATAAGAGATGAGGGCCAGAGGTATACCGATTATCAATCCATCCAGCAAGCTCGCCCCTAAGCGACGCCAAAATCCTACTGCATGGCTCGGTAACGGTTTTGCGTTCTCCACTATATCTCAGCTCCTTCCTTTTCGATAGGGAATGTATATGACTGACTCACCGAAAGTAGAGCAAAAGAAAACGCCGCCACGAGATGAGCAGAGTGTAATCAAATCGAAAATTACAAGCTGCTGAATAGACGTAGCAGCACCGCGATGCGGCCAGGAATGGCGTCGATGACGATATGCTCATGGGAAGCGTGTGCCCCATCTCCTACCGGTCCCAATCCGTCGAGTGTAGGAGTCCCTTCGTCTGCGGCAAAATTACCATCGCTGGTCCCGCCGACCCCGCGTTCCGTCAAATGGAATCCTTCCAGCTGTGCCTGAGCCTGAGCTTGTAGAAACAGCTGCTCTGTCCCGCTGGTTCTCTCCATAGGCGGTTTGGTGATTCCGCCTTCTACGGTCAGCTGTGCGCCTTGCAAGACGGGCGTGAGCTGATTCATGAGAGTGGTGATTCTCTCTGCTTCTTCACTCGTGCTAATGCGGACATCGATATCAGCTTCCACATAGTCAGGAACGACATTGGAGACGCTTCCTCCACGGATCGTCCCGACAGAGAGCGTCGTGCCTGCATCATAATCCGTAAAGGATTGGATGGCAATCACGTGGTGGGCAATCTCTTCAATGGCATTTACCCCCAGTGCATGATCATTTCCTGCATGAGCGGCCTGTCCCGTGACCTTCAATACAAACTCTCCACCGCCTTTGCGGCTCGTTTTCAGCGATCCGTCTCCAGCGGCAGGCTCGATCACGAGTGCGCATTTACTTCGTCTCGCTTCCTCCCGAATCCATTTCTCCGACGACAAACTGCCGATTTCCTCATCGGTATTCCAGAAAAAGACGAGCTTGTTCTTTAGCGGAATGTTTTCTTCGACGATCGTCTTCAGAGCAAAATAACAGAAGACGATGCCCGCTTTCATATCGTACGTTCCAGGTCCAAATGCTCGTCCATCCTCGATTTTCCAAGGCTCTCGAACGAGCGTGCCCAGCTCCTTTACGGTGTCAAAGTGACCGAGCACCATAATCTGTTCAGCGCCTTCTCCATATTCTACCCGCAGTTGATTCCCGTATGTAGACTGAGGAATGATATCGACTTTGCAACCGAGTGAGCGGAAGCGATCTGCGATAAATGCGCCCAGTCGATCGACCGCTTGCTTATCGTGGGTGGGTGTTTCCATCTCGACGTATGTACGCAGCTCTGCGAGAATATCGGGGAGCTTTTGCTGATAATGGGAAGTCCAATTGGCTGCCATCATTTTTCCTCCTCCATGATGATTTCATATGCACTATAATTCTTTAGCTGCATTTTCGCCAGAGAAAAGTACAATTTCACAGAAGGAAACGATAAAAATGGGACATACTACAAAGGGAGCAAGGGGAGAGTGGGGAAATTATTTAATTTGTGTATAAAATTCTGTATATTGGATATTTAAATTATGAGTAAAAAAAGATTGAATTTGTTCATCTAATGATTAAAATAATCATTATCCTGTATAAATATAAGTTGTCGAGTAATATAAACCCTTTCGAGCTTGGCGCCTAGATTTTCACCCGGATGTCAACGACCATCCTAATGGGGGTACCATGATGAAAAAACAGAAGTCTATCTTTTCTCTTGCACTAACTTCACTTTTGGCTGCTGCAGTAATGGCAGGTTGCGGTACTGGCAATCAATCCGG